>JAHJJI010000061.1 GCA_018823025.1 Gammaproteobacteria bacterium | reverse complement strand
GTAGTCGCACGCCAGGGCGCATTTTCCCACTTCGGAACGGGCTTCCCGCAACGGTTTTCCCATTTCCCTGGTAATCAGGGCGGCGTAGTCGTCGTGGTTTTTCCGCAGGATTTCTGACACGCGGCGTAGCGCTTCGGCGCGCTGAACCAAGTCTGTCATTTGCCAGATTTTTTGGGCTTCCATACCCTCTTCCAGCGCGTTATCTAGTTGTTGATCGTTGCATCTCTGGAAAATTCCCTCAACCTTGCCGGTAGCGGGATTCAGGCTGATGTGGGGCATCGTGTGCTATCTTTTAAGGGCGTAAAAACTTACTATAGCACTTATGAGATTTATCTTAATTGCGGTTGTTTTCTCCGCGGGAGCCGCGCTTTCCGCATTCAGCAATGCTGCCTCGGCAAACCACGAGGCTGACTTCCTCGCGGCGCGCGAGGCTTTCAAGTCGGGCAATATTTCCCGTTTCGATGCCATGGCCGCGCGCTTGCAAGGGCATGTGCTGGAGCCCTTCGTCGCTTATATGCAACTCATGTTGCACCTCAAGGAAGCGCGCCCGGAAGAGATCAAAGCCTACATCCAGCGTAACGGGGACAGTTTCCTGGCCGACCGGTTGCTCGCTGAATGGCTGCGGATGCTGGCAAAAAACCAGCGCTGGGAGCTGTACATGAGCGAATACCCTGCGCTGATTACCAGGGACTCGGATCTGGTCTGTTATGCCCTGCAGGCGCGGCTCGCATTGGGTGAAAGCGCCGCGCTGGCGGAGGCGAAGCCCTACTGGTTCAGCGCCGAAGAGCAGCCGTCGAGCTGCCTGCCTCTGTCCGATGCTTTGGCGATTAATGGCCTGCTCACCGTGGAAGATGTGTGGGCGCGTTTGAGGTTGACCCTGGAGGCGGGTAATGTCAGCGTGGCGAAGAATGTTTCGCGTTACTTCCCCGGCCAGCAGGAGATTCCCTTGCGCGAGTTGGAGCGAGCAGCAGAAAATCCGCTCGCCTTTCTCGACAAACTACCGGTGAGCCTTTCGACCCGTGCTGGCCGGGAGCTGACCCTGTTTGCTCTGTCACGCGTGGCCCGTAGCCAGCCGCAGCAGGCATTGCCTTACTGGAATGCCTTGCAGTCTCAGTTTGGCGCGGAAGAGCAGGCTTATGGCTGGGGTCAGCTGGCTTTGCATGCGGCGCGCAAGCACGACCCGGCTGCACTAGCCTGGTTTGGCAAGGCGGCCGGAACCCGTCTTTCCGACTTGCAGCTCGCCTGGAAGGTGCGCGCGGCGCTGCGCGAGCAAAACTGGCAGGAAGTGCAGGCCGCTATTGCTGCGATGTCGGAGGCGGAGCAGAATCAAGGCTCATGGCGCTACTGGAAGGCGCGTGCCCTCAAGTCGCAGGGCAAGGCGGTGCAGGGCAATGCAATCCTGGCGCCGCTGTCGAAGGAATTTAATTATTATGGCCAGCTTGCAGCCGGAGAGCTGGGCGTGGTGGCGGGTTCCCCTGTTGAAAGCTTCAAGGCGGGTAGTGACGAGATCAAGGCGATGGAGAAGCTGCCTGCAATCCAGCGTGCGCTGGCGCTGTACGAGATGAACCTGCGCTACGAGGCCAACCGTGAGTGGATGTGGGCGGTGCGCGGGCTCGACGACCGGCGCTTGCTGGCTGCGGCGGAAGTGGCGCAGCGCCACGGCTGGTATGACCGTGCCATCAGTACGGCGGACAAGACCCAGCAACTGCACGATTTCAGTCTGCGCTTCCCCGCGCCGCACCGTGACGTGATGCAGGAGCAAGCGCGTCAGGTGGGTCTGGACGAGGCCTGGGTATATGGCCTGATTCGCCAGGAAAGCCGCTTTGTCCAGCAGGCACGTTCCGGCGTCGGCGCGTCGGGGTTGATGCAGCTGATGCCAGCGACGGCGCAGTGGGTTGCGAAACGCATGGGAATGAAGAACTTTCGTCAGTCGTTGGTCAATCAGCTGGATACCAACGTGGCGCTCGGCACTTATTATCTCAAGTATGTGCTCGATAAACTCGAAGGCCAGCCGGTTCTGGCGACCGCCGCTTACAATGCCGGCCCTAGCCGTGCTATCCGGTGGCGCAGCGAGGCGCCGATGGAAGGCGCGATCTATACTGAAACCATCCCGTTTACCGAAACCCGTGGCTATGTGCAGAAAGTCATGAGCAACGCCGTCTACTATGGCAACCAATTCGGCCAGCAGTTGCAGTCATTGAAGCAGCGTCTGGGCACGATAACGAGAAGAAGTGGAAAAACAGACTGCGGCACCGATGACGAGCGCGCGCCAGCGTGCGATTAAGGAGAATAATAATGGAAATCAAGAAAATTTGTGTGTTGGGTGGCAGCGGTTTTAGCTCCGGCGTAACGCGCTTCGCGTGAGCCTGCACTGAAACCTAGGGGTTTCTAACTACCGCGGAAGAATAGGGAAAATCATGGAAATTAAAAAAGTGTGTGTACTGGGTGGAGGCGGTTTTGTGGGGCAGCATGTGGTCAGCCGGTTGTGCGAGCAGGGGTATGAAGTGCGTGTTCCCTACCGCAATATCAACCGGGCCAAGCATCTTACGGTGCTGCCGACAGTGTCGCTGGTGGAAGCGGATATTCATGACCCGGTCGAATTAAAAAAATTGTTGCAGGGTATGGATGCCGTGGTCAATCTGGTCGGCATCCTCCACGAAAGAAAGCGCGGCGCTTTCCAGCGTGCGCACGTGGATCTGCCGCGCAAGGTAGTGGAAGCCTGTCGGGCAACGGGAGTGAAAAGGTTGCTGCACATGAGCGCTATCGGCGTTAGTGTGGACGGCTTGAGTCGCTACCAGCGCAGCAAAGGTGAGGGTGAAGCGCTGGTGCGTGAGGCTCACGGCGAGCCTCTGGCGGTGACGGTATTCCGCCCATCGGTGATTTTTGGCCCTGGGGACAGTTTTCTTAATCTGTTTGCCGGGTTGCTTAACTGGACGCCTGTTTTTCCGCTCGGTAGCTCGAGCGCCAAAATGCAGCCCATCTATGTCGGCGATGTAGCCCAGGCCATCGTGGCCAGCGTGAATAATCCGGCCACTTTTGGGCAGAGTTACGATCTGTGCGGCCCGACAGTTTATACTTTGCAGGAGCTGGTCGAATACGTCGCCGAGGTCAAAGGCCTTAAGCGGACGGTCATTCCGCTGTCAGAGGGAATGTCTTCCTTACAGTCAATTATTCTGGGTTTGATGCCGATAAAGTTGCTGACCCACGATAACTATTTGACGCTAAAAGCCGATGCAGTGTGCGCCTGCCCATTCCCTGAGGTATTCGGCATCCAGCCTGCCGCTCTGGAGGCTGAAGCGCCATTATATCTGGCCCCCATCGCAGCACCACTATTCAAACGGTTTATTGACGAGAAACGTTAATTCGCATGAAAATCTTCGCCGTCGGCGGCGCGGTGCGCGACGAGTTGCTTGGCTTGCCGGTCGTCGATCACGACTACGTGGTCGTCGGCGCGACGCCGGAGGAAATGGTGGCCCAGGGATTCAAGCCGGTGGGCAAGGATTTTCCGGTATTCCTTCATCCCAGAACTCACGAGGAATATGCCCTGGCCCGCACCGAGCGCAAGACTGCGCGCGGCTACAAAGGCTTCCAGGTGTCTGCCGCGCCCGAGGTAACGCTGGAGGAAGACCTGGCGCGGCGCGACCTGACCATCAACGCCATCGCCAAGGATGAAGCGGGACTGTTCATCGATCCCTACGGCGGCAAGGCCGACCTTAAAGCGGGTGTCCTGCGCCACGTCAGCCCGGCTTTTGTCGAAGATCCGGTGCGGGTGTTGCGGGTGGCGCGTTTCGCCGCGCGTTTCGGTTTTGCCATCGCGCCGGAAACACTCGCTCTGATGCGGGAAATGGCCGCCAACGGCGAAGTCGATGCGCTGGTGCCGGAGCGGGTGTGGCAGGAGTTGTCGCGCGGCCTGATGGAAAAAATTCCTTCACGCATGTTCCTGGCCCTGCGCGAGTGCGGGGCGCTGGTTCATATCCTGCCGGAGCTGGACGCCCT
Source organism: Gammaproteobacteria bacterium (assembly GCA_018823025.1). Lineage (GTDB taxonomy): Bacteria > Pseudomonadota > Gammaproteobacteria > Burkholderiales > Sulfuricellaceae > Sulfuricella. Next base: position 38,170 of record JAHJJI010000061.1, on the reverse strand, counting down.
GTTCGGCGTGCCGCAGACCGAGAAATACCACCCCGAGATAGATACCGGAGTGCACGTAATGATGGTGCTGGACTACGCCGCTGCGCAGAATTACGATTTGCCGGTGCGCTTCGCTGCCCTCACTCATGACCTCGGCAAGGGTACTACGCCGCGCGCGGATTGGCCGCGCCACATTGGACATGAAGCGCGCAGTTTTGAGCTGGCGAAGCCACTGTGCCAGCGCCTGCGTGTGCCCAACGATTGCCGCGAACTGGCGCTGATGGTGGCGCGCTTTCACGGCGTGCCGCTGCGTGCTTTCGAGTTGCGGCCGGAAACCCTGCTCAAGCTGCTGCAGGAAACAGATGCCCTGCGTCAGCCATGGCGCTTCGAAGCCTTTCTTCTGGCCTGCACTGCTGATTGTTGCGGCCGGCTGGGTTACCAGGATGCCGTGTTCGAACCGGCCGATTTTTTGCGTGAGGCACTCAAGGTCGTCCAGGCGGTGGATGCCGGTGCAGTAGCCCGGCAATGTGATGACCCGGCGAAAATTCGCGACCGGGTTTACGAGGCGCGGCTGGAAGCGATCAAAATCTGGCTTGAGAACAAGGTCGGGTGAACTGACGAGGAGTGTAACGATCATTGAATGCAGCGGGGGCCTATTCAGGCCCCCGCTGCATTTTGTGGCACTGTTCAGCCGACCTTGGGTAGCCGTTCCAGCGCGGCCTTGATCGCTTCCTCGGGATAGGCAAAATCCTCCAGCTTGCCGCTCAAGTAGCTGTCGTAGGCGCCCATGTCGAAGTGACCGTGGCCGGAAAGATTGAAGAACAGCGTCTTCGCTTCGCCACTTTCCTTGCAGCGCAGCGCCTCGTCGATGCAGGCCGCGATGGCATGGTTGGATTCCGGTGCAGGGATGATGCCTTCGGCGCGGGCGAAGGTGACGCCGGCCTGAAAGGTGGCCAGTTGCGGCACGGCGACCGCCTCGATCAGCTTCTCGTGGTAAAGCTGCGATACCAGGGCTGAGTCGCCGTGGTAGCGCAGGCCGCCGGCGTGGATGCCGGGCGGCATGAAGTCGTGGCCGAGGGTGTACATCAGCATCATCGGCGTGAGCTTGGCAGTGTCGCCGAAGTCGTAGGCATAATGACCGCGGGTCAGTGTCGGGCAGGAGGTGGGTTCCACCGCTACCAGGCGCACGTTTTTGCCGGCGGCCTTGTCGGCGAAGAAGGGGAAGGCTGCGCCGCCGAAGTTGGAGCCGCCGCCGCAGGGGGCGAAGATCATGTCCGGGTAGTCGCCGACCTTCTCGAACTGTTTCTTGGCTTCGAGGCCGATCACGGTCTGGTGCAGCAGCACGTGGTTGAGCACCGAGCCCAGCGCATAGTTGGTGTCGGCGCGATTGGCGGCATCTTCCACCGCTTCCGAGATCGCCAGGCCGAGCGAGCCCTGGTTGTCCGGGTCGGCAGCCAGCGCGGCGCGTCCGGTATTGGTTTCCATGCTCGGGCTGGCGAACACTTCCGCTCCCCAGGTCTGCATCATCGAGCGGCGGTAGGGTTTCTGTCCGTAGCTCACCTTGACCATATATACCCGTACCTCAAGGCCGAACATCTGCCCTGCCAGCGCCATCGAGCAGCCCCATTGTCCTGCACCCGTTTCGGTGGCGATGCGCTTGATGCCGGCCTCTGCGTTGTAATAGGCCTGCGCCACGGCAGTGTTGGGCTTGTGCGATCCGGCCGGGGAAACACCTTCGTACTTGTAATAAATCTTCGCCGGGGTGCCGAGCGCCGCTTCAAGGCGGTGGGCTCGGAACATCGGCGAAGGCCGCCACAACTGATAAATTTCGCGCACCTTTTCGGGAATTTCGATCCAGCGCTGGGCGGACATTTCCTGCTCGATCAGGCTCATTGGAAAGATGGCGGTGAGCGCTTCCGGGCCAATCGGTTTGCCGTCCGGCCCTAGCGGCGGAGCGGGCGGGTTGGGCATGTCGGCGACGACGTTGTACCAGTGGGTTGGGATTTCGGCTTCGTCCAGCAGAATTTTAGTTTGCGACATGGTGACCTCACTTAAGTTTTGTTGAAGATTGAGAATTTGACAGCGTCCCGGCAGGTATTTTCCGGGCGCCCGAACAGATAGCCTTGCCCACGCGAAAAGCCGATCCCCACGATATTTTGCAAGGTTTTTTCGGTTTCGATGCCCTCGGCGACCATCTGATAGCCCGCCTTGATGATCATGGTAGCCAGATTTTCGACGATAAGGCCTTGGCGGCCGCCAGCGTCGAGATGACGAACCATGGAGATGTCGAACTTGATGATGTCGACCGGCATGTTAGCTAGGTAGCCGAGGGATGAATAGCCGCTGCCGAAATCGTCGAGTGCAATCTTGAAACCGTCTTGCCGCAGTTTGTTGAGGTTGGCGGAAGCTTGATGGAACTGGGTAATCAGGGCTGTTTCGGTGACTTCTATGATCAGCCGGTAGCGATCCAGGAAGCGGCCCAGTTCCAGGAGCTTCCCGACGATTTTTGGGTCGATCACGCCGGGGCCGGATACGTTGAGAGAGATGCCGGTTCGGGCCGGAATGGCCCCCTGTTCGAGGTCTTTTTCGATGCGTCCGATGACGGCGAGGTCGAATTCCGCTTCAAGCCGGCGCGCCTCGATGATGGGGAAGATCGAGGAAGGCATGATCAATTCATGGCCAGCGCGGATGCGCACCAGTGCCTCGTAGTAATCCACCTCGCCGTTGGCCAGATTGACTACCGGCTGGTAGTGCATTTCGATCGATTCGCCAGTCTCGATGGCCTCGAAAACCGCATTGGTCACGCCGGTCGAGAAAAGAACACCCGCGTCGTTGGTCATGCTGTCATCGTAAACGGCAACCTTTTTCTTGCCGGGGCGCTTGGCATGGTACATCGCGATATCGGCCTGCTTCGGCAGGGTGGCCAGGGTTACGGCATCGGTGGCTGAAGCATGGGCCAGGCCAGCGCTGATGCGCACCGGTTCCCTGATGCCCAGGCTGGAAAAGTCGTGTTGGCTGACGGCTTCAAGGCACCGCTCTGCGGTCTGCATGGCGAGATCGGGGTCGATGTCCAGAAACAGGGTCGCGAATTCGTCGCCGCCCAGGCGGTAGAGTCGGTCACCATGGCGCAACGTGCTTTGCAGCGAGTGGGTGATGGCCTGGATAACCTGATCACCGGTTTGGTGACCATAGGTGTCGTTGATGGCCTTGAAATGATCGCAATCGAACAGGAGCATGGAGACTTTGAGGCGATGGCCTGATGACACCGATCGCACATGTTCCCAGTCCTCCTCGAAGCCGCGCCGGTTATAGACGCCGGTGAGCGGGTCGCGGTGTGCCAGTGTCCAGAGTTCGTCATTTTTCTCGTTCAGGCTGTGGTGCATTTGCTCCAGCTTGCTCTGGTAATCGTTCAGCGAATGACGCACTTTCTCCAGTTCGGCCACCGGCAAACTGCGGGTGAAGCTCTCGGCCAACAACCCGCCCTGGCCTTCGCGCAGGGTGTCGATATGCAGCGATAGACGGCGTAGCGGGGCCGCCAGAAGTGAGGTCAGCACCAGGTAAAAAACCAGAAACAGGACGGTCAGCAAGATGATGCCCTGGCGCTGGAACTGGCTGATGGCATCGGCCAGGGCCACGCTTTCCGGGTTGGGCGCCAGCGTGAAAGTCAGGTGGGAGGAAATCTGATTCAGCGACAGGCGTTCCTGGCTATCGAAGTGGAGGCGCAGGCTATCGGCACTGACATGGTTGAATCGCTGGCTCTCCTTGAAGAGGTGCATGAAGTCGAGCTTGATGGCGAGTGTGCCGAGCACCGAATCGGGGCTGGCTTCAATGCCAAGAATCGGAGTAAAAATATATAGATAGACGCGGCCACTCTGGTGGATGAGAAACCCCGCGCTGTCCTCAGCGGTGATGGCGTGCGGCATGTCGCCGGTAGAGTAATCGGCCAGTGCCTTGCCATGGCGGTTGTAGATTTCAACCGCTTTGACATGGGCTGGCAGCAGTCCATCGCCAAGTACTCGATTGCCGCGCCAGTAGCCGTAATAAGCCGGGTTGACCAGTTGCTGGCGAGTCTCGTCCTGGGCGGCGATGCTTTGTCCTTTTTGCCTGATTTCGTTAATCAGGTGAGTCGTGGCCACAGCCAGTTCCTCGCGTGCCGCCTGCTGATAGCGTTTCTGGGCGTCGGCGCGGATCGTGTCAAGCCGGTATTGCATCCCCCATCCCAGGGCGCCCAGTGCCAGAGACATCAGGAGGATGAAGCCCAGTGCATAGGTCTTGATCGTGAAAGGCCAGAAATGGGGTAACCCGCGTGGCGGCATGGGCTATTTTCCTGTGGGCAGGCTTTTCAGAGAGGCCTCGACCTTGTCGGTCAGATCGAATTCCTGCTCACCATCGAAGAAATGGCCGGTTTTTTCGATGATCGTGACAGGCACACCGCGGCTCCGCATTTTTTCTGGCCAGCCGCCATCCATGGTGGTATCGGTCGCGCCGACGATGACTTCGACCGGCACTCGGGTCCTGCCCAGGTTTGCCAGGATCTGGTCGTTATCGACGGTGGCATAGGACAGGTAGGCGCGGGGCGGCGCGGCATAATTCTTCCGGCAGTAGGCCAGCGTGTAGCGCCCCAGGCCTTGCTCGGCAGCTTGCGGTTTTTTCCTGAGCAGGTCGAGGGTTTGCTGGCGCTCATTGCGGTCGCTGATGATCGGAATCAGACTGGTGAGTATAGCTTTCCGCACTGTCGGGCTGGGCGTTTTTACCAGATATTCGAGGATCTGCAGACTGCCCGAACTGTGGCCAATCAGGACGATGTCGCGGAAGCCCTTGCCGGTCAGCCAGTCGATCCAGAAGCCGATCTCGCCAACATCGCTTTCCAGATTGTGGGGATGCGCCGCCTCGCAGGCCAAGCTCTTGGCGCGCCGGTTGATGTCGAGCGTAAGGGTGGGAGTTAGCACGGTGTAACCCCGGTCGGCGAGGGTGTTCGCCAGGGAACTCATCGGTGGCGCGTGCCGTGTCTGGAGAAAGCCATGCAGCAGCAGGATGGCGGGGTGTGCTGACCGCCCGGTGCGGAAGTCGGCGGTAGCGATGATGCCGGTGGAGAGCTTTGCCTCGACGGTTTCAGCCGTAGCGTGCTGAACGGGAAGGAGCAGGGCGAACAGCGCAAAAACCCCTCGTGCGTAATACCGCAGGCTGCCCATCGTTGAGCTTCTCCGTGGAGGTGAATGAGAGGCTCACTTTAATGTAATTACGCAGCAACTTGCAAGGGAGGTGTCGCGATCATGCGGACAAAAAAAGCTCGGCGCGAAGCCGAGCAAAGGGGAGGAAAGATGATCCGGCCCTGCTCGCGCCGCGAGCGGGACTGGTTTAAGTCTGTTACTGGGGTGCCACGGTTGTGCCGGTTTGCGGCTGGTGTTCGCGGGTACGCGTCCTGATCTGTTCCTGGTTCTGATTCTGGGCGCGTTCTTCCTGTTGCTGTTGCATGCGCTCCTGCTTGCGCTGGGTGTTCTCGGCGGTGCCAGAGTTGCCGGAATTCTGGCTGCCCATCTGACCTGTCCCGCCGCCCATTCCACCGCCCGACCCGCCACCCATTCCACCGCCCGACCCGCCACCCATTCCACCGCCTCCTCCGCCACCACCACGGGCGAAGGTGACGGTGGACATGCCCAGAGCCATGGTAGTCAGTACGACAATTAATGTGGATTTACGCATTTGTTTCTCCTTTGCAGTTACGGTTGATAAAAAATTTAGCTGCCGGCGCCGAGTACGTTGACGCCGAGCCGGACATAACTGCCCGGGTCGTAGGGCAGGGTAGTGGTGATGTCTCTGCCGTGGAATCGGTACACCACGTTGTAGCCGGAGAGTTCCTGGCGAGAAGTTTCTATCTCGCGGCAGCGCTGAACCTGTCTGGGCACATCCGCCTGTGCCGGGTTTCCCATTCGGTCGCCGACCAGCGCTCCGGTGGCTGCGCCTACCGCGGCGGCGGCCGTGCGTCCGTTACCTTGCCCGACCTGGCTGCCCAGCAGTGCGCCCGCCAAGCCGCCGATGACGGCGCCGCCATAGGACTTTTCCTGGATCACAGGGGCGGAACTCACTGTTTCCGTCCAGCAATCCTGGCGCGGCTCGGAGATCTGGCGGTAAATCGGGGTGCTGGAGATAACCGGTGCGGCGTCGGTGAAGTCCGCCGCCGTGGCAAGTCCGGTCAATCCGGTTGTTGCCGCAATGGCGAAAGTGAATAATTTGTGCATTTTTGATACTCCTTGTTTGACGTTGCAGTTCTCTTGGTTCAAGTCATTACGCCGGATGATTTAGTGGTTAACGCCCTCGTCCGCCACCCGTGCCTCTGCCACCGCCGCCACCCATGCTGCCTCCTCCGCCACCCATGCTGCTGCTACCACCCTGGCGAGATTCGTGGCCGCGGCCATAGCCGCCTTCGTTTCGGCCGCCGCGCTGCTCCGTTCTGGCCTCTTCGCCATTTTCAATGCGTTTCCTGCCGTCATAGGCGGAGTCGCGCATCAACGATTGCTCCGCCGGGCTGATTTCACGCATCCGGTTGCCCAACTGTTCGCGCAGGGCGGCACGATCTTCAGCGCTCTGATTTTGTGCCAGCTGTAGCGGGAGATCATGGGGCGGATACTCGTTCGCTTCAGTGCCGGCACTTGCCAGTAGTAATAGAACGAGCAGGGGTGCGGCGACGAAGCCTGGGTGTTTCATGGTGGCGTTTCTCGCCATGTCCGTTGGGTTGTCTGTCGTATCCATGGAGTGCATCATCCCCCTTTGAAGTTGCAGAAGCATTTCCGGACACTGTCAAAATGTAACAATGTGTTACGAATCGTGACTAAGCATGGCGGCAGGGCAGGTTGTTTTGTATATTGGTGCCATGATCCTAGAAACCTCAGTTGACCGCTCGATTGGACATTTAATACTGTGCTTCTAATAAACTTTTTCATGATTTACCGTTTTATCCGGTTGGTGAGACCGCTACGGGGCGGATTGCACGGTTTTTACGGCGCATGGCGGCGTTACAACTCCTTGGAATGGAACGGCCATTCCGCGTCATTGTGCCTTGCCCTACACCCTAAAAAACGCACACTCCACCCCGTCCAACTGAGGTTTTTAGGATGAACGAACACAAAGTACATATTTTGGTGGTGGACGACGATGCCGGGTTGCGGGAACTGCTTGTCGACTACCTGGCCGGGCAGGGCTACGCAGTCGGCGCGGTGGCGGATGGAGTGGAGATGGAAGCTTATCTGGCAGGGCAGTCTGCAGATCTGGTGATTCTCGATCTGATGCTGCCCGGTGAGGACGGCTTGAGTCTGGCGCGCCGACTGCGGGTGCGCGGCAATTTGCCGATTATCATGTTGTCGGCGCGTGGCGAGGAGATCGACCGGATCATCGGGCTGGAGGTGGGCGCCGACGATTACCTGGCCAAGCCGTTCAATCCCCGTGAATTGCTGGCTCGTATCCGGGCGGTGCTGCGCCGGCGCGGGGAGGCGAAGGAATCAGTGGTGCCGGCGAACTATTGTTTCGGGCCTTTTCAGCTTGACCCTGATCGCCGCCGGTTGCTCAGAGACGGTGAGGAGGTCGCATTGACCAGCGGCGAATTCGCGCTGCTGCGTATCTTCGTTGAACATGCCAACCGGGTGCTGTCGCGCGACCACCTGATGGATCTGATCAAAGGTTTTGAGCGTGACCCCTTCGACCGCAGCATCGACGTGCGGGTGACGCGGTTGCGCCGCAAGATCGAGGCTAACCCGGCAGAGCCACGCTATATACGCACCGTGTGGGGGCAGGGCTATCTGTTTTCACCGCAGGGGGGCGTGGCATGAAACTCTGGCCAGGTCGGCCGACAACCCTGTTCGGTCGGGCCGCGGCCACCTTGACAGCAATCCTGATGGCGTTCCAGTTGGTCGTGCTGGTGGTGGCGATGGCGACTGTGTTCCTGCCGATGGCCAGGCGTTCCGCCGACGACCTGGCGGCGCTGATGGTGCTGTCCGCCCAGACTTGGGTCGAACTCCCCCCCGAAACTCGCAGGGACTTCGAGGACGAACTGGCCAAAAGCCACAACCTGTGGCTATTCAAGGCCTATTCTCCGCTGCCGGATAAGGGCCAGTTCCTGCCCTACCTGCATTTTCTGGAGAACGCGTTGACGGAGCGTGTCGGCACGCCGATACACGTCAAGGTCACCCATTGGGAAAAGCAGTGGATGTGGGCGGAAATTCCAATTGGCGGACAGATGATCCGGATCGGCTTTAACCTCGATCGACTCGGCGTGCGTCCCATGTTGGCGCTGGTGCTGGTGATCGTGGCGGGGGTAATTCTGGTCCCGTTGACCTCTCTGGTGCTGGCGCGGCGCATTTCGCGCCCGTTGGCGCGGCTGGCCGATGCGGCGGCAAGAGTCGGGGAAGGCCTTACCCCGGAACTGCTGCCGGAGTCCGGGCCGACCGAGCTGGCTGCCCTGGCGGCGACCTTTAACCGCATGGCCCGTCAGGTAAAGGAGTTGATGGACAATCGTACCACTCTGCTGGCGGGGATTTCCCATGATTTGCGCACCCCCCTGGCCCGTCTCCGTATTGCTCTTGAGATGATGCCGGAAAATGCCAAGCCCACACTGATCGCTCGCATGGAACGCGACATGGAAGAAATGAATCAGCTGATCGGCGGGTTTCTGGAACTGGCTCAGGGGTTGGGGCAAGAGGAAAAACGGCCAGTGGATCTGGCGGTGCTACTCGGTGAACTGGCGCAAGACACGGGACTTGAGTGGCGGGCGCCACCACCCTGCATCCGGGAGGTGGCACTGGTGGCGTTGCGCCGTATTCTCTCCAATCTGGTCGAAAATGCACTGCGTTATGGCGGCGGAAAACCGGTCAGCATGGTCTGTGATTGTGCGGATAGTGGGGCCAGAATAAGCATATTAGACCGCGGGCCAGGGATCCCTCCCGATCAGGCGGAAGAGGTGTTTCGGCCATTTTATCGGCTGGAGTCGTCGCGTAGCAGTACGACCGGAGGCAGCGGGCTGGGTCTTGCCATTGCACGGCAGCTGGCGGAAGCCAATGGCTGGAAAATCGAATTGCTGGCTCGGGAAGGCGGCGGCACTGAGGCGCGGCTGACGATTCCGGGTTAAGTTCTGGTTTCAAAGGCCTGCTTGCGGCCGAGAGGGAATCGTCGGATCATGGTATTTCCAAATTCATCGAATGTTGCCCGTAACCATGAAACTTCCTGATCACTCGCTGGTTCGCCGTCTGGCGCTGGGGCTTGCCATTCTCGCTATCCTGGCCGCCGCCCTGTGGTGGGTCGGCCGGCCGAAGCCGATCCCGGTCGTGCTCGCAGAAGTGGGTCGTGGCAAGGTTGAATCCACTATTTCCAATACCCGTGCCGGAACGGTCGAAGCCTGTCAGCGCACCAGGCTATCGACGATACTCGGTGGCCGCATCGAGATGTTGGCTGTGAAGGAAGGCGACAGGGTGAAAAAAGGCCAGCTTCTGATGAAGCTGTGGAATGACGATCAGCAGGCGCAGGGCAAGCTGGCGCAGGCGCAAGCGGAGGTGGCGAGAAGGCGTGTCGGCGAGGCCTGCACTCTGGCCGCCAACGCCGAGCGCGAGGCCGGGCGCCAAACCGCCCTGCGCGCCAGGGGTTTCGTCTCCGTTTCCAGGGAGGAAGCCGCCCGCGCCGACGCCCAGTCTCGACGGGCCGGTTGCGACACGGCCAAAGCCGATGTGGCTCAGGCCGAAGCGCATGTCCGGGTGATCCGCGTCGAACAGGGGCGCACCGTGCTGTATGCGCCTTTTGCCGGTACGGTAGCCAAGATTGTCGGCGAGGTCGGTGAATATTCGACGCCCTCGCCCCCCGGTGTGCCGACCCCGCCGGCCATCGACCTGATCGACGATTCCTGCCTCTATGTCAAGGCGCCGATGGACGAGGTGGATGCGCCCAAAATTCAGGCCGGCCAGCCGGTGCGCATCAGCCTCGACGCGCTGCCGAAGCAATCCTTCCCTGGCCGCGTCAAGCGCGTTGCGCCCTATGTTTCTGCTGTCGAGAAGCAGTCGCGGACGGTGGATATCGAAGCGGTTTTCGACCGGCCGGAGGCAGCAGGCAAGCTGTTGGTCGGCTATAGTGCCGATGTCGAGGTAATCCTGGTTGTGCGCGACAACGTGGTGCGTGTGCCCACTCCGGCCCTGTTCGAAGGTGGCAAGGTGCTGGTGGCTCGCGCAGACGGCACGCTGGAGGAACGCAAGATCAAGACCGGGCTGGCCAACTGGGAATACACCGAAGTGCTCGAAGGTCTCGCCCCCGGCGAGCGGGTCGTCACCTCGCTCGAACGCGAGGGGGTCAAGGCCGGCGTCCACGTCGTCGCGGACGGAAAAACACCGCCGGCAGGCAAGTGATGAGCGCCGCCCAGATCGAACTGAGCGGCATCGAGCGCGTGTTCCGGCTCGGCGACAGCGAAGTGCATGCTCTGCGCCACCTCGATGTGTCCATCGCGCCCGGCGAATACGTCGCGGTAATGGGTCCGTCCGGCTCGGGCAAGTCGACGCTGCTCAACCTGCTCGGCCTGCTCGACCGGCCCAATGCCGGCGTCTACCGCCTTGAAGGGAGAGACGTGACCACCCTCTCACCGGAAGAGCAGGCGCGGGTGCGCAGCGAACGAATCGGTTTCGTGTTCCAGAGCTTCCACCTGGTGCCGCGGCTGACGGCGGCCGAGAATATCGCGCTGCCGATGATGCTGGCTGGTATTCCGCCCAGGGAGCGCGCCGACCGGGTGGCTTGCGCACTCAAGGACTATGGCCTGGAGAACCGCGCCGGCCACCGGCCGGATCAGCTGTCGGGTGGTCAACGCCAGCGCGTCGCCATCGCCCGCGCCACCATCATGCGGCCGGCCGTGATCCTGGCTGACGAGCCCACCGGCAATCTCGACCGTGCCACCGGCGAAGAAGTGATCCGTCTGCTCGAACAACTCAATGGTAGCGGCGTGACGGTCATCATCGTCACCCACGATCCCGTCCTCGGTGGCCACGCCCGGCGCCAGTTGCTGATGGAGGATGGCGCGCTACAGCATGACAGCGCGCGGGAAGGCGCGGCGTAATGACCCGGATAATTTTTCCGGAAGCGGACATTTAATCACACCCATTCCCCCCAAAAAAATCAAAGAAAAACGCTACCCTTAAACCATGCACTCACTGTCCGAAGCCATTCGATGCGCGTCCCCGACCTGATCCGCTTCGCCCGCGATGCGGCCACCGGTAGCCCGCTACGCACTTCGCTGCTGGTGCTGGCGGTGGCGATCGGCGTGGCGGCGGTGGTGGTGCTGACAGCGCTGGGCGACGGGGCGCGGCGCTACGTGGTCAACGAATTCTCCTCCATCGGCAGCAATCTGGTCATCGTCCTGCCCGGACGCTCGGAAACCGGCGGTTTCAATCCGGCCAACGCCATCACCAGCACCCCGCGCGACCTGACTGTCGAGGATGCGCGGGCGTTGTTGCGCGGCACTGCCATCCGCCGCCTTGCGCCCCTGGTCATCGGCACTTCGGAAATCAGCGTCGGCGGAAAACTGCGCGAAGTCATCGTGGCTGGAACGACTTCCCAGTTCATCGAGGTGCGCCGGCTTTCACTCGCCCAGGGGCGTTTCCTGTCGGAAGAGGACTGGGGGCGAGGTTCGGCCGAAGCGGTGATCGGCGCAAAAATCCGCGACGAACTGTTCGGTTCCGAACCTGCGCTCGGCAAGCTGGTGCGCATCGGTGACCGGCGTTGCCGCATCGTCGGCGTGCTCGCCGCCAGCGGCCAGGGGCTGGGCATGAACAACGACGAACTGGTGATCGTCCCGGTGGCGCTGGCCCAGGCGATGTTCAACAGCAACACCCTGTTCCGCATCCTGGTCGAGGCGCGCAACCGCGAGGCGATCCCGGCGGCGAAGGCGCAGGCTGAGGAAATCCTCAAACTGCGTCACGACGGCGAACTGGATGTCACCGTAATCACCCAGGATGGGGTGCTCGCCACCTTCGATCGCCTGCTTGGCGTGCTGACCCTCGGTGTCGCCGGGATTGCCGCTATCAGCATGGCGGTGGCGGGCATCCTGGTGATGAACGTGATGCTGGTGTCGGTCGCCCAGCGCACGGCGGAAATCGGCCTGCTGAAGGCGTTGGGGGCGACCGGGCGCACCATCCGGATGGCGTTTCTGGCCGAGGCGACGATGCTGTCGCTGGCCGGGGCCGTCGTCGGCTACGTGCTCGGCCAGGCGGGCGCGGCCCTGATCCGCCATCTCTACCCCACTTTCCCGGCCTATCCGCCAACCTGGGCGGTGCTCGCCGGCCTGGTCACCGCGCTGGCGAGCGGCATCCTGTTCGGCGTCGCCCCGGCGCGCCGGGCGGCAGCGCTCGATCCGGTGCAGGCGCTGTCGAAGCGATGATCCGTTCAACCGACAGCATTACCCTCGCTCTGCGCGCCATCACCGCGCACCGATTGCGCAGCTTTCTGACGGTGCTCGGCATCGCCGTCGGGGTCGCGGCGGTGATCCTGCTGACCTCGATCGGCGAGGGCGTTCACCGCTTCGTGCTGGCCGAGTTCACTCAGTTCGGCACCAACGTCATCTCGATCACCCCCGGCAAGGTCAAGACGGCGGGCGCACCGCCGACGGGCATCCCCACCTCGGTGCGCCCGCTGACGCTGGAGGATGCGCGCGCGGCTTCGCATCTGCCCAATGTCGCGGCAATGACGCCTATCGTGTGGGGCAATTCCGAAGTAGGCGGCAATGGGCGTCTGCGCCGTACCACGGTGTACGGCGTCGGGCCGAACATGCTCAAGGCCTTCCGCATCAAGATCAGGAGCGGCCAGTTTCTGCCGCAGGAGGAGTCGGACAGCGCCCGCGCCTTTGTGGTGCTGGGCGCCAAACTCAAGAAGGAGCTTTTCGGCGACACCAATCCGCTCGGCGCGCGGGTGCGTGTCGGCGGCATGCAATTCCGCGTCATCGGCGTGCTGGAAGCCAAGGGGCAGATCCTCGGCATCGACATGGACGATACCGCCTACATCCCGGCGGCGCGCGCACTGGAGCTGTACAACCGCGACGGCTTGATGGAAATCAACGTGACCTACGCCGAAGGGGTGCCGGCAAGGGAGGTGACCGACGCGCTTAAAACGCTGCTCAAGGCACGCCACGGACGCGAGGATTTCACTCTGACTACGCAGGAAGACATGCTGCGCACCCTGTCGAATATCCTCGATATCCTGACTATGGCGGTCGGCGCCCTGGGGGGCATTTCGCTGCTGGTCGGCGGCGTCGGTATCGTCACTATCATGACCATCGCCGTCACCGAGCGCACCGGCGAAATCGGCCTGCTGGTGGCTCTCGGCGCGCCGCGCCGCACCATCCTCGGCCTGTTTCTCGGCGAGGCGGTAGCCTTGTCCACTGTCGGCGGCGTGCTGGGACTGGCGCTCGGCATCGGCATCGCGCAACTGTTGCACCTCTTTGTACCCGCCTTGCCGGTGCACACCCCCATCACCTTCGTGCTGCTCGCCGAAGCCGTCGCCATCGTCATCGGTCTCGTCGCCGGCGTGCTCCCAGCCAGCCGCGCATCGCGGCTGAACCCGGTGGAGGCGCTGCGGGAAGAATAGGTGTTCGACCTTGGCTTCTCATGGAGCGAATTTACTTCGAAACCGAACCGTAGCGCTCAAGGTCAAGTCGTTAACAAGTTGAAGGTGGGGGGGCGGGGCGTTGAGGGGTGATAACTTTCACTTGAACGGGTGCCGTAGACCCGCTACAGCCGGTCATGGCTGACTTTCCAAACGTCCGTTCGGCAGCAAAAGTCCATCCAGTTCCAGTTGTCTGACCCCAGGATGTTCGCTCCTAAATGGTCTATATTAAACATAATGCAAAATGAATATCTGAACAAAATATGTCAGCTTTTTCTTACATTAATAGGCGATAGAGCGTGAAGCATCCAATTAAGGATGCAAGAGCATATAACTACATTGTGGCCGTCCGTATTATTAAAAACGTATGGACCGCTGGATCCGCCTAATAATCGTTAGTCCACAAACAGGATTTCACCACAGGCAGGAGGCGGCAAAATGAGTAAGAGCACAATACAAGCGGCGGGTTGGGTGTTGGTCGGTATGGTTCTTATGGGACTCATCGTCTGGTTCACTATGCCTTCATTAATGCTGGTTAAGCACAAAAGCAATCTGAACTATGATGAGACTGTCGCTGCCTTGAGCGAAACCCTCAAGAAGAAACAGGACTGGCGGGTGCTAACCGTAAATGACTATCAAAAGAGTGCGGCAGATTTTGGTGCCCTGGAACGAGTCGGTAGCGTAACCATCTGCAATCCGCGCTACGCTTCGAAGATCCTCGCTAACGATGAGGACCGCGGCGTTACGGCATTCATGCCCTTGGGGCTTGGAGTCTACGAAGACAAAAAAGGACAGGTGTTTGTCTCACAACTCAATGTCGGGCTTTTGGGCATGCTGTTCGGTGGCACCATCGCGGACGTGATGGGGATGGCTGGAAAAGACCTCAATGAGGTTGTTGCATCCATATCCGTCAAGTAAAAGGCTTCGACGTTGCGGTTGGCGTTGCTGCCCTATATTGCAGTCAAATTGGACTGGCTGGAAGCGGGCTTTACTCGCTTCCAGCCAGTCTTACCTTTAACATTCTGAATGTCCAGTATCAATATACTTTCGAACAGTAGGCCACGACAACTCACCGATCTTCATCCCTTTTCGTTAACGGCGGAGCTCAAAGCATGCGACTTTTGTCGCCCTGGCTAAATCCGATCAGCGCAGTATCCAGCCCCTTGCCCAAGGCAATCGCCTTGAACAGTTCACCCATTTCCGCCGGGTTGAGCAGTTTCTGTACCTGAGAGGAGAGTGGCAGGTAGGCGCTTGCTTGCTCGGGGGAGGCTCGCGACAGTAGGTCAGTGATGCCGCAGTTGATCAGAAAATGGGCCTGGCTGGTATAGCCCAGCAGGTTCAGTCCGTGGGCGAGACCGGTCTCGGCGATGGCGCTGAAATCCACGTGGGAGGTGATGTCCTGCAGGCCTGGCAGATAGAACGGGT
This sequence comes from Gammaproteobacteria bacterium, assembly GCA_018823025.1. GTDB lineage: Bacteria > Pseudomonadota > Gammaproteobacteria > Burkholderiales > Sulfuricellaceae > Sulfuricella. Next base: position 23,149 of record JAHJJI010000061.1, on the reverse strand, counting down.
CGTCGTGGGCGTAGTGCCGATAGTGGCACATCAGGGTGCCTGAACTGCGTTGTGGATGGTAGTACTCACTCTGGCCAAAGCCGTAGTCCAGCATCAGAATCACCCCCTTCTCCAGCAACCCGGCGAGAGTGGCAATGAAGCCGCGTGCGGCGAGGCCGATTTCGCTGAGTGTTCCGGGAGCAACATCCAGGCCGGCGGCGCTGTCGTATAGTTCTCCTGATGTCAGTTTGCGCTCGCTCCATGAGAACTGACCGTCCTGCATGCTTACACCACGTTCTGAGCAGCCATCTTCACCCCAGGCGACCAGGTGCACCGGCATCGCATCGAGCACCTCATTGCCGATGATCAGTCCGGAAAAGGAAGCAGGCAGGGTATCCAGCCATTCGACTCGGGGTGCGAACCGCGCCAGGAGGTGTTGCTGGCGCAGGCGCAGGTCAGCGCTTACTTCAAGAAGGTGATATCGATCCGGCAACTGCCCCAGTTGTTCCAGCTCCGAGAGCAAGTCGAAAGCCAGACGGCCGGAGCCGGGGCCGATTTCCAGAATATTTCCAGCCGTGAGCCCGATCACCTGAGCGGCTTGCTGTGCCAAGACCTGGCCAAACAGGGCGGAGATTTCCGGGGCGGTGACAAAATCGCCGGCTGCGCCGAATTTGTGCATGCCGGCGCTGTAGTAACCGAGGCCGGGCGCATACAGGGCGAGTTCCATGAATCGGCTGAACGGAATCCAGCCACCGGCGGAGTCAATTTCACCCCTGATCAGGGCGGCAGTCTTTTCGCTGTATTCCAGCGCGGCCGGGTCGGGTGCGGGTAGTGGGGACATGGCAAGTGTGATAAATTCAGGGCAATTCCAGTGTAATGGAGAAAACATGCAAGGCAAAGTCGTATTGATTACGGGTGGGGCGAAGCGGGTCGGCGCGGCGATCTGCCGCCGGCTGCACGGAGAGGGAGCGAACCTGATGATTCACTACCGTTCCTCGGTGGTGGAAGCGGAGGAGCTGCGCGATGAATTTAACCACAGCCGTCCGGATTCCGCGGCACTGGTGCAGGCTGATCTGCATGACGTGGAACTGCTGCCGGACCTGATCACTGCAACAATAAAACATTATGGCCGACTCGACGTGCTGATCAACAACGCCTCCAGCTTTTATCCGACCGAAGTGGGTGAGATCCGCGAAAAGGACTGGCATGACCTGCTCGGAACCAACCTCAAGGCACCGCTGTTCCTGTCGCAGGCTGCGGCCGAACAGCTGCGCCATAGTCATGGCTGCATCGTCAATATTACCGACATCCATGCCGAGCGGCCGATGAAAAGTTACGTCGTTTACAGCATCGCCAAGGCCGGTCTGGTGGCGCTGACCAAGTCGCTCGCCCATGAGCTCGGCCCGCAGGTGCGGGTCAATGCGGTGGCGCCGGGTCCGATCATGTGGCCGGAGGAGGATCCCACCTTCGACGACCAGGAACGTCGCCGCATCGTCGCCCATACCCTGCTGAAGCGAGAAGGCTCGCCCGACGACATTGCGCGCGCAGTACTGTTTCTGGTCAAGGATGCTCCTTACATCACCGGCACGATTTTGCCGGTGGATGGCGGAAGGAGTGCTTCATTGTGATCGAGCCGTCCAAGCCGCCCAGATCCCTGCTTTCCGCCGCTGGTCGTGCGATTGGTGATTTCTCCATGATCCGCGAAGGCGACCGGGTGCTGCTCGGGTTATCCGGCGGCAAGGACAGCCTGGCCCTGTTGCATGTACTGATTGCTTTGCAGAAGAAGGCGCCGATTCATTTCGATATAGGCGTCTGCACCGTCGATCCGCAATCGTCAGCCTTCGATCCCGCCCCGCTCAAACCCTACATGGCAGAGCTGGGGATGCGCTATTTCTACGAGAGCCAGCCGATAGTGGAAGAAGCCAAAAAAGCCCTGAAGGAGGGGGATTCCTACTGCGCCTATTGTTCCAGGATGCGGCGCGGCATCCTCTATCGCGTGGTGCGAGAAAACGGCTATAACGTGCTGGCGCTGGCGCAGCATCTCGACGACCTCGCCGAGACTTTTTTGATGAATGCCTTCTTCGGCGGCAAGCTGAGAACCATGAAGCCGAGTTACCTCAACGATGCTGGCGATGTGCGTGTGATTCGTCCCTTCGCCTACGTGCGCGAGCGGCAAACCGCAGCTTACGCCGAGTCAGCAGGGCTGCCGGTCATCCCCGACAATTGCCCGGCCTGTTTCGGGGATGGGGCTGAACGCAATCATATGAAGCAGATGCTCGCGCAGCTTGAAAAAGATAATACCAAGCTGTTTCCAAGTTTGCTGCGAGCGATGCGTCCGTTAATGGAGGAAACTCCTGGCATGCCCACCGAGCGAATACACATGCAGGCCCAGCCAGCCGAGTTGGAGTAAGGGTAATTCCAAGGTGTTTCGTTCTGATAGCGGCAGTTCAACACCGCGGTTAAGTGGTTTTTGCAGGTACACCGGAATCCAGAAATATGTCCTACATCGATGATGAGTTGCAGCAAAAGGTCTTGAGAATTGGCCAAGAGCCCTATGTATATTTTGACGAGCGGCAGGTGCACCGCTTCCTGACCGAAAATCCTGCGGAATATTACCGCTTCATGCGGGATGAACTTGCCGACATAGCAGCCGGTCGGGCGGAACTGGAATTGCCGCCCAAACAGGTTTTCTCCGATTACGGTGGTGCTTCAGATTTTCGCGTCATGCCATGCGTCGTGCGCAGGCCGGATAGCGCCAGAAAAACGGTCAAACTGGTGGGCACCAATACCTTGCAGCAATTGGTGCCGGACCAGATCACGGTTGGCAAGGCTTTTGTGCTTCATCCCCAGGAAAATTTCGTCAGCCATGTATTCGAGGCATGTCTGCTTTCTTCGGCAAGAACAGGCCTGTGTGCCGCCATCGCCATCGATATGTTGTCCTACGCCAGAGAAAAAATAGCCTTTATCGGCGCAGGACGCGTCGGATATTATGCAGCGTTTTATGCTGCCTCCTTGGGAGGGGTTGGAGAGATTTTATTTTTTGACAAAGACTATGAAAGAGCCCAGCAAACTGCAGCGCTTCTGACCCGGCAAATCCAATCTGTGCGTTTCACTGCTATCAGGGAAAGCCAGCAAGCCAGTAATGTCGATGTGATGGTACTGGCGACGACAAGTACAGCTCCTATCTGCAACCCTCATGGCACAAACGCAAAGCTGATCGTCAGCCTCGGGGCAGACACAGACTACCAGCGTGAGCTTGACCCGGCATGGGCGAAAGTGGCGGATATCTTCGTCGATACACTGGATTGTGCCCGCTTCGGCGACCTTAATTCATGGCAGGAGGCAGGCTTGATTGATACCGCAAGGCTGGTTGATCTGTTTCAATTGCTGCGCGCTGGAGAGCCCTGCGATACGAATCGTCCCCGGGTTTTTGTATCAACCGGTTCGGCATTATTTGACAATCTCACCATTGGTTATTTGCTGGCTAAATTGACTGGATTTTAGCAGTCCGGTGAAATGGGTCTCTACGCAGGGATTTCGGAAATGAAATCCTCGTACTTGAAGTTGGCTTTATGCTCGATTTGTTGCATGTATTGGAGGGTGATCTGGAACGGGTAGCCAAGATGCTCCTGAAGCACTGCAACCAATTCGCGAGCCTCTTCTGCGTTAAGTGGTCTGTCGGTAACAAGTCGCGCCTCAATAATATCCAGTTCCCGCTGCACCAGTTGAATCTGGCGAATAGGTGCGATAAATGCCCAGCTTTCCGCAGGGAAACTGGGCCAGTGCTGCTTTCCATTCGGCAGCGTCACCAGATTTCTTTGCCTTCCCATCACGCGCTTGATGACCGGCAAACCACGACCACACGGGCACGGTTCCCCCGCCTCGGCATAGTCAAGAATTTCATACCGGATCAAGGGCATGGCAAAGTTATGTAGGGTGGTGATCACAACCCGCCCGATTTCACCGGGCTCGCAGGCTTGATTTTCATCATTCAGAATTTCGACCAGCAGGTTTTCCGACTGAATATGATAGTGCTCATACTCCGGGCATTGCAACGCGATATAGCCGACTTCCTCGGCACTGTAGACGGCCTTTACCGAGACGTCCCAAGCTTCGCTGCAGGCTGCGCGCAACTCGGGGGTGACTGTTTCTCCAAAGGCGCGTACCTCACGCAGTTTTGTCAGTGGGATTCTTTTCTGGATGCATCTATGGGCCAGCGCAAGAATATTGGATGGATGGCTTAACAGATAATCCGGATTTTGTGCTTGCAGCCATTGCAATTGGCTATTGATGTCTGCCCGGATATTGAGCATGGCAATCTGGCCCGTCTTGAATGCAACATCTGTCGCGGGTCCCCACCCCTGTGAAACGCCGTCCTGGACAGTGGTTCGAATTGAGGCGAGCTTGCCCGAGAAATTCCGTTTGTGCCAAAGATGGTCGCGCAGCGTGAGCGCATTCCAGAAAAAATGTGTGATATCCGTGCCAAATGCCTTGATTGGCCGACCCGTGGAGCCAGATGTCTGGTACGTAAGAATTCTTCCGTGATCTTTAGGTGGGTGTTGGCTGAGCAAGCTTTCTCCTGCTGACTGGATCTCGCTGCGGCGGAGTAATGCCAAGGAAAGAAATTGCTCAGGTGTTATTGGCTGGTGCGGTTTGAATCCGATGGTATCGAGTCGAACCCTGTAAAACTGGATGGTTTTATAAGCGTGGGTCAGAACGGATTGCAGTTGACTGAATTGCTGCTCCTGAAGTGCCTCGGGAGAAAGCCATTGAGTCTGGTTTAATTGGTATTGCAGTGCCAGCATCGCGGTGCCGACGGGATCGGGCATGGAAGGCCAGGCCACGCTGCGGAAGCTCGATGCAGGTATCAGTGGCGAGGCATTGCTGGTCATCGCGGCACCTCGCGGCTGACTTCCGAGATGATATCTTCGAATTTTCCACCCGCTCCGCGGGGGATATTCTGGTGGTAGGTGTAGTTAAGATGGAATGGATAGCCTAACGAATCGTGCAGCACACGATTCAGCTTTTCCTGTTCTTCAGGGGTGAGAGGGCGCTCAGTGACGAGTTTGATTTCGACTTCCTGCAAGGATTTCTGCACGATTTGCATCTGTCGAATGGGCAGGAATTCCATCCAGGACAGATATCCGGTAATGGGGTAGTGCTGTGATCCGTCCGGCAATGTGATGAGGTTTCTTTGCCGGCCCAGAATGCACTTGATCACCGGCAATCCGCGCCCGCATGAGCAGGGTTCGCCTGCTATTGCCAAGTCGCCAATGTCGTAGCGAATCAACGGCATGGCGTAATTCTGCAATGAAGTAACGACCATCTTGCCGATTTCCCCCTGCTGGCAAGAAGTGCCATCTTCCTTGAGTATTTCGACGAGCACCGATTCGGACTGAACATGATAGTGCTCGTGTTCCGGGCACTGCAAGGCGATATAGCCGATTTCATTGGCGCTGTAAACATCCACCACCGGCACCCCCCACGCCTTGCGGCAAACGGCGCGTAATGCCGGGTTATGCGCTTCGCCCAGGGTGCGTACTTCGCGCAGGCGATGAAGCTTGATGCCATGTTCAAGACAGTGATTTGCCAAACTCAGGATGTTTGAAGGGTAGCTGAGGAGGTAATCGGGTTCCTGTTCTTGTAGCCATGCTACCTGGGTGTTGATAGACGCGCCTATGTCCAAGGTGGCCGCTGGCCCGGTATCGAATAAGAGGCTGACTGGCGAGCCCCAATTAGTGATGGTGGTGCTGCCTGCATGGGTTCGTATGACGGCCAGTTTGCCTTGGAAATCCCGCCGATGCCAGAGATGGTCGCGCAGCGTGAGTGCTTGCCCAATAAACAGTGAATACTGGGTGCCAGAATATCTGAGTGGTTGGCCGGTAGAGCCGGAGGTCTTGCCCTCATATTTCTGGCCATGTTCCTGGGGTAGCTGCCGACATAGGAGAGCCTCGCCTGCCGTCTGCACCTCATGTCTGTGCAATAGCGGAAGCCGCGAAAATGTCTCGGGCGTGACAGCCGTGCGGGGATCAAATCCGGCAGCTTTGAGGCGTTCCTGATAAAACGGTATGGATTTCCATGCGTGCGTGAGCAGGGCATGGAGTTGGCGAAACTGCTGCGCACGCAGCTGATCGGCAGTCCACCACTGGCTCTGCTCCAACTGGTACTGCATGGCCAGCATGCTTGCTGCACCCGGGTCGGGTAGCGCCGGCCAGACGATGCCTGATACCGAAGACCTGGGCACTGCTGATGGAGCGATTTTCATCCGGAGATTTCTCTTCGCGAATGGCGGGTTAACGGACGGGCTGCCGATTGCCGGTCACGCTCAGAGTAGCGTGATGGATTCCGGCCGATTCTCCGCGACATGGAACAGGGCGGCAACAACATGTCGATCGTATTTGGTTTTGCTTTCCGCAAGAATCTGGTCCAGTGCCTTCTCTGCCCCCATGTCGTTGCGATAGGCGCGCGGGCTGACCATGGCCACAAAGGCGTTGGCCACGGCGAGGATTCTGGCAGTCAGCAGGATCTGGTCCGCGCTCAGTCCGGCCGGATATCCGCTGCCGTCGATATGCTCGTAGCGCTGGCCTATCGTTTCCAGCACCGGGCCATCAAATTCGAGGCCGCTAAGCAACTCTACCGAGTACATGACATGCTTGCGCAGGATTTCCTGTTCTTCGGCATTGAGCGGCTCGGTCTTGGTCAAGATCTCTCGGGGCACCGCCAGTTTGCCGATATTCGCCAGATTGGCTGCCATCTCGAGTACTTCCAGATCCCCTTTTCCGAGTTGCATCTCTTCGCCAATGGCGAGCGCCACCTGGATGGTCTTGCTGGAATGATCGGTGGAGTAGTGGTCGTACAGGTCCACCGCGCCCATCAAGGTTTTGAGTACCTGGCGCATTAAGTGATCGCGCTTGGCCTGTGCGGTCTGTAGTTCGGTGATGTCATGCGAGATCACCAGTAGCCGCTGCCGGTGTTCGTCCTGCGCCAGTGGGACACAGGTTGTGTGATAGATTCTGGCCGCGCCACTGAAAGCCAATTCCATCGTGTCGGTTTGTGGCTGATGACTATCCGTGGTTTTGGCCAGCAGTTCGCTGATTGGGCGGCTGGTTTCCGGCCCCAGCACGCTGGACAGCGTCTTGCCCGGAAAGTCTGCTACATCCAGACTGGCTGCCTTGGCCAGGGCGCGGTTGGCAAAACTGAAATGTTGATTCTGGTCCACGATGTAGATGAAATCGGTAAGGCTGTCGGTAATGGAATGCAGAAGCGCCGTCTGGCCGCGCAGCTGGCGCGCACTTTCTCTTGCCGCCAGCGCGGCCTGCTTTTCGCGCAGGCTGCTGCCATGACGCCATGCGGCGACCAGGGCCACGGCAACCAGGGCGATGGCCAGCAGGAAAACCGTCAGCAGAAAACGCTGGTGCGTGTCCGATTCCTTGAGCGCTTCCGCAGCACCAATTTTGTGGACAAGCACCCAGGGTACCTGCGTCAAGGTCCGGCTTGTCATCAGCACGGACGTCCCGCGGTAATCGTTACGCTTGGCGAAGGTGCCCGGTGATTGAATGGCGAATGCGCCTTCCAGTCGTGCTGTGGAGAGGTTAAGGCGTTTTTTGAGAGGTGGGCTGCCATCGGCCAGAGGGGAGAGATAGACCACAGATCCATCTTCACTGCGCAGCAGCAGGGTTTCTTCCGTGTCGCTGAGGCGTACCTGGCGCGTCAGCAGAGGGAACAGCTCGTCCTCCGCATTTTTGACGCCAACGATCACGCCTATGGGTACGCCGCGCTTGCGCATATCCTGCAGCGCAAACACCGGGGTCAGAAAGGCGACCACGGGCTTGTTGGCTGCATTGAGATAGATTCCGGCCGTGGTGCGCTTGCCTGTCTTTATCACCTCGGCGGCGGCGCGCCGGATTTCAGGGTCCGGCCTCAGTCCCCGTGTCGAAACGATAGGCGCGGCATTCTGGTCGAGGAGTGCCAGGCCCGTGTTGGCAGCGACTGCCACGCTGGCCTGGAGCGGCTCGCTTCTGCTCTTGTCGATGAACCCTCCCCGCTCGGCTGTGGCGAGAATCAGGTTGCGCAGGTAGGAAAGCTGAGCCGGTTCGACATCCGCTGCAGCGCTCGTGCCCAGCGCCCCGAGCTGCATCAGGTAGAGCGGTACCGTGCCGTTGTCAGCCAGTTCGCGCAGGCTGGCGTGCTGCGCCTCAAGCCAGCTGTCTACGGCTTGGACGCGGCTGTCGGCAGTGGCGCCCAGGCGAATCTGCCAAGCTTGCAGGTCACGTTCCCGCTCCTTTTTGGCGTAGGCAAAAACCAGCATGACGCCCACTACGACCAACGCGATCAAAAGGATGAATCCGGGAATCGCAGGATTGTTTTTAAAGAGTTTTTTCATGTTGTCTGAGTGTGGTTATCTAGTATTTATTTGGGCGGCTCGCTAAGGGGTATGCATCCACCAGTGCTTCTCGTTGACCGAAAAGATGGGCACATAATGAACGATATTCCGGTGCGATACAATCTGCTGGGTCTGGTTGTCGAGGATGAGAATGTCATTGTCGGTGTAGAGGGCCAACACCGCATGCGCGGTGCGAAGGTTGGTGTCCTGCAGTACCACCACCCGCATCATGTCGACACTGAAGCCCAGTTGTCGCAACGACATGTATTTCAGAATGGCAAAATCTTCGCAATCACCATTATTGTATAAAAATTCGCGGGGAATCGCCCAATAGTCCGGCACTCCATAGATGTCGATGTCCAGGACGTATTTTTTTTCATTGGCAAAGGTATTCACCGCGGCCAATTGTTGCCGCGCCGGCTGCCCCTTGATGCTGCCGAGGAATTGCTGCCATTCGGCCATATGGCAGCGCAAGCTCGATTTGCCGCAGTCGCCATCGCTCAGGTTGTCCCTGGCGTGCCGCTTCAGTACGCTGGTCCATTGCGGGAAGATCTCCAGACTTTCGCGCTGATGTTCGTGAAAGCCGAACAGGCTGGCCGGTTGTGCACTGGCAGTACCGCTGGTGCTGGCTAACAAACAGAATACGCAAAGGAAGAAGTTGGTTGCCCAGGCTAACTTGGTGCCAAAGGATGATCCAGGCAGTAAGGCGGAACAAAAGCGCATTAAAGAATGGGGCTTAGGAAGTTAAAGTGGGTTTAATCGTCATAATTTGAGTGTTGCAAGCGGAAGGTTATCATGACGATGGCTGAAGCGGAATTCGGCTTACTTGAGGGGTAGGTAAAATGTCCGCACGGGCACGTCATTGAATTTGGCGAGCCTGCGCTTAGAGTAGCTCCGGAGGCTCTCGATAGCGTTGGTATCCCTCTCCCCATTGGCGCTCATTTGCGCTGAATCAACTCTAAAATGCTTGCACGGTGGTTAGAGTTAACGGTTGCACTGATTATTCAAGAAGGTAGAATCTGTGCCGATAAGCTTAATACCTGGTTTATTTAGTGGGGGTGAAACGATGGTTAAGAAAATTCTGGCAGCGGCTGCTTTGTTCCTCGCATTCACGAGTGCGCAAGCCTATACGCCGCAACTCCGCCCATTGTCCAGCGTTGATCCCGCAGTTTTTCTGCGGATGAATCAGGATGCTCAGAAGCTTTATGTGTCCGGGGTCGTGGATGGGTTTACCTTTGTGACCTATGGTCATGGCTTCACCAACCATGATGCCGTGGTGAAATGCCTTAACTCCAAAAATGTGGGCGACCTGACTGCCGGCGTGGTGGATTGGCTGAAGACACATCCGGCCTTCAGGGAGGGGCTGAGTTCTGCCGTGGTGCAGACGGTGAATGTTTTTTGCGGGTGAGCACAGTCAGGGAATATTGAAGAAAACCTTGGCGGGACAATGAAAACGCAAAACGCCGTGACTTGTTAGTCACGGCGTTTTGCAGTTGGCCCGTTCTGGGCGGTTCCTCTAGTCCACCCAGGAATCTGGGCTTAATCAGCAACACGATTGGTTGCAAAGAGATCCACGTGCCGTATTTCAGGCAGACTCACGGTTCGTACTTCAGGCCCAGTAGGCACAGTTTTTGGAGTAAAGGTTACATCCGCGACACCGGCAAGGCCTTGAGCCACGGCTCCGTAGAACGTGCCTTGAACCTGTCCTTGAGCCTGATATCCGTAAGCTCCAGTCGTTACCGCTGTCGACTGGATGTTGGCTCCCGTTATCGTGCCGTTGGCTCCAAATGCCGGTGCGCTCCACGATCCGTACCAATCGCCTTTCCAAGTGCTGGGGCCGAATTCGACTTTAATTCTCACATGCCCACCGCTCAGTATCTCATGGCCGTAATATGTTGCTTTCATGCCTTCCGCGCGCGCGGTATCCATATAAGCAAGCGCAGTTGGGTAGCCGGCAATGTAGTAACCCTCGACGCCAGGCCGTGACACACATTCGCTGTAGCATTGAACCTTAACGCCATTCATGTATGCGTAAATCGCGAATTCGCCATTGGCGGTCTGCCTGTCTGCATCGTTAGTGAGTTTTCCGTCAATGTTCGCGTCTCCGCTGCTGGCATTGCCGTAGGGTGCCTGCCACGAGTTGGACGGTATGTAGTAATTCCCGCTTACATCACCCGAGGCGTTAGGTACTGGAGCTGGATCCGACGGATTGCTGCCATTCAGATGTGCCAGACTAAAGTTCCCGTCCAGCGTGCCCGTTGTGCCTTTTTCAACCGGTTGCAATTCCCAGTGCCCACTCCACTTACCGTCTTTAACCCACACCCACTCACTCTTGAACCATATTTCAGGATCCCCGAATGTTGGATACGCAATGAAGGTCGCAGGATAATAGGTGACTGGGTGGAAGCCAAATGATGAGGCTTCTCCGCCATCGCCACCTTTGACTTTGTATATGGCATAACCACATGCCGCGCCTGTGGGGCAGGCGTCAGAAGTCGGGGGGATTACTGGAGGAATCGGCTTATACAGGTCGCCTTCCGCTTGCCCCAGGAAAGGCACTGCAGGGCCTGCCGCCGGCTGGATGAATTCACTCCATGGCCCCCACTCGCCGGATGACTCATTGGCAATAGGTACTGAGCCATAAGAGATGACTTCTTGCCATTTATCCTCGTTGAACTTCCACTCTTTTTCCACCGCTAATGCAGCATTGCCAGCAGAAAATGCTAACGCAATACCTAAAGCGATCGTAGTTTTGTAGTAGGTTTTCATGATCGTCTCCTTCCACTTACATTAATGCTGCAATAAAAGCAATACCCTTTCTTAATTTAAGACTAGCAAATAAATTGCAACTTACAAGGATTATATTAATAAGGGCATAAGCTATTTCTATTGCCAAAATCAAGTTTTGGGGGTTGAAGGGAAGGGGCGACGCCAGGTTGGAGACAAAAAAGAAAAGGCACCCTAAGGTGCCTTTTCTGAGGTGGTGCGAGTGGATAAGCTTGATTAGAAAGTACGGCTCAGGTTGATCGCGGTAACATCCCGTTTGTAATCGTAGATGCTGACATTGGAGCTGTTTTCGGTGTGGGTGAAGCTGCCACCGAGTTTCCAGCGCTCCAAAACGCCTGTCTTGATGTCATGGTTAAAGCCGATCTCATAGCGCTGTTCGGTTTCGTCGCGCTTGACGGTGAAAAGCGGTTCTACGCCATCATATTTGACGTCTCTCTGGCTGGCGCGGGCATATACACTGCCGTTGGTCCATGCGAGCATGTTGGCACCGATGAAGATTTCGGTGCCATCGTTGCTGAATCGGGATTGGTTCGCATCTTCCTGGAATACGTGCACGCCGCCTTGCAGCGCGAGCTTGCCGCCATTAAATACTTTGCCGAGAGTCACGCCGGTGGCGGCGTAGTCGCTGTCGCGGCCCACATCCACGGTGCGGCTGAAGTCGCGCTTCTGGAACAGTGCATCCCAGGTGATTTCGCCGTTCTGGATTTCCCAGGTTACGCTCGGCGTTAATGAGTAGAAATTCGCCAGTTCCGTGTCGCCGTATCGGATGTAATCCAGTTGCCCGGTCACTGCCGCGCGCCAGTAATTCGGCACGAACCAGCCTGGGCCGGTGGCGAGTGTCACGACATCAAGGTTGAATTCGTCCCTGCTGAGATAGCCTTTACGGTAATAGTTGGCCTGGCTCTGCCAGACGAAGCGGGCCGCTTTTTCGCCGATCTTGACGGGAGTTGGCGACTGGTAGCGGTGGGTGACGCCAGCAGACAGTACGACCGCATCATCTTTAATTGGGCGTGAGCTTGGATCAAGAATCAGGCCGCCAGCCAGGACGTCGCTCGAGGGGCCGACGTTGATATTGGTGTCATGCATCAGGCCGATCGAAACCGAGGGTTCCCATGCGTGCCGTTTGGCGGTAAAGGCTTCCTCGTCCTTTTTGACCTGGGCGAGGAATGTCAGCACCGAGAGGCGGACATTTTCCGGTGTCTTCGGGTCGTCCAGCACAAGCTGGGCTTGCCGTTTCGATTCTTCGAAATTCATGGTGCGGTAGTAAGCGACGGCCAATTCCAGACGGACGCGGCTGAGTTGCGGCTGATTGCTGAGAACGGTCTGGAGTGCTTCTAGGGAGGTGAAAAGGTTGCCCTGTTCCCGCTGGTACAGACCTTCCTTGAACAGTTTTTCCTGGTCCTGATCTGCATCCGCAGCAGAGGAGAGTGCGGATGTTCCCATGGTTGCCAAAGCCACTGAAATAGCGAGTGTGGATTTGGTCAGGGAAATTTTGCGCCACTGGGCGATAGATTTATTAGTCAAGGTAGTACCTCCATTTGAGACGTCAGTTTAGTAGTATTATTTAGTTGCGCAGCCTGGGCTGCATCGTCAGAAATTCCTTGTTGCCAAGATGGTGAATCAGCCTGATGTCGATGTTAGCGCACCTGTCACAATCAAAAAATAAGGAAATCCCTTATTTCTTGCCATCACTTGTTATAAACATCATAGTATTAATTCAGATTATTAATCTAATCAATTTGCGTTAGTTCAACTTTATTTCTTTATATTCAGGGTGAATTTCGGAGTCGAGCTTGTTAATCGTTTCTTGCCGTTGCCGGTTTTCGTGGTTTATGGCCCGTCATTGGCGCCATGAGCGGGAATGACAATCAGAAGACTGAGTGTTGCAAAAATACAACAAAATCGCTGTGAATTGATGCGCACTGAGCAAAATCCCGTTTTCATTCCCTGAAACAGATGACCGTAAAAACGATAGCATCAGAGGATATGCCAGGAGTGTTCGCGCGATCTGCTTTTGTTAAAGCTGCCAAAAGAGCTATCACAGTGCTTTCGGCTATTCTGCTTGCGTTGCGTCTGGATGCTGCCTACTCTCAAGGGGTAGGGCGGGCGCTTGAACCCAATCCACCGTTGTTCGGTTACAAGGAATCCGAACAGGCTAATCTTAAAATGTTTCCGCATTGGGTCGGCGTCCTCAAACGCCACGCCCAAGATGATTTGAAGGATAAGGACTGCGGGAGCCCTGCGTTCAATATCTGCCACCTGCGCAATTGGCAGCGTTTTCTCTCGGGGCTCAGAGGAAAGCCCCTCATGGAGCAGATCGTCGCGGTGAATACTTATGGCAATCAAAAGAACTACGTGCTGGATTCCGGCAACTATGGCGTGAACGACTACTGGGCAACTCCCAGGGAATTTCTGTATAACGATGGCGATTGCGAGGATTTCGTCATCCTCAAATATTGGTCATTGAGGCAGCTCGGATTCAGCCCTGACTCCTTGCGCATTGTTGTGCTGCAGGATAACAACCTGGGTATAGGGCACGCCATTCTCGCTGTGTACCTCAATGGCGACGCCTTGATACTCGATAACCAGGCGCAGGAGGTGACCTCGCAAAAGCAAATCACCCACTATGTTCCAGTATATTCAATCAACGAGAAACATTGGTGGATGCATAGGCCCTGAGGGCGAACCCGGTTTCGTATTGCGAAGGATGATTCATGGTTCTATGATGGTTCTAGCTTTACCTCGAAGCCGAGACTGGATTCTCTACGATGAGAACCATTGCCTGGACTACTGATCTGTTTTTACAGGGGGCTCAAGAAAACCAATGACCACCAATAACGCTACGGCCTTAGTCTCATGAAGACGTTATCATTCAAGAATCCCGCCTACCTGGGCAGTGCTCTGCTGGCCCTGTTTATTGCTATCGGCATATGGTTCGTGTTTGCCTATGCCGCCAAAGAGCGGGCACGGGACCTGCAACAATGGCAGGTGCATCTCGGGCTTAGTGCAGATAGCCGCTATGACGCTGTGGACAGGTGGCTGGAGGCGCAATTCGGCAACTTGCATGGACTGGCTGTAAATGGCTCGATGCAACTATACCTGATGCAACTCGCATCTCGTGAACCACCGCGCCAAGGAGGGGTCGAGCCAGCCCAGCTATCCTATATCCGTAATCTGGTTCTAGTCGCGGCTGATCGTGGCGGCTTCGTAGAAAAATCCAGAGCGGAAACCGTCGGGGCGAATTTGCCCGGGCAGGCCGATGTGGGTCTGATGTTGCTTGATCAAGATGGAAAATTGATTCTGTCGACGCCTGGGATCAAGCTCGCCCGGGAGGTGGAGAATACGGTTGCAAGGGTTCTTAAATCCAGAGAGCCTGCTATTCAGGATGTCTACCTGGGGGATTCCGGTCAGCCCTTGCTCGGGTTTGTGGTGCCGGTCTTTCCATTGCAGGTCTCCAAGAAAGAGGCTGCGCCGATTGCTGTGCTGGTGGGCATCAAGAGGGCGCAGGGCGAACTCTATCCGTTGCTTACCCGCCAAATTCGCACAACACAAACAGACGAGACACTGCTGGTCCGGCGCGAGGATGGCTCGGCAGTCTATTTGTCGCCTCTCGCCGATGGAAGCGCGCTGCTGAAGAAGCGGCTTTCGCTGGAAAGCCCACGGCTTGAGGCGGCATTTGCCCTGATGAACCCGGGTGCATTCGGTCAAATGAGGGACTACCGTGGAACGGAAGTGCTGGTTACCAGCCGTGCTTTCATGCGGGCGCCCTGGGTGCTGGTGCAGAAAATTGATGTCAAAGAGGCGTTAAAGGAATCGGATGCGCATCAAAACTTTTTGATGACGGCATTTCTGCTTGCGACCTTATTCGTTGCCGCTGCACTGGTGGCTGCGTGGCGGCACGGCAGCAGTGTGCGGGAGCACCATGCAGCCGAACAACTGCGAATCAAGTCGAATGAGTTGCGATCGCAAGCCGAGCTCCTGAACTCCATTACGGACAATATCCGGGATTTTATTTACATCGTGGATCAGGATCAGCATTTCATGTATGTGAACAAGCCTCTGGCCGAGGCCTGGGGGCTGACTCCGCAGGACTTTGTCGGCAAGACGTTGGCGAGCGTGCTCGGCTCGAATGTTGCGCAGACGATCTGGGCGCTGGCAGGCTCTGCGCTGGCCGGGAATGAATCCAGGATCGCAACCGATGCGCTGCAACTGCAAAGAGAGGTAACCAGAACCTATCATTCTGCGGCGATTCCACTGCTTGCCGGCATTCACCACAACAAGACCGTGCTTGTCGTTTCTCACGATATTACGGTGTTACAGGAGAACCAGGTCCGGCGGGATCAGCTGATGCGCAGTCTTCTGGCTACGCTGATGCGTGCGGTGGATTTGCATGACCCTTTCACGGCTAACCATTCCAGCAAGACAGCTCAGGTGGCGCTGGCCATCGGGCGGGAGATGGATCTCGGAAAACAGGACATTGAAACGCTCGAGATGGCGGCAAACCTTGCCAATGTCGGCAAGCTGTTCGTGCCGAAAGAAATCCTCATCAAGCCAGAGCCGCTGACCGACGAGGAGCAGAAAATCTTGCACGAGCATGTGAACCATTCAATCACGATCCTCTCTGGCCTCGATTTCCCGGGTCCGGTACTTGAAACGATTGCGCAAAAGCAGGAGTACATTGATGGAAGCGGATACCCGAACGGGCTGCATGGTGACCAGATGCTGCTGACGGCAAAAATTTTGTCCGTGGCCAACGCTTTTGTGGCAATGGTGAATTCAAGGGCTTACCGTACCGGCATGACGATGAATGCGGCGTTGGATCAGATGCTTTCGGAGACCCAGACCCGGCACGATCGCCATGTGGTGGCCGCCCTTTTTCATGTTGCAGAGAACCATCCAGAGTGGATCACTGAGCATTTCGACAGTTAAGCGGGAAGGGCGCGACAGCGAATGGCAGATGAGAAGTGGCGCCGTTTGTTTGGGCAGTTTCTTGCATTTCTTATGTGGCGCTGTCTGCGCCTACGCTGCTTTGAATAGCGCGGATAGGTTGTCAAAGTAGATTTTTATTTAGAGCCAGCAATCCTTCAGGTTCACGAGAATCATTATCTTTGATGAAAGGCAGGGCCACCTGTCAGACCGGTTTCACCGTAATCAGGCTTTTTCTTACCAGCTGGGCAAAAGCCTCGGCGGGCAATGGCCGGCTGAAGTAATATCCCTGGATTTCATCGCACTTTTGCTTGCGCAGATGCTCCAGTTGTTCCAGTGTTTCTACTCCCTCGGCAATGACCTGCATCTTCAGGCTGTGCCCCAGGCTGATCACCGCGTTGGCGATCGCCTCATCGTCAAGGTCAGTGCAGATGTCACGGATGAAAGACTGGTCGATTTTGATCTTGCTGATCGGCAGGCGCTTCAGGTAACTCAGCGAGGAGTAACCGGTACCGAAATCGTCGATCGAAATCTGGATGCCAAGCGCATGCAACTGGTTCAGGGTGGTGATTGTGGTCTGTAAATCCTGGATCATGATGCTCTCCGTGATTTCCAGTTCCAGATGCTCCGGAGCCAGCCCGGTATTCTGCAGTGCCTGATTGACCGATTCGATCAGATCGCGTTGGCGGAACTGGCGTGCGGACAAGTTGACCGCCATGCGCAGGGGAGGCAGTCCGGCTGCCATCCAGGCGCTATTCTGCGCGCAGGCGGTGTGCAGAACCCAGTCGCCGACGGCGACGATCATGCCGGTTTCTTCGAGCAGCGGAATGAATTCGGCGGGTGAAACCAGCCCCCGTTCCGGATGTTGCCAGCGTAGCAAGGCCTCCATGCCGATGATCCGACCGCTATGCAGACTGAGCTGGGGCTGGTAATACAGCACGAATTCATTGCGCTCCAGTGCTCTTCGCAACTGGGTTTCCATGGTTAACCGCTGCGACGACGCTACGTTCATGTCGGCGCTGTAAAAATGAAAACCGTTGCCGCCTTGGGCCTTGATATGGGCCATGGCGGTGTCCGCATTCCGGATCAGATCCTCATGGCTATTGGCGTCCTGAGGGTAGAGGGCAATGCCGATGCTGGGGGTGATAAATACCTCCTGACCCTCCATCTCGAAAGGCTGGTTCATGGCATCGAGAATTTTTTTTGCCACCTGCTCCGCATTTTGCCGGTTGCCGACATCCGACAGCACGATGGTAAATTCATCACTGCTCAGGCGACCGATGATGTCGATGTCGCGAACCATGTGCCCGATCCGTTCGGCAACGGCCTTCAGTAATTTGTCGCCGATACGATGGCCCAGCGTATCGTTGATGGTCTTGAAGCGATCCAGGTCGAGATACAGTAGTGCAACCTGCCAGCCATTTCCATTTGCGCGTTCCAGTTCCTGTTGCAGGTGTTTCGCCAGCAGGAGACGGTTGGGCAGGTCGGTATTGGTATCGTAATTGGCAAAGTAGTGGGCACGCGCTTCGGTCTGCTTTTTCTCGGTCAGGTCGGCGAATACCCCGATGTAGTGAATGATTTCCCCTTGCTCGTCGCGGGTGGCAATGAGCGTCAACCATTCCGGGTATATTTCCCCATTCTTGCGGCGGTTCCAGATCTCGCCCTGCCAGTAGCCAAACTCGACCAGCGAGGACCACATTGCCTGGTAAAAATTGGGGCCATGCCGGCCAGAGTGCAGGATGTTGATGTTCTTTCCGGTTACCTCTTCCTCGCTGTAGCCGGTAATGGTTGCAAAGGCCCGGTTGATCTGGAGGATATTGGCGTGGATGTCGGTAATGACAATACCCTCCGTACTGTTCTCGAAGACCTGGGCGGAAAGGCGCAGCTTTCCCTGGCTTTGTTGCAGTTCTTTCTGAGCGCGCTGGAGACGGTCTTGCTCGTCCTGCAATTCGGCGATGTGCTTTGCCTGGAGTGCTACGTGTTCCTCGCCTTGGGTGATCGCTTGCTGGCGGGAGTGCTCCAGGCGTCGTTCGACCCGGTGGATGATCAGGGCGAACAAGGCAAAGAGGGTGCCGCCCAGCGCCAGGTAAAACAGGCTGAGATTGCGCAGGGTGGCCGCCATTTCGCGGAATTTCAGCGACATGTCCTGCAGCATGAACAGGCTTCCCACCTTGCGGCCAGTCGCATCCTCGACCGGGATCATGCCGACATGGTAGTGCTTGTTGCCGAGGTTCAGGTTGGTGATCGAATCAGGCTGGTCTCTCCCGGATAACAGGCGGAGCAACACCTCGCGCGGCAAATCCAAGGTCTGATGGATGATCGCCGCATCCGGCAGACGGTCCCAGTCGGCATTTCGCTTCAACATGCGCATGCCGCTTTCCCAGTTTTTTCGTACCAGAAACTGCTTGTCGATGAATAGCGCCAGATCGGTGCCAATAATGTCATGGAGGCCTTGCAGAACGCCTTCGATCTCCTCGCCCAGCTCGACATAGCCGATCAGGCCGTGGCTGTCGTATATCGGAGCCACTACGCGCAGGGTGAAGGTTCCGATCGGGCCGAGTTCGACGCCGGAAGTGATTTTGCCGGTCTTTTCCGCAGTCAGGGTGGTGTAGCGGTTGATGGTGTCACCGTAACGTTCGGGCTGGTGCACGCGCAGCACGTTGACCCGGGCGGTATCCTCGAAATAGAAGTGGGTGATGCCGTATTGGTCATGCAGCGCCTTGAACAACGGGGCGGAGCGCTTCAGCAGGGCTTTCCGGTCATGGGCGCGCAAGGCTACCTGCAAGGGTTTGTCGCGCAGAATCGCCTCCAGCCCGACCCCCAGTTTTTCGCTGCGCCCTGTTAGAGCGCGGTCGTAATAGTTTTTGGCGGCTTGCAGCTGATGTACGAACTCACGATCGGCATTGTTTTTTTCGTGCTGATACAGGCTGTAATGGAATGCCCCCAGCAGGATCGCCAGCACCAAGGCGAGGGGCAGAAGGATGTGAGCTTTCAGGCTGGCGTTTTTGATCATCGGCGAAGCCGCAACAAGGGGGGTCAGGTAAAGGTTATAGAGTTGGACAAAACTTAGACTATAACTTTTAAAGAATGTAGTCGTATTGATTTAGATCAATTTGGCATGGCACCCTGGTTTCAGGGTGCCATGAACCACGGCTTACAGTCCCAGCCGCTGCCAGATGGTCGAGATCAGGCCAGCCTGATTGAGCGTATAGAAATGCAGTCCCGGTGCGCCGCCTTTGAGCAAGCGTTCGCACAGGCCGGTGACCACGTCCAGGCCGCAGGCGCGGATGGCGGCGCTGTCGTCGCCGTAACCCTGCAGCTTGAGCCGCAGCCAGCGCGGGATCTCCGCGCCGCAGGCATCGGAAAAGCGCGCCAGCTGGGAAAAGTTACCAATTGGCATGATGCCGGGTACGATCGGGATGGTGATGCCCATGGCTTGGCATTCGTCGACGAAGTTGAAGTAGGCGTCGGCGTTGTAGAAATACTGGGTGATGGCGGCATCGGCGCCGGCATCTACCTTGCGCTTGAAATTGGCCAGGTCGGCCTGGGCGGAGAGGGCTTGCGGATGAAATTCCGGATAAGCGGCCACTTCGATATGGAACCAGTCGCCGGTCTCGGTGCGGATGAATTCCACCAGCTCGTTGGCGTAGCGGAATTCTCCCGCACAGGCCATGCCGGAAGGCATGTCGCCGCGCAGTGCGACGATATGGCGGATGCCGTGACTTTTGTATTCGTTGAGGATCGCCCGGATGTTTTCCCTGGTCGATCCGATGCAGGACAGGTGCGGCGCGGCCTTGTGGCCTTCGCGCTGGATTTCGATCACGGTTTCCAGGGTGCGGTCGCGTGTCGAACCGCCGGCACCGAAGGTGACCGAAAAGAACTCCGGGTTGAGCTGGCCGAGCTGCTTGCGCGTGGCGTGCAGCTTGTCCATTCCCTCCTGTGTTTTGGGGGGGAAGAATTCAAAACTGAGTATAGGTTTATTTGCAGACATGATTTTTCACCGCAGAGTCGCGGAGACGCGGAGAACGGCTTGAAAACTCAGCGTCTCTGCGTCTCCGCGGTTCAAACTCAATAACGATAATGATTCGGCTTGTACGGACCATTTTTTGGCACGCTGATATAGGCAGCCTGAACATCGGTCAGTTCAGTCAGGTTCACGCCGATTTTCATCAGGTGCAAACGGGCTACTTTTTCATCCAGATGTTTAGGCAGAACGTAAACTTTGTTCTCGTAATTTTCCGGCTTGTTGAACAGCTCGATCTGGGCGATGGTCTGGTTGCTGAACGAAGCTGACATCACGAAGGAAGGATGGCCGGTGGCGCAGCCCAGGTTCACCAGGCGACCCTTGGCCAGGACGATGATTTTTTTGCCGTCGGGGAAGATCACGTGATCGACCTGGGGCTTGATTTCGTCCCACTGGTATTTTTCCAGCGAGGCGATGTCGATTTCGGAATCGAAGTGGCCGATGTTGCAGACGATGGCTTCGTTCTTCATTTTCGCCATGTGGTCGTGATTGATCACGCTGAGGTTGCCGGTGCAGGTCACGAAGATGTCGCCGAGGTTGGCCACGTCATCCATGGTTACCACGCGGTAGCCTTCCATCGCCGCCTGCAGCGCACAGATCGGGTCGATCTCGGTCACCATCACGGTCGCGCCCATGCCGCGGAAGGCCTGAGCGCAGCCTTTGCCTACGTCGCCATAGCCGAGCACGACGCAGATCTTGCCGGCGATCATCACGTCGGTGGCGCGCTTGATGCCGTCGAGCAGAGATTCGCGGCAGCCGTACAGATTGTCGAACTTGGACTTGGTGACCGAATCGTTGACGTTGATTGCCGGGAACTTCAGGCGGCCTTCTTCGGCCATCTGGTAGAGGCGGTGCACGCCGGTGGTGGTTTCTTCGGTCACGCCCTTGATGTGCTTGATGCGAGCGGAGTACCAGCCGGGCGAGGTCGCCAGCTTGTTCTTGATGGCGGCGAACAGCACGCGCTCTTCTTCGCAGGTCGGTTTGGCGATCACGGAAATATCGGATTCAGCGCGGGTGCCCAGATGCAGCAGCAGGGTGGCATCGCCGCCGTCGTCCAGAATCATGTTGGCGGGTTCACCCGGCCATTCGAAAATGTTGTGGGTGTATTCCCAGTACTCTTCCAGCGATTCGCCCTTGTAGGCAAACACCGGCACGCCGGTAGCGGCGATGGCGGCCGCAGCCTGATCCTGCGTCGAGTAGATGTTGCACGAAGCCCAGCGAACTTCCGCACCCAGTGCAGTCAGGGTTTCGATCAGTACGGCGGTCTGGATGGTCATGTGCAGGGAGCCGGCGATGCGCGCGCCTTTCAGCGGCTGCGCTTTGGCGTTTTCCTGACGGATCGCCATCAGGCCAGGCATTTCCACCTCGGCCATCAGAATTTCTTTGCGGCCCCATACGGCCAGGGACATGTCGGCGACTTTGCAGTCGGTAAAGTTTTTGGTATCAGCCACAGCGAACTCCATAACGTTGTGGCCGGGGGGATGCAGTGGGACGTCGCTCACCTGGCATCCCGTGTCCGGCACGGGGTTGGTTATCAGGTAAGCGCGGTGTTTGGAAGCCGAGCCTGACGGAAGAAATCCGTTGCAGCGCTCCTCGGTTGTATTGAATTATAACTGAATTTTTGGATTTTTGTGTGTGGGTGTCGAAGGGTTGAGAGAGAAGGTACGGGTGCGGCAGAAAAGAATTCTAGCTTGGAACGCCTGATGCTTTTTCAATCCGTTTCAATTGGCGCAGAAAATCATGAGTGTCCAAGAAATAGTTTGGATAGGCTCGCCGTAACGACTCCACAGAACCGGCCGAAACAAGCACAACTTGAATATCTTCTCCGTCGGCCGCTCGCTTCTCGGCTTTCGAATATTCTACGTTCGCTTTTTCAAGTTGGTCACGGGCAAATGGAATAATGGAAACACTTTTTTGCTCGCCTTTGAGATTAAGTTCTACCAAATAATAAGCGCCGCGCGAAGTGCCCGTGGGAATGGCTTTCACAGCAGAACTGTAACCGACAAGCATGTCTCGAACTCCAAGGCGCCGGGACTCCACTGTTGTTGCCGAAAAAGTTTCCATCTTGCCAAGTGACTCATAACCAGGCACCAGTGGCGAATCTTCCAAATGAGCAAAGGCTGATCCTGCCAGTGAAAAGAACTTTAACCACACGTCTGGCCCCTCGCTAGATTTCAGAGAGTGCTCTAGGAAGGTGCCAACTGTCTCAACGGCTGTTGCCCATGCATGCTGCAGCTTGGTACGGAGTTGTAGCTCAAGCTGCAAGCCTTCATACGGTGAAGGGTCTTTGAGTTTGTATTTGTATATCAGGTGGATACTTCGGTAGCCCGAGTCTTTGGGGTTGCAGACGTAGTCGTATTCGGAAATTAGGGAATGGGTAAACCTACTTTCTTTGTAATTGTGGTGTAATTTCTGAAGTTGGTGTACTGACCCAACAACAGCTCGAAGCCCCCCAATATCCTGCATTCTGGATAAGTTCATGCCTGGGAAACGTTCTAGTTTATTGAGTATCGATGGCATCCGTTTGAGGCGCTGGGCTACCAAAGCGTCGGAATCGATTTTTTTCAGTTTTTGTCGTAGAGTCGCTTGGAACGTGTTGATCGGATAGCCATGGCAGGCCCGCCAATTCGATAGAATTTCGAATGCAGAAAACCATTTATCCAGATCTAATTCTTTGGATGTCAGAATTTCACCGGCATGATTCACTTGGTTTTTAGAGAACTTTGGGATAGGCCATGACATAGTGCTATTCCGATTGGGCTATCAAACGCCTGAAAATTGGACAACTATAGGTCTTTGGCCTGGCAGTTACAAGCAGAGCTGGATTTTGATTGCGCTACGCGCAGAGGCCTCTATGCCGGGGGCTGCCCGGCAGCAGGTTACTTTATTTTGCTTGCCCAAAATATAAGTAACCAAACAAAAGGGCACCCACCCGCACCGGCCCTTCGGGCTTTCCTCGGTTTCCCTAAAAGATCGGGCGGCTGCGGAACTCGCGCTGCGCGCTCAGACAGTCCTCGCCGACGGCCCCCGATCTTTTCGGAAAACCGAGG
>JAHJJI010000060.1 GCA_018823025.1 Gammaproteobacteria bacterium | reverse complement strand
CTGCTGGCCACGCCGTTCCGCTATCCGCCCCTGAAGCATGGTTCCCGCTTTGGCTCACGCAACGAACCCAGCCTGTTTTACGGTTCCCAGGGAACCAGGACCGTCCTTATGGAGGCAGCCTACTACCGCTTCGTATTCTGGTTTGGCATGACGACGCCTCCATTCGGCAAGTTAGACACCCAACACACTCTATTCGAGGCGGCCTATCAGACTGACAGGGGCTTCAAGCTGCAGGCGCAACCGTTCACCGCTTACCATGCCGAACTCACCCATCCCGCTGATTACCAGGCTAGCCAGGCACTCGGGGCTATTCTGCGAGCAGATGGCATCCAGGCTTTTGAGTTTGCGTCTGCCCGAGATCCTGAAGGGGGTATCAATGTTGCGCTGTTCACGCCCGAAGCCTTCCCTGGAAAGAACCCCATTTCACAAGAATCCTGGTTCTGTGAATTAACCGGAGAGCGAGTCAGATTTCATGCTGTTCGCGGCACGGGAATCCATGAATTCCCTATTGAGATTTTCCTGGTAGGCGGCAAACTTCCGCAGCCCGCTTAGGTGAAGATATTAATGCCCAACAAAACAACAACAAAATATTTGAACAAATGTCGTCAAAAAGGGTTCGAAGTTAAAGCTTCGAACCCTTTTTTTATGCGCACACCATCCTCAGGAACGAGTTTACGCAGGAAACTCATCGGCTGGTCATCAAGGCAACGGCTATCCGGCTGGCTCCTGGTGGCGTACCTGTTCGCCTTGCCTCTGACGGTGATGGCAGCGCCGCTGGTCAACCGTCTCGCCCATCATCCTTCCCCTTACCTCGCACTGCACGGTGCCGACCCGGTGGCCTGGCAGGAATGGAACCCGGCCACGATCACCTTGGCGCGGCAACAAAACAAACTGCTGTTCGTCTCCATTGGTTACTTTTCCTGCCACTGGTGCCATGTGATGCAGCAGGAAAGTTACAGTGACCCGAGAATCGCCGAAGTGCTCAATCGAGACTTCATTCCGGTGAAGGTGGATCGCGAATTGAACGCCGCGCTGGATGCCGAAATGATCGAATTTTCGCGGAACTTCCGTGGCGTTGCCGGATGGCCGCTCAATGTATTCATCACACCCGAAGGCTATCCGCTCTACGCCACACTTTATTCGAAGCCGGATCAATTCCTCAGCCTGATAACCCAGCTGAGTGAACGCTGGCAGGCGGGGAGCCAGGAACTCAAGGTGGCGGCCAGGAAGACTGCCAGTAGCGGAAAATCGGCGGCAGCCGCCCCGGTGAAACCGTCTCCCGATATTTCCGCGACCTGGCGCAAACGCCTGGTGGAAGAGACCTTGGCGATGGCCGACCCCTTGCGCGGCGGCCTCGACCAGGCGCGCAAATTCCCCATCGCGCCCCAGCTCGCCTCCCTGCTGCAAATCCAGGAGCGCCATCCCGACGAGCGGCTTGCTGCATGGCTGACACTGACGCTCGACCGGATGATGAAGGGCGGACTGCGCGACCATGTCGGCGGCGGTTTTTTCCGCTATACGGTCGATCCGGACTGGCACACCCCCCATTACGAGAAAATGCTCTACGACAACGCCCAGCTCGCGTTGCTTTACCTGCGCGCCGCCCGCGTATTGGGCAAGCCGCAATACCGGGAAATCGCCTTCGAAACCCTGGATTTCATGCTGGCGGAAATGCGCGATGCGAAAACCGGCGCCTTCATCGCCAGCACGTCAGCGGTAGATGGTGAGGGACGGGAAGGCGGCGTCTATCTCTGGAGCAAGGAACAGCTCCGGCACATACTGAGTCCGGACCAGTTCGCCCTGGCCTCACGCGTTTGGGGGCTGGAAGCGGCGGCGGAGTCGGATCTGGGCTATCTGCCCCAGCAGATGCGCGATCCGACGGCGGCGGAACTGACGCAACTCGAGCCTGTCTACCGCAAGCTGCGGGAAGTGCGGCGACAGCGCCATTTACCCAAAGACGACAAGCTGCTGGCCGGATTGAATGGATTGGCGCTCAAGGCCCTGAGCGAAGCGGCGGCGGAAAACCCCCGTTACCGCCGACCTGCCGATGAAGTGAAGAATTTTTTGGCCAGGCAACTGTGGCAAAAGGATGGATTGCGACAAGGAATAGGGAAAGGCAAACTGTTCGGCTCCGCCGAGTTGGAGGGTTACGCCTACGCGGCGACTGGCCTGCGCTACTACGCCCGCCTGAACGGGAAGGCAGCAGACCATGCCTTGGCGGACAAACTGGCACTCGAAGCCTGGCGGCGTTTCCATTCTGCCCGAGGATTTCGCCTGGCAGGAACAACCCTGCTCGCCTCCGAAAACTGGCAGGCTAACATTGCGGACGGAGCAATCCCTTCGCCATCAGCGGAACTGATTACAGCCAGTCTGGCTTCCCGCGACAAGACTCTTCGGCGCAAGGGTTCCGAAGCGCTCGGTTTCACGATTCCCTCCCTTGGCCGAGGCTTGTTCATGCAGGCGAGCCTGGTGGCAACGATGGATGTAACTGCCCGCTGAGGAATCGGGCGGCATTCAACGGTCCATATTCAAATTGGGTGAAGCCTGCAGCCAGGGCTTTCCGCCATGCCGAACAGGCCCCATAACGGCCTCCAGCCTACAACAGGGCAAACGATGTTATCGTGGGTGTCTCAATAGGATCAAAATACTTCCAGCAACCTGCCCCCAATTCTTCTAAAATACGCATCCCTCAACCGCTAAAAAACCATGCGCCTGATTCTCGCCCCCATGGAGGGCCTTGCCGACCATAGCCTGCGCGACACTTTGACGCGCCTGGGCGGCATCGACCTGTGCGTGGCCGAATTCGTGCGAGTCACCAACCATTTGCTCACCGAGAAAGTGCTTCTGCGCACCATACCGGAACTGGCCAGCGGCGGATGTACGCGGGCCGGTGTGCCGGTGCGGGTGCAACTGCTGGGGAGCGACCCGGTCTGCCTCGCCGAAAACGCCGCATTTATCGCCAGCCTGGGCGCACCGGGTATCGACCTCAACTTCGGCTGCCCCGCCCCCAAAGTTAATAGTCATGGCGGCGGTGCCGTCCTGCTTCAGTACCCTGAGCAAATCCACGCCATCGTGGCTGCCACACGCCGCGCCGTACCGAAACACATTCCCGTCACCGCCAAAATGCGTCTCGGCCTGGAAGATACCTCGCTGACGCTGGATTGCGCACGCGCCATCGAAGCGGGCGGCGCCGACGAGCTTACCGTCCACGCCCGCACCAAGACCGACCGCTACCGTCCACCCGCCCGCTGGGAATGGCTCGCCCATATCCGCGAAGCCGTGAAGCTGCCGGTGGTCGCGAACGGCGAAGTGTGGACGCCACAAGATAGTGAAAAAATACGCCAGGTCAGCGGCTGCGCCGATGTGATGATCGGGCGCGGCGCCATCGTCCGCCCGGATCTGATGCGGCGCATCAAAACGGGGGATGAGGCCATGCACTGGCCGGAACTGCTTCCCTGGATCATCGATTTCTATGATCAGCTGCGCGCCAGGATGGACCCAAGGCACGCGCCGGGGCGGCTCAAGCAATGGCTGGGAATGATGCGCGTCGCCTACCCGGAAGCGGAAAAATTGCACCAGACGTTGCGCATCGAGCGCGATCCGGCCGCGGTAGGTAAGATGCTGGAGGATTTGCTAAAAAACAGCGATTCACTGCTGAGTGGCAAACACCCCGCCATCATGCGTTCCAGCCTCGCAGGAGTTCAGAGGCTCCCATCAAGTTCACCTACAGACTGTAGATAAATTTTCGGCTGGGAAATAAAAACAGCCTTGATCAACAGCGGCTTGCTCCGGGTTGAATTTTTTCACCCCACCATGGCGGAAGACCATCTGGTTTCTCCGCTCATCTACTCTCTCAGTCAGCTTTCAGCCTGGCACATGCGGATAAACTCGCTCACCTCTGTGACCCACAGCACGCCATCTCCAGTCTGCCCGGTATGTGCGTTGTAATGAATGATACGCAAGATATCCGGAACCATCTCGTCGGGCGCGACGATTTCAATGCGTATCTTTTTCGTGAAGTCGGTGAGTTCCTCCTTCAGCGTGTCATGCTGCTCCGCCCCCGCGTGGGCGCTGCATCCTTCGATATGGGATATGCTCATACCAGGAAAGCCCGGCAGGCTACGGAAGGCGTCACGGACCTTATGCAACCGGGCAGGCCGGATAACGGCTTTGATTTCTTTCATAGATTTTCTCCTATGCCTCGACAGGCTTTTCTTCAAACCATTTATACAGCGTCGGCAGCACCACCAGCGTGAGCAGGGTGGATGTAATCAATCCACCGATCACCACGATTGCCAATGGCCGCTGCACCTCAGACCCAGGTCCGCTGGCAAAGAGCATGGGGATCAGGCCCAGCATTGCCACCGTAGCCGTCATCAGCACCGGACGGAATCGCTGCTTGCAGCCCTGCATCACGGCTTCGGCCTGGCTCATGCCTTCGTCGCGCAGACTGCGAATATAGGATACCAGCACCACGCCATTCAGGACCGCGATCCCCCACAGGGCGATGAAGCCCACCGAGGCTGGCACCGACAGATATTCGCCGGTGACAAACAGGGCCACCACGCCGCCGATCGAGGCGAAGGTCAGCACCAGGATGATCAACGAGGCATAGCGCAACGAACCGAACAACAGAAACAGCAGGAAGAATATTGCCGCCACGGTCACGGGCACAATGATCTTCAGGTGACCCATGGCGCGCTCCATATTCTGGAACTGGCCGCCCCACTCCAGATAGTAGCCTTCCGGCAGCTTGATTTTGCTGTCCACCGCCTGTTGCAGCTCGGTCACGAAACTGCCGAGATCGCGGTCTTTCACGTTCACGCCCACCACGATGCGGCGCTTGGCCTTTTCGCGGCTGATCTGGGCCGGCCCGTCGACGACGCGGATATTGGCCAGGCTTTCCAGTGCCACCAGGGCGCCGTTCGGAGAACTGACGAGCAGGCTGCGTATTGCCCCCACGTCACCGCGGAATTTCTCCGGCAGGCGCACCACCGCGCCAAAGCGGCGCTCGCCCTCGTAGATCTCGGTGGCCTGCCGGCCGCCGATGGCGGCCTCGATCACGTCGTGGATGTCCGACACGTTGAGGCCGTGGCGGGCGATGGCTTGGCGGTCGATCTCGATGGACAGGTACTGCTGTCCGGTCACCCGTTCGACTTTCAGGTCCTGCGCGCCCTGGACTCCAGCGGCCACCTTGGCGATGGCGTCAGCCTTCTGTTTGAGCAGGTCCATGTCGTCGCCGAACAGCTTGATCGCCACATCGGAACGCACCCCGGTGACCATCTCGTCCACCCGGTCGGAGATCGGCTGCGCCATGACGATCTGTACCCCCGGCAGAGTCATCAGCTTCTCCCGGATGCCGGCGGCGATGTCGTCCTGAGTCCAGCCCTTGGGCCACTCATCGCGCGGCTTCAAGCTGACGATGGGGGTAGACTCGTTCTGCCCCTGCGAGTCGGCAGGGCTCTCCCCACGTCCGACGCCGGAGACCGCGGATTTCACCCCGGGCACCTGCATCACCAGGCGCATGGCCTCCATTTCCAGCTTGATGGATTCCTCCAGCGAGATGTTGGGCACACGGTTGATGCCGGGCACGATCGAGCCTTCCTTCATCTCGGGAATGAAGGCCGTGCCGAGGAAAGGCAGAAGCAGGACGGCACCGACGAACACCGTGGATGCAACCGTGATGGTCTTCTTGCCGTTGGCCAGTGTCCATTCGAGCAGACGCAGGTAAGGCTTCTTGGCCAAGGCGACCAGGCGCGTGTCGTGCTCGTCCTTGCCCACCAGCAGGTAGGAACACAGCACCGGAGTAAGCGTGAGCGCCAGCACCAGCGACACGAACAGCGCGATGGCGATGGTGAAAGCCAGCGGGGCGAACATCTTGCCCTCCATGCCTTCGAGCGTCATCAGCGGCAGGAACACCAGGATGATGATGGAGACACCGAAGATCACCGGCGTGGCCACTTCCGTTGCCGCATCCAGCACCACCCGCACCCGGCTCATGCCCTTGCCCTTGTTCTCGGCCAGGCGCTGGAAGGTATTCTCCACCACCACCACCGAGCCGTCCACGATCAGACCGGTGGCGATGGCCAAGCCGCCCAGGGACATCAGGTTGGCGGAAAGTCCGTAATGGTTCATCACCATGAAGGTGATGAGCGGCGTCAGTATCAGGCTGGCCACCACCACCAGCGACGAACGCACGTCGCCGAGGAACAGGAACAGCACGATGATCACCAGGAACACGCCCTCGATCAGCACCTTCACCACGGTTTCAAGCGCGGCATCCACCAGCTCGCTGCGGTCATAGTAGGGAGCGATCTTGAGGCCGTCGGGCAGCATGCCCTTGTCGTTGATCTCCGCAACCCGATCCTTGATGCGCGACACCACTTCCTTGGCGTTGCCGGCGCGGATCATCATGACGATGCCGCCAACCGATTCGGTGACACCGTTCTTCAGCAGCGCGCCATAGCGCACCTCGTGACCGATGGTGACTTCAGCCACATCGCGTATCAGTACCGGCACGCCGTCCTGCTCCTTGAGCACGATGCTGCGGATGTCGTCGAGATCCTTGACCAGGCCGATACCACGGATCAGGTACTGCTCGGCATAATGGGGCAGCACGCCGCCGCCGGAGTTGGCATTGTTGCGCGCCAGCGCCTGGTAGACGTCCTCCAGTGTGACCTTGTAGTGGCGCATGCGGTCGGGGTTGACCAGTGCCTGATACTGCTTGACGTAGCCGCCCTGGGAATTGATCTCCGCCACGCCGGGGATACCGCGCAACAGTGGACGCACCACCCAGTCCTGGGCGATGCGACGCTGGGTGAGCTCTTCGACCGAGAGCACCTTATCCCCGTCGTCGGGCCGCTCCAGGGTGTACTGATACACCT
The DNA here is from genome assembly GCA_018823025.1 of Gammaproteobacteria bacterium. Taxonomy (GTDB): domain Bacteria; phylum Pseudomonadota; class Gammaproteobacteria; order Burkholderiales; family Sulfuricellaceae; genus Sulfuricella. Next base: position 7,077 of record JAHJJI010000060.1, on the reverse strand, counting down.
CTCCCAGCCCGGTAGACAGCGGACCCAGCGTCGGCGACACACCCTGCGGCATGCGTCCGGCCACCTCAATCAGCCGCTCCATCACCAGCTGGCGCGCAAAATAGACATCGGTGGAATCGGTGAACACCAGGGTGATCAGCGACAAACCCGGCTTGTTGAGCGAGCGCATCTCCTCCAGCCCCGGCAGGCCGGTCATGGCCATTTCCAGCGGCACGGTGACAAAGCGTTCGACCTCCTCGGGCGAACGGCCCTTGGCCTCGGTGGCAATCTGCACCTGGACGTTGGTAACATCCGGGAAAGCATCCACCGACAGCTTGCGCGTCGCATCCAGCCCGAACGCCACCAGGCAGACCGCCACGACGGCCAGCACCAGGCGCTGTTTGAGCGCCGCGCGTATCAATGATTCCAGCATGTTGTTTCCGTTTCTATCTGAAAAGCGATTAACCGCAAAGGACGCGAAGGTTCGCAAGGGGAAAGCGAAAAGAAAAGATATTCATGACATTCCATGGAGTTGACTTCCTTTGCGTTCCTTTGCGTCCTTTGCGGTGAAAGGTTTTTATAAAAGAGTGCCATGGCGGCAAACCGAAATCACCCCTCAAGTTCCTTGCGCTTGCGCTCGTTGTTGAGGTGGAACGCGCCTTCGGTGACGACAGATTCGCCGCCCTTCAGACCGCTCTGCACCGGAACATACCCGTTGCTTTCCTGCCCCAGGATCACGGGACGCAACTGGAAGCGTTGCTTGTCCAGTTGAACGAAGACATGATCCTTGTTGTCCTCGCGCACCACGGCAGAAGCCGGAACCAGCAAGCGGCGCTGCGGCGCACCCTGGATCAGCATGGAGGCAAGCATTTCCGGTTTGAGCGCGCGCTCTGGATTGTCCACGTCCATGCGCACAGTGACCGTGCGCCGATCCGGATTGACGGTGTCAGCGACGAAAATAAGCCGGCCCTCGATGCGTTTTCCGTTCAATGCCGGAATTTCTGCCTGTGCAGCCTCGCCCTTCTTCACCAGCGCAGCCTGCTGTTCGGGCACCTCGGCCACCAGCCAGACATGGGACAGATCGGCCACGGTAAAGAGCGCATCCGCCGGCTGCACCACCTGGCCCGGCGTCACCTTACGTTCGATGACCACTCCATCCAGCGTTGCCGTAATCGAGGACAGGGAATGCACACTGCGAGTCGCCGCCAACTTGGCCATGGCGCTCCCGGTCATGCCCAGCACGCCGAGCTGGCCATGTGAAGCCTGCAATTCGGCCTGGGCCTGGGCCAGTTCACTTTCGCGCTTCTGCAGTTCGGCGGAGCCGATGACATCAGAGGCGAACAGCAGCTTGGCGCGATCCACGGCGCGGCGCTGCAATTCGGCCTGGGACAGCGCCTTGAGGTAGGCAAGCTGAGCGGCTGACAGCTCGGCGCTATGCAGCATGGCGAGTTGCTCGCCGCGCTTCACCCGCTGGCCGAGGGTGGCATGGATCTGGGTCACGCGCCCGGTCACGGCAGCACCGATGCGCGCCACGCGCTGCTCGTCGACTTCGATCCTGGCCGGCACGCGCAGAGTCTCGATTGTTTCGCCCTCGCCGGCGGGGGTGATTTTCAGGCGCTGGAGAAAGTCAGCCTGCACCGTCACCAGCGCAGGATCGACAGGAACCGCAGCGGCAGCCGGCGTTTCCTTGCCCTTGCATCCGCTCAACGCAACGGCTAACAGCAAGGCAATAAGGATGTGGAACAGTGGACGCTTCATGGTGTTTCTCCGGTAATGGGGGTGGCGCGCAGCCGCTCGATCTCGATCAGCGCGGTCTGCAGTTCATAACGGGCATTGAGGAAATCCACGCGGGTAGTGCGCAGCACGCGCTGGGCGTCGAGATAATCCAGAATGCCGCGCTCACCGAAGCGGTAAGCTGCCTCGGCTACCTTCATGGCATTTTCCGCTTCCTTCATCAGGCCGGATTCAAATGTCTGCACCTGGCGTTTGGCAATCTGGTAGCGGCCGTATGCCTGATCCAGATCTGCCAGCAGGCCAAGATGGATCTGCCGTGCCTCCGCCTCGGCCCGGTGCACAGCAGCGACGGCCTCACCGATGGGGCCCTCGCGGCGGTTCCACAGAGGCAGAGGCAAAACCAGGCCGACACGCCACTGATTCATGTCCGGATCGCGCTCGGTGCTTAACTTGATGGTGGGCTGGGGCAGGCGCGTGGCGCGCTCCTGTTCCACTCGCGCCTGGGCGCGGCGCGTCTCGGCCTCGGCCACCTTGAGCAGAGGCTGACGCGCCAGCAAATCCCGGCGCAACTCATCCAGCTCCGGCAGGTTGGCTGGCAGCGGCGGCTCGGCGGCCACTTCGAAATTTTCCGCAAGCGGAGCGCCGATCAGTGCCCGCAGACGATCACGGGCCTGGGTCACGCGCAATTCGGCACTCCTGGCGGCGCTTTCCGCGGCCAGCGTCTCGGCTTCCGACTTCACCAGCTCATAGCGCGGGGATTCTCCGACCTCCACCTTGATTTTCACCCGGTTGCGGATTTGCAGGAGCAGGGTATGGTTTTCTGCGGCAAGGCCGGCCTCCTCCTGGCGGCGCAGCACGTCGAAGAAAGCCTGCTTCACCACGCTGTGCTGGTTGAGTCGCGCATCGCCCAGCGCCGCAGCGCCTGAGGCGATGCCGGCTTCCGCACCCTGCCGCCGTGCGGCGCGCAGGGAAGGCAGCTCGAATTGCTGGGACAATCCCATAGATTCGTTGCGCCCGCTGGTACCGCCGATCTGGCGCGGACGCGAGATACCCGAGGCAAGCTCCATCTCGGGATTGGGATAGGCACGCGCCGTGTTCAGGGCGGCCTGCGCGCCGCGTTCCTGGGCCTCTGCTGCGGTGAGCGCCGGGCTGTGCGCTGCAGTGAGGCGCAGAGCTTCCTTCAGGGTGATTGGCTCCGCATTCGCAATCGGTGCGGCAATTACTGCAAGCGCCAGCAACCAGGCTCGGGCTGGCGATCGAATCTGTCGAATAAAGTGTGATGTCATGTTCAAATTTGCTCAGATTAAAGGCAACACCTTCCCTACGGCTGAAACAGCCGCAAGGCAATACAGGCTTCAGGGTTGGTAAGGGTAGAGCTAGCGCATGGGTCGCTGGGGTGGAATATATTCGTTCAGATGCTGAAGCATCGCGATGCGCTCTTCCAGCGGTGGATGGGTCATGAACAGGCGCTTCAGTCCCGAACCGAACCCACCGGAAATACCGAAGGCAGCCATCTTTTCCGGCAGCGGCGCTGGCTCATGCTGAGCCTTGAGACGCTCCAGCGCGGCGATCATGGCACCCTTTCCGGCCAGTGCCGCACCGCCCGAGTCAGCGATGAACTCACGTCGGCGCGAGAACCACATGACGATGATCGAGGCGAGAATGCCCAGCACCATCTCGGCGATAATCATGGTGACGAAGAACGCCGGGCCGGTTCCGCGTTCGGTCTTGAACACGATCTTGTCAACCAGGTAGCCGATGACACGGGACAGGAACATCACGAAGGTGTTGACCACTCCCTGGATCAGCGCCAGCGTCACCATGTCACCGTTGGCGACGTGAGAGACTTCGTGCCCCAGCACTGCTTCCGCTTCAGGCTTGGTCATGGCCTGCAACAGACCGGTGGAAACCGCCACCAGGGCCTTGTTCTTGTTCATGCCGGTGGCGAAGGCGTTGACGGTGGGCGAGTCGAAAATTGCCACTTCCGGCATGCCGATACCGGCGATCTGTGCCTGACGCCGCACGGTTTCGACCAGCCAGACTTCGCCCGGCGTTTCGGGATTCTCGATCACCCGCGCACCCGTCATGCGCTTGGCGGTCCATTTGGAAATGGCGAGCGAGATGAAGGAACCGCCCATGCCCATCACGGCGGCGAAAATCAGCAGGCTACCTAGGTTCAGCCCTGCTTCGGTGAGATATGGCTCCACCCCCAACACCCGCATGGTGATCGAAAGCACCAGAACGATGGCCATGTTGGTGGCGAGAAAAAGAATAATGCGTTTCATGATTTAATCTCCGAGTGTTCGATATCTTTTCCGTGCGTTTCGGCCTTGTGGGTCAGGAACAGTGCCGCGCCGATCAGGGCAATGGCGCCGCCGAGATACAGCAGGTCGAGCGCGGACGATATCTTCATGTTCAGCGCCTCCTCGAACAGGGTGACGATCAGAATCATCAGGATTACCTTGGCCAGACGCGCCTTGAGGTCATCCAGACTCTCGATCACCAGGATCTTGCTGGAGGTCTTGCTGCCATGAGCTTCGTCGATGTCGCTGACGAACAGCTCATACATGCCAAGCGCGAAAATCAGCATGAAGGTGGCGAGCAGGTAGCCGTCCACCACTTCCACTACATGGGTGATGGTCTGGTCGTGAAGCAACTTGCGCGCCTCGTCGGCCAGGGAAGGGTCGGCGTAATGCAGCATGTGGCCGATCAGGTACACCACATCCACCGTGGCCATGTAGAAAATCGCCGTAGCGGCGGCCATGCTTGCCACCACCGCGATGACCACGACAAAACGCCCGCTCCAGAGCGTTTTCTCGAACAGTCTTTCTATTGTATTCAGCATGATATATTTCTATTCGTTGCTATTCATGAAACCCAGCAGATGCAGCAGGCTGGTGAACAGGTTGAAGATGGAAACGAACAGCGTGACCGTGGCCATGATGTAGTTGGTTTCGCCGCCGTGGATGATGCTGCTGGTCTGGTACAGGATCAACCCGGACATAAGTAGCACGAAAATCGCCGAAACCGCCAGCGACAGGCCGGGCAGTTCAAAGAACATCGCCCCCAGTCCAGCCAGAAAACCGACCAGGATGCCGACCATGAGAAAGCCGCCCATGAAGCTGAAATCCTTGCGGCTTGCCAGGGCATAGCCGGAGAGCCCAAGAAAGATCGCGCCGGTGAGCCCCATTGCGGTCATCACGATCTGTCCGCCGTTGGGCAGACCCAGGTAGTGGCTGACTATCGGCCCCAAGGTGTAGCCCATGAAGCCGGTCAGGGCGAACACGAACGCCAGCCCGAGCGTGCTGTCACGGAACTTGGTAGTAAGGAACAGCAGGCCGAAATAGCCGATCAGGGTGATAATGATGCCCGGATGGGGCAGCTTCATCGCCACCGCCGCCCCTGCGGTCAGTGCGCTGAACAGCAGCGTCATCGACAGCAGCATGTAAGTGTTGCGAATCATCTTGTTGGTGGCAAGTGTCGCGGACACCTGGGCCGGCAGGGCCTGCGCCTGATTGATGGAATGGATCGGGTTCATGGTGCTTTCCTCCTTCTATTAGTAACAGCGTAAATTATAGCGACCCTTATACATTCCATAAAGTCGATTATAATTGATATATCATTCGAAAATTACGAACTGGATGGCACATGGGCGCACTGAATTACAAGCATCTTCACTATTTCTGGGCTGTTGCCAAGGCCGGCAGTGTGACCCGCGCCAGCGAGCGGCTGCACCTGACGCCACAAACTATCAGCGGTCAGTTGAGCCTGTTCGAGGGAGTGCTAGGCGAAGCGCTGTTCAACCGCACCGGCCGGCAGTTCGAGTTGACCGAGACAGGCCGGATGGTGCTGAGTTACGCTGACGAAATCTTTTCACTCGGCCAGGAACTGGAAGAGACCTTGCACCACCAACCCACCGACAGACCTCTGCAATTCAGGGTGGGCGTCACCGATGCGGTGCCCAAGGCCGTCGCCTATCAACTGCTGGAGCCGGCGATGCAGGTTGAGCAACCACCCCGCATCATCTGCCGGGAAGGAAAAGTTGCTGACCTGCTGGCAGAACTGGCAGTGCACCGTCTCGACATCGTGATTGCCGACAGCCCCATGCCACGCACGGTGGATGTGCGGGGCTTCAGCCACCTGCTCGGAGAATGCGGCCTCACCTTCTTTGCCACGACAGAGCTGGCGCAGCAGCACCCGGGGCCGTTCCCGCAATGCCTGAATGGCGCGCCAGTACTCCTGCCGGGCGCTGATGTCGCGGTCCGAACCAGGCTGACACGCTGGTTCAGCGACCAGCGGATTCGTCCTCGCATCACCGGCGAATTCGACGACGGCGCCTTGATGACCGCCTTCGGTCAGGCCGGGGTAGGCATCTTCGCCGCCCCCACTGCGATTGCGGAGCAGGTGATGCGGCAGCATGAAGTTGTCAGTATCGGTGCAACAGAAGAAGTGATCGAGCAGTTCTATGCCATCTCGGTGGAGCGCAAGCTCACCCACCCGGCAGTAGTCGCCATCAGCCGCGCGGCGCGGCAGGAACTGTTCATCAAACGGCGGACAAGGGAGGATGCTTCAGGCTAGCAGCATGTCGCTCCTTGCTACATGTGAAATCATCCCTGTTCCCTGGATACCCAGCTGATTATCTGCCCCGCAGGCTCAGGTTGCAGCGTGACATGATCAATGCCGAAACGCTCAAGCAGCAACTTGCGGCTGTCTACCAGTATGCCTTCCCAGCGCCCCATGTCCGCAACGGACAAATGCGCGCTAAGCATGATTTTATCCGAAGCGACGCTCCACACATGCAGGTCATGCACCGACATCACGCCGGGAACACAGGCCATCTCCTGCCCGATTTCTTCCAGCGACAAATGCAGCGGCACGCCTTCCATGATCCCGTGCAGCGCCTGGCGCAGCAGGCGCAGGCTGGAAACCAGGATCAGCGCGCCGATGGCCAGCGACAGCAGCGGATCGATGGGCGTCCAACCGGTGAATACGATCACCACCCCGGCGATCAGCGCCGCCACCGAACCCAGCAAATCACCCATCACATGCAGCAGCGCGGCGCGGGTATTGAGATTTTGCTCCCCCCGGAAGAGCAGCCACGCCACCCCGATATTGATCAGCAACCCCAGCGCAGCGGTGAGCGAAACCGCCTCCCCTTGCACGGGCTGAGGCGTCTGCCAGCGCTGCACGGCGGAAACAGAAATCCACGCTACCAGCACCAGCAAGGCTAGGCTGTTGACCAGGGCGGCGAGGAACTCTGCTCGCCCCAGGCCGTAACTGTGAAGCTGCGAGACAGGCCGCCGGCTGACCCAGCTTGCGGCAGCGGCTATCACCAGTGCCAAGGCATCGTTGAGCATATGCCCG
>JAHJJI010000059.1 GCA_018823025.1 Gammaproteobacteria bacterium | reverse complement strand
GCTCTGTGGCGGGTTTCAAACTTGCATAGGTAATCGAAGAGCATGGCCACCGAGTTGGATATCGGCCCACTGACCTGGGTCAAAGGCGAAATCGACCAGGCGCTGGAGCAAGCCAGGCAGAATCTGGCGGGTTTCTTTGGCAATCCCAGCGATCTTTCCCCGCTGCGCTATTGCCTGACTCATCTGCATCAGGTGAACGGCGCCATCCTGATGGTCGGCCTGGAAGGGGCTGCGCGCGTTAGCGGTGAAATCGAAAAGCTGGTGGTCGCTCTGGAGAAGGAAGAGGTTCCTCCTTCTGCCGCCAACCTCGAAGTCCTTAACCAGGCCATTGCTGAGCTCTCCAAGTATCTCTCCGGCCTGCTTGATGGCGAGCCGGATGTGCCGCTCAGGCTCTACCCGGTCTATAAAGGTTTGCGCCAGGCACGTAATTCCTCGGGTTTTGCCGAAAGCGACTTGTTTTTCCCGGATCTGTCCATGCGCGCACCGAAGGATAGCTATGCGAAGCCAGCGAGTGAGGCCGAATTGCAAGTGCTGGCCAAGGCTGAGCGTGTGCGCTTTCAAGGGGGGCTGCTTAAATTCCTTCGCACACCGGATGACACGGCGGGGATGGAGGCAATGCGCGTGGCATTGCTGGCCATCGAGCGAGCTCAGGGCTTGCCGGCGCAACGAACCTTCTGGTGGTCCGCTGGGGCGCTGATAGAAGGTTTGCTCAACAAGGGTTTGAGTCCCGACTTCGAAGCCAAGCGCCTGCTTGGCAGGATTGATCAGCAGATTCGCAAGCTTGCCGAATCCTCATCCAAGGTGGCGGAACACCTGCTGCGTGATCTGCTATACCGGGTGGCATATAGTCAGCCGGTGAGCGAGCGGATCAAGCAGGTCAAGCATGCATTCGATCTGGATAGCTGTTTGCCGCAGACGGCCACTGCTGCAGAGGTGGACGCAGCTCGGCTCCAGCCCCTGCTTCGAGAACTGAAGGAGTTGCTGACGCCGGTCAAGGAGTTGTGGTTGAAGTTCACCACAGGCCATAAAGAAAGCCTGAAAAATTTGCAGGAACCCTTAGGTCGGCTGGTAGAAAAAAGCCTGTCGCTGAATAATCTCCCTTTGCATGGCCTGCTCTTGCAGACACAAGCGCTCGTAGCAACTCCACCAGGGCAGGACAGTGCCGGGGAACTGCTAGCGATAGAAGTGGCCACGGCTCTGCTGTTGGCGGAGAATGTGCTGGAAAACTTTGCTCAGTTCAATGATGAATTGGCAAAGCAGCTGGAAATCCAGACCAAGCGTATGTCGGCTGTTTTAAGTGGCCGCCCGGAAGAAATCGATGCGGCGGGAATCCCGCACCTTGGTGACATCAGCCGCAAAGCCCAGGAAAAACTCCTGTTGGCTCAGGTTGCGCATGAAATTCAGGCCAATCTGCGGCGGATTGAGGAAGTGCTGGATGCGTTTTTCAGGGATACGACCAAGCGGGAGGGAATTCCCTCTCTCGAACCTGTCCTGAAGCAGATTTCCGGTGCCTTGACAATTCTCGACCTTGGAAAGGCAGACAAGCTGCTTGACCTCTGCTATTCCAGCATCCAGCGCTTTGCCGATCCAGTTTATGAGCCGAGCCCAAAAGAGTTGGAGGGGGTGGCTGAAGGTCTGAGCAGCCTGGGTTTCTACATCGAAGAAGTTCAGTATGGACGTGCGGATGCGGAAAATATAATTAGCCGTGCCCTGTCTCGCCTGACGGGCGAGCCGGAAGAAAAAACGGCTACTCCGCAAGAAGAAGTCGAGGAAACTCGTGCGGATGAAAGCATCGAAGCCAGTCTGTATAAGCAAAAACAACTGGCACAGGAAAATTTCCAGGAGTGGCAGGCTAACCCCGAAGATTTGGCGGCACGCCAGAATCTGGAAAAATCACTGAACGGTCTGGCTCATGACGCCGATCTGGTGGCCGATTTGGAGTTGAAGGAACAGGCCGCCGCCGCGAGGCGTCTGCTCGATGAAGGGCAGGAAGTGCCCGCTCCCGGACTGGCGGGTGCGGTTGCCGCCCTGGTTGAGACCAAAATACCCGTAGCGCCATCGCAAGAAACCGAACGTTTGCTGGACGCTTCCGAGGAAGCGGTCGACGCAGAAATGCTTGAGATTTACCTGGAAGAAGCGACCGAGGTGTTAGCTACTGTCAGCGAGAATCTGCAGATCTGCCATGAGCAGCCTGGCGACCGCGAGGCCCTAACCACGATTCGGCGTGGCTTTCACACCCTGAAGGGCAGCGGACGCATGGTCGGCCTGATAGATTTGGGAGAGGTTGCATGGGCGGTCGAGCAGGTGATGAACAAATGGCTGCAGGATGAGAGAGGCGCCACACCCGCACTGTTGAATTTCATCGAGCAGGCGTGCACTGCGTTCGGGCAATGGGTGGGGCAACTGCAAAGCAAAGGTTCGGTGGTTGTCGAGGCTGGTGCCCTGATGGCCTCGGCAGAGCAGTTAATGAGCGGTAAGGAAATGGCTGAAGTTGTGCCGCAGGTCAGTGCAACGCCCGCTTCCGTCGAGGTCGAAGAGGAACTCGCGCCCGCAGAGGAGTTTGCCGAGCCCGCGGAAGAAATTAGCTTGCCAAGCTTCGATGTGGTTGAGGAGGATACAGCCAAAATCGGCACTCCCGTCATGGAAGAGCCACTTACCTTCGAACCGCAGCCTGAAGAGGCAGAGACAGAAGCGGTCGAACCGGTCGAGGAAATCGGTTTGCCGGTTATGGGCTTCGATTTCATTGAAGAGGCAGCTGCCGAAATGGTAGCACCTGCTGTTGAAGAATCTCCAGGGGCAGAAGCGCTGCCTGCTGAAGAGATTATGCTTGAAGCTCCGGAGCCAGTTGAAGAAATCAGTCAGCTGCTCGTCGAGGAAGTTGAGCAGACGGCGGTCGTTGAGACCGAGGCCCCTGGTATTGAGGAACTTGTTTCAATGCCTCATGAGTTGAGTGCAGAAGAGCCTGAGCCGCTGCCTGAAACTGAGATCGTGATTGGCGATGTCACCCTGCCGAGTGCGCTTTTCGATATTTTCATGAGCGAAGCCAAGCAGCGGGTTGCCGTTCTGCGGGAAGAGCTGGCGCGTCTGGAAGATCAGCCGGACTTGCCAATTCGGGAAGATTTCATGCGCGCTGCCCATACCCTGTGCGGCATTTCCCGTACCGTGGGATTTCCGGCATCGGCCCAGCTTAGTTTTGAACTGGAGGAATGGCTCAGGGAAATGCTGGAGCGCCCACGACCGGCCAATGGTAAGCAGGTCAAAGTGACCGGTGATGCAGTCGTCGCGCTGAACAAGATGGTGCAGGCGATCGAAGAACAAAAAATGCCGAAACCGGCAAAGCAGTTAGGCCGTTCGCTGCAAGCATTGGTTAAAAAAGCGCGCGCGGACGGAGAAAAGGCCGCCTCATCGGCGCTGGTGGAACGCGCGGTAGCCGAAGTGGTGAAGCCAGCCGAAATCGCGAATCCAATTGCCGTATTTCCTGAGGTGGAGAGGCGAGCCGAAGTGGTTCGGGCAGCGGCGTTTGAAGTGCCGATGCCGACATCCCGCGATGACATCGATCAGGACATCCTGCCCCTGTTTCTGGAGGAGGCGCAGGATCTGTATCCACTGGTGGGTACTCAGGTACGTGCATGGCGGGAGAAGCCGGCGGACCGACAGGCGCCGCAAGACCTGCAGAGATCGCTGCATACCTTCAAGGGTAGTGCCCGTATGGCCGGCGCGTTGCAATTGGGTGACCTAGTACACAACATGGAAACCCGGGTGGTTGATTCAACGGAGGCAGGAGTCCCGGCGGCCTCCTTGTTCGATGAACTTTTCACCTATTTTGACAAGATCGGCGACTTGCTGGATCGCCTGCAGGTTGGGCCAGAAACTCCAATATCTGCGGAGATTGTGGCGGGTCAACCGGATATTCAGCCGCTGCCATCGTTGGCAAAACCTGGTGCGCAACAATTGCGGGTGCGTGCCGATATTCTGGACAGGCTGGTCAACGAAGCAGGTGAGATCAGTATCGCGCGCTCCCGTGTCGAGGGGGAGATGCAGAGCTTCAAGCAGTCATTGCTGGAGTTGACGGAAAACGTCATCCGCCTGCGCAACCAGGTTCGCGAGATCGAAATCCAGGCGGAAAGCCGGATGCAGTCCCAGGCAAATCAGACCGGCGGCGTTGCAGAGACATTCGATCCACTTGAGTTCGACCGATTTACCCGTTTTCAGGAGTTAACCCGCTTCCTGGCCGAGAGCGTGAACGACGTTGCTACGGTGCAGCAGAGCCTGCTGAAAAGTTTGGGCGAAGCCGATGCTGCGTTGCTGCAGCAGGCACGGCAGAATCGTGAATTGCAGCAAGAACTGATGCACATCCGGATGGTGCCGCTGTCGAGCATTACTGATCGGCTCCATCGTATCGTGCGGCAAACTGCCAGAGAACTGGATAAAAAGGCGAGCCTGGAGATAAAGGGCGGAGAAGTGGAGTTGGACCGAAGCGTGCTGGAAAAAATGACAGCGCCCTTCGAGCATCTGCTGCGAAACTCCATGGTGCATGGCGTGGAAAGTGTGGCAGACAGGATTCAAGCTGGCAAGGTGGAAGCCGGGTCTATCCGTATTGAGGCACGCCAGGAAGGCAATGAAATCGTGCTGACCTTGGTTGATGATGGCGCCGGATTCAATCTGGAAGCGATTCGTAAACACGCAGTCCAAATCGGCAGGATCCAGACAGACAGCGATATTACGCCTGCACGACTGGTCGACATGATCTTTGAGCCCGGATTTTCTACTGCTCAGAAGGTGACCCAGGTTGCCGGGCGCGGTGTTGGTCTGGATGTAGTGCGCAGCGAGATAGCGGGTCTAGGCGGACGCGTCGAGGCAATTCCGGGAGAGCATGGCGGAGCAATATTTAGTATCTATTTGCCACTTACACTTGCCGTAGCGCAGGCCGTGTTGGTACGTACGGGCGAAAAAATTTATGCCCTGCCTTCGTCGATGGTCGAGCAGGTCAAGGAGTTCAAAGCGGCCGGGCTGGAGGAGATACAGCAGAAAGGCGAGATTGAGTGGCAGAATAACCACTATCCGCTGTTCTATCTGCCGAGGCTCCTGGGCGACAAGGAGCAGGTGCCGGAGACGCATCGCTATGCCATGACGCTGCTGCTCAGAAGCGGTAGCCAGCGCGTCGCGGTGCAAGTGGATGAGATTCTGGGCAACCAGGAAATCGTTATCAAGAATATTGGGCCGCAACTTGCCCGCGTGCCCGGTATAGCCGGGGCAACGGTGCTGGGCAATGGTCAGGTTGCGCTGATCATCAACCCCGCTCCGTTGGTGCAGCGTATGGCCATGCAGGTGCCTTCGTTCCTTGGTACGGTGTCAGTAGCGCCGATGCTCGAAACGGTTGCGCCGACCATCATGGTGGTAGACGATTCCCTGACGGTGCGCAAGATCACCTCCCGCCTGCTGTCGAAGGAAGGTTACCAGGTGGTGACTGCCAAGGATGGTGTGGACGCCCTGCAACATTTGCAGGAGATTTTGCCAGACGTCATGCTGGTGGATATTGAAATGCCGCGCATGGACGGCTTTGAATTGACCAAGAATGTGCGCAGCGACCCGAAAACTGCGCATATTCCCATCATCATGATCACCTCGCGCACTGCGGAAAAGCACCGCAACTACGCGATGGAACTGGGCGTCAACGCTTACCTGGGAAAACCTTTCCAGGAAGACGAGTTGCTCGACCACATCGCCGGTTTTCTCAAGAAACCGTAGATGCGTTTAGTTCGGGTCATCTAGCTTGGATGAAGCGGGTGGAGTCCGGGTTTTCCTCGATTCCGCTTCGCTCCAGGCTAATTTGTTCGAATTCTATTTTAAATCCCAATAATTATGTAGGGTGCGTCCCACACACCCTACGATTCCACTATTGATTTGGAAATGGAATTAGCTGACTGACCAACTGACCGCTCCGGTGTAAGCGGTTAGAAGCACGATGATGCCGAAGCCGATGCGGTACCAGGCAAAGGCGGAAAAGTCGTGGCGGCTAATGTAACGCAGTAAGCCTCGCACCGCCACAAATGCGCTGACAAAAGACGCTATGCCACCCACCGCAAACATCCCCAGGTCATCCGCACTCAGCAGGTGACGGTATTTCACCAGCTCGTACGCAGAAGCGGCAAACAGGGTGGGAATGGCCAGAAAAAAGGAAAACTCCGTGGCCGCCTTGCGGCTCAAGCCGAAGAATAGCCCGCCGATGATGGTCGCACCCGAGCGCGAGGTGCCCGGAATCAGCGCCAACGACTGCGCCAACCCGATCTTCAGCGCATCGCGCCAGGTCATTTCCTCGACTTCACGAATCCGGACTACGTGTTTGCGCCGCTCCGCCCACAGGATCAATATCCCCCCGACAATGAAGGCCAAGGCGACCGGTACTGGCTTGAACAGGTAAAGCTTGATCTTGCTGGCGAACAGCAGGCCAAGTACCGCTGCGGGCATGAAGGCGATCAGCAGATTGAGGACAAAGCGCCGCGCTTCCTCCGTGCCCGCCCGCAGGCCGACAGCAATGGTCCCAAGCCGGGCGCGATATTCCCAGCACACCGCGAGTATCGCCCCGAACTGGATGACGACCTCGAACATCTTGCCTTTTTCATCGTTGAAGCCGAGCAGGTCGCCCACCAGGATCAGGTGGCCGGTGCTGGAAATCGGCAGGAATTCGGTGAGGCCCTCGACGATGCCGAGGATCAGAGCTTTGAACAGAAGCACGGGATCCATCGATCAGGCTTTCTGGTAAAGTTGGGCGCCAGTCTTCACGAATTCAACTGCCTTTTCCTGCATGCCTTTTTCCAGCGCCTCGTTTTCCGCAACTCCCTGGGCGGCTGCATAGTCGCGCACGTCCTGAGTGATTTTCATGGAGCAGAAGTGCGGACCGCACATCGAGCAGAAGTGGGCGACCTTGGCCGAATCCTTGGGCAGGGTTTCGTCATGGAATTCCTTGGCTTTGTCGGGGTCGAGACCGAGGTTGAACTGGTCATCCCAGCGGAATTCGAAACGCGCTTTGGACAGGGCATTGTCTCGAATCTGCGCGCCTGGGTGCCCCTTGGCCAGATCGGCAGCGTGAGCGGCAATTTTGTAGGTAATGATGCCGACGCGTACATCTTCCTTGTCCGGCAGGCCGAGGTGCTCCTTGGGGGTGACATAGCACAGCATGGCGCAGCCATACCAGCCGATCATGGCGGCCCCAATGCCGGAGGTGATGTGGTCGTAGCCGGGAGCGATGTCGGTGGTGAGCGGTCCCAAAGTGTAAAATGGCGCTTCGTCACAATGCTTGAGCTGAAGCTCCATGTTTTCCTTGATCATGTGCATCGGCACGTGACCGGGGCCTTCGATCATGGTCTGTACATCGTGCTTCCAGGCGATCTTGGTTAGCTCTCCCAGGGTAATCAGTTCGGCGAATTGAGCCTCGTCGTTGGCGTCATATAAAGAACCTGGACGCAGACCATCGCCTAGGCTAAAGCTGACGTCGTAAGCCTTCATGATTTCGCAGATATCTTCGAAATGGGTATAAAGGAAATTTTCCTTGTGGTGCGCCAGGCACCACTTGGCGAGGATGGAACCGCCGCGCGAGACGATACCGGTCATGCGCTTGGCGGTCATCGGCACATAGGCGAGCCTTACACCGGCGTGTATGGTGAAGTAATCCACCCCTTGCTCAGCTTGTTCGATCAGAGTGTCGCGGAAGATTTCCCAGTTCAGGTCTTCGGCCTTGCCGTTGACCTTTTCCAGTGCCTGATAGATTGGCACGGTGCCAATGGGCACCGGGCTGTTGCGGATGATCCACTCACGCGTTTCGTGGATGTTTTTGCCGGTGGAGAGGTCCATGATGGTGTCGGCGCCCCAGCGGATGCCCCACACCATTTTTTCGACTTCATCGTGAATCGAAGAAGCCAGCGCCGAGTTGCCAATGTTGCCATTAATCTTGACCAGGAAGTTACGGCCAATGATAACGGGTTCGAGTTCTGGGTGATTGATGTTGGCCGGGATAATGGCGCGACCGCGTGCAATTTCTTCACGAACGAATTCAGGCGTGATGATTTTTGGAATGGCAGCACCGAAGCTTTCGCCGGGGTGCTGACGGGTGACTAGTTCGGAAAGATTGTCGCGGCGCTGGTTCTCACGGATGGCGACAAATTCCATTTCAGGGGTAATGATGCCCTTGCGGGCGTAGTGCATCTGGCTGACATTCATGCCGGCCTTGGCGCGGCGCGGGGTGCGGTGCAGGTTGAAGCGCATCTCCGCCAGGGAGGGATCGTTCAGGCGGTTCAGACCATAGGCCGAGCTCAGTCCGGGCAAGTTTTCAGTGTCGCCGCGTGCTTCGAACCAGGGTGCGCGGATTGCCGGCAGCCCATTACGGATGTCGATTTTGACGTCCGGGTCGGTGTAGGGCCCGGAGGTGTCATAGACGTAGACTGGCGGGTTCTTTTCCGCCCCCATGCTGGCCGGGGTATCGGACAGGCTGATTTCGCGCATCGGTACGCGGATGTCGGGGCGAGAACCGGGTACGTATACCTTGCGGGAATTGGCGAAGGGTTGTACTGCTGCTTCATCGACACTGGCGGTCTGATTCAGGAAAATGGGGGTGGCGTTCATGATGTTGCTCCTAGGAAAATCGTGGGGAGCATGGTGAGGCTATGCTTCCCTACGACGGTATTACCCGTATCAGGTTCAGAGGGTATTTCTCACCGGCTTCAGGTTGGTGAAGCGCGGACCCCTAGCAAAGTGTGTGAAAATAATGGAAATGTGGAATAATTGCAAGTATTAGCATAACCTTAATTTCGGAGGGACATGGACATGGACATGGAACGGGCCCGTTTTAATATGGTGGAACAGCAGATTCGTCCTTGGGACGTGCTAGATCAGGACGTGCTGGACTTGCTGCGCCAGATTCGGCGCGAGGATTTTGTTCCCGAACAATACCGGGAGCTGGCTTTTTCCGATATGGAAATTCCCCTGGGCAACGGTGAAGCGATGCTGTCGCCCAAGCTTGAAGCGAGAATCCTGCAGGAAGTTGGCGTAAAAGCTACGGACCAAGTGCTGGAAGTGGGTACTGGCAGCGGCTATCTGACCGCTTTGCTGGCGCGCATGGCACACAGGGGCTCCGTGCATAGCGCTGAAATTGTCCCTGAATTCTCGTCGCAAGCAGCAGCCATGCTTAAGCAGCATGGCATCACAAATATTACCCTGGAGGCAGGGGATGCGGCCCGCGGATGGAAACAGGCCGGCCCGTATGACGTGATTGTGCTGACTGGTTCGGTTCCGGTGCTACCTGAGGCGTTTCAGGCGGATCTGAAAGTTGGCGGCAGGTTGTTTGCCGTGGTTGGCGATTCTCCGGTAATGGAAGCCCAGTTGATTACCTGTGTTGCCAAGGGCGTGTATCGTACGACCAATCTATTTGAGACCAGCGTCCCTCCTCTGAAGAACGCAATGCAGCCCCAGCGCTTCGTATTTTAAAAAGATTTCTTCGCCGTCAGGTGGTGACGGCCTGATCGGTCGGGGCATGTTAGCCGCTGTTATTGGTTGTATTAAGGGATAGAAAATGAAGTCACGCGTAACATCCAGTTTACCGGGCATCCGGATGAAATCCTTGCCACTCGCGCTTCTTGTGCTGCTCGCCAGCCCTGCCTATGCCGCCAACCTGATGGATGTGTATCGCGATGCGCAGCAGCAGGATGCTGCCTATGCCTCGGCGCGTGCCGCCTATGAAGCCGGTCAGGAAAAAGCGCCACAGGGCCTCGCCCTGCTGTTGCCGAGCATCAATCTGAGCGCCAACACTTCCAGAAACGAGGTGGATTCGCCCACCACCAACCGGCAATACAACGCCAACGGCTATAATCTGTCCCTGACCCAGCCGGTCTATCGTAAGCAGAATTTTGCCCAGTATGAGCAATCCAAAAGCCAGGTTGTTCAGGCTGAGGCGCAGTTTGCCGTCGCCCGGCAGGACCTGATCGTCAGAGTCGCCCAGGCTTATTTCGACGTTCTGCTCGCCCAGGATAATGTTGCCTTGGCCGGCGCTCAGAAGGCCGCCATCGGCGAGCAGCTGGAAATGGCCAAGCGCAATTTCGAGGTGGGTACCGTCACCATTACCGATACTCACGAGGCTCAGGCGCGATTCGATCTCACTACGGCTCAGGAAATTGCCGCGCAGAATGATCTCGAATTCAAGAATCGCGCTTTGCAACTGATCCTCGGCAAGATACCAGCACATCTCAATGCGCTGAATGACAAGCTTCCTCTTGTCCTGCCTGAACCCAACGACATGACGAAATGGGTCGAGCAGGCTGAACAGCAAAGTCCGCAGATCGCGATTCAGCGCGCCGCTCTAGAAATAGCAACGCAGGAAGTTGAAAGAAATCGTGGCGGCCACCATCCCACTCTTGACTTGGTGGCGGGCTACGGTCAAAACAGCAATTCCAGCTACCTGGTCAGTGGCACGGTCACCAGTCAAACCGTCGGCTTGCAGTTGAACTTGCCGATTTTCCAGGGTGGCAGCGTCAATTCGAAGGTGCGCGAAGCGTTGGCCAACAAGGAAAAAGCCCGACAGGATCTGGAGCTGGGCAATCGACAGGCCGCATTACAGACCCGTCAGGCTTTTTTGGGTGTGACCAGCGGCCTGGCTCAGGTCAAGGCACTGGAGCAGGCGCTGGTGTCGAGCCAGAGCTCGCT
>JAHJJI010000058.1 GCA_018823025.1 Gammaproteobacteria bacterium | reverse complement strand
GTGTGTTGCCTGAGTTAAGGATGCTGCCTCATTTTGTCGATTTAAGTTGTACTTTTTTCTCGCCTGTAAAGTGCTTCGCTTGATCAATTCCCTCTGATCCAGGATCTTCCTTCCCCGGCCCAAATAGACGTCAGCCGGCGTCAGATTATCCAGCGATTCGTGATACCGTTCGTGATTGTAGTACTCTACAAATTTAGCAATTTCACTTTCCAAATCCCAGGGAAAATAATAGTTATCCAGATTGACCACGTTCTTCAGCGATCGGTGGTAGCGTTCGATTTTCCCCTGCGTCATGGGATGATAGGGTGCCCCTCTGGTGTGCCGCATCTGATGCTTGTCCAGATAGCTGGCCAGCTCTTTGGCGACATAGCAGGGGCCGTTATCCGATAATAAACGTGGTCTGTGTTTTACTTTGACATGCTGCACGCCGGTCTTTGCCAGAGCCTGATCCAGGGTCTCTTTCACATCATTCGCCGACATAGTCGAAAACAGTCGCCAAGTGATGATATACCGGGAATAATCGTCCAGCACGGTGGACAGGAAATACCAGCCCCAGATACGCACTCTGAAGTAGGTGAAATCGGTCTGCCACAGTTCATGCACCCGCTTCGTGGGGTGCTGAAATTTATCCTTCGCCGACATCACGATGAAGGCCGGACTGGTGATCAGATCGTACGATTTCAGGATGCGATAGACCGACGATTCCGAGATGAAATAACGCTCGCTGTCAGTGATATGCCAAGCCAATTGACGGGGCGATTTGTCCGCATATTCCAGGGCTATATCGACCACCTTTTCCTTGACCTCGTCAGGAATCCGATTCCAGAAGCGGCGGGATATCGGCGGCTGGTCGGCCAGGCCGTCATAGCCCTCTTCCCGGTACTTGCGGTACCAGTCGTAGAAAGTGCTGCGGGGTACGCCCAGCTCGGCCAGCGTCCTGCGGATCGATACCGTCGATTCTTCCACTAAACGAATGGTCTCCTCTTTTTCAGCCTGATTGTAGCGCATGGCCCGGCCTACTCGCTGCCAAAGCCAGTCAGACTTTTTTTGAGCAGACGGTTTTTCAACAACAGGTCGGCAACCACCTCCTTCAACTGGGCGTTTTCCTGACGCAAATCGGACACCTCTTCGGCATTGGCTTCCCGCTGGGTATCGCCATTCAGGCGCTTCTTTCCCGCTTCCAGGAACTCCTTGGACCAGCGGTAATAGTGATTGGGATGGATCCCTTCCTTGCGGCACAGCTCGGCGATGCTGGCTTCACCTTGCAGGCCTTCCAGAACGATACGGATCTTCTCTTCGGCGGAAAACTTGCGGCGGGTCTGCCGCCTGATGTCTCTAACGACGGCTTGTGGGGATGACTTGGATTTCTTGCGGGGCATGGGTGACTCCTTTTGCTATTGCCGCTTCCCCCATGGGGGAAGCCTGGACTTCACAGTCACCCTTAACACTAACACTTTTTCCGTGTTAAAGCAACACTAAAATCACACCTTAGCTTTTTACCCGTTTTGGTCCAATAAGGTCTGACGGGGAACAAACTTAACCAACGGAAGGACATAAGATCCTTAGTTGATGCAACCACCGAATCTCTCCCTTAACTTTTCGTCAAAACTGTCCGAAAGGGTATGACGACGTACAATTAACAATTCATATTATGCCTTTTTATTACCTCACGTTGATTTTCCCCACACTCGGAAACAACCTTCCATCCGTATGCGGCAGGAAGAGCGCGGCCATGAACTCGTCCATGTAGCCGGGCCAGGAGGACAGCTCGAAGTAGGTGACCCTGTCAGCGATGTCCTGCGTCTGCTGCCACATCCGCTGTGACAGCAGAGCCATACTGGCCCCCTGCAGCGATCCATTGCCGATATATTCGAAGCGTTTGCGTGGCAGATCTGGCAGCATCCCAATGCGGATGGCATTGTTGACGTCCAAGTGCTTCCCGAATGCTCCCGCAATGACGACCCTCTCAATCTCCTGCGGTTGAATCCCCACGCCTTTGCACAACGTCATGATCCCTGCGAAGATCGCTCCCTCAGTGCGGATCAGGTTATCGATGTCGATCTCCGTCAGAACAATGTCATCCGTGCCAGTGCCATTATCACCCTTCACCAGCACGATCTCCTGCTTGCCACGGTTGGCACGAATGCGCCGGGGATCGATCTCTTGGTTCAGCTTGCCACGCGGCGTGATGCGATTGGTGGCACGGAGTTCAGCCAGCAGGTCAATCATGCCCGACCCGCAAATGCCGCGCGGCGCCACATGCCCGATAACTTGAAAAGTGAGAATGCCATCGGTGGCATCTGATTCCACTCTGTTGATGCCACCAGGAGCGGCACGCATGCCACATTTCACGCCTGCGCCTTCAAATGCGGGCCCGGCGGAGCAAGCGCAGGCTGTCAGCCAGTCCTTGTTCCCCAGGGCGATCTCCCCGTTGGTGCCAAGATCGACGTAGAGGGTCAGCTTTTCAGAGCGGTGGATACCTGCAGCTAGTAATCCGGCAGTGATATCCCCCCCGACATAGCTGGCGACAGATGGCGCATGAAAAACCGGCGCAGTCGGGAGCACGTCAAGACCTGAGCTGGCAGCCGAAACTACTGGAATACGGGTAACGGTTGGCACGAACGGTTCCAGGCGGATCTGTTTGGGATCTAATCCTAAGAAAAGATGCTGCATCGTTGTATTACCGGCTGCCACCACAATCTTGATGGCATCCTTCTTGAGTTTGTGTTCTTTCAGCAGCGATTTGATGAGCTTGTTGATGGTTTGTTGTATCAGGCTTTGAAGTTCGGCAAGCTCCTTCCCCTTTCCAGCGTAGACGATTCGATGGATGACGTCTCCGCCGCAGGAAATCTGCGCGTTGTAATCGCTGGCCTCGCCCAGGATCTTTCCATCAGCCAGATCGATCAACCGCACAAAAACTGTCGTCGTGCCAATATCAACCGCTAAGCCGTACATATATTTTGCCTCATGCACCGCCTGGACGACACCAATGCGATCAGCTTCTTCGGCATAGATCACCGCTAAATGACCGTCGGCCTGGCGGACTTCTGAGGCAAGAGATCGCAGCACGCTCAGCGGCGTCTCAATACGCTTGTCGGTGACTTGTTTTTTAAAAGACGTCTGGAATCGTGAATAGTCATCTACGCTGTTTTCAAGCGTGGGAGGAGGCACATCAAGGTTGGCCTTCGAGACCAGTGGAGTCAGTGAAAGTCCCAGGCTTTTTAGCGCGTACCCGGGATGCTCTTGCGGTTCCAGATCCCGGTCAGCGGCGCCCGGATCATAGCGCAATTCCGATTCCGGGAGCAGTTCAATTGTCACGTCGCCGTCTATCCGCGCCATACAGGCTAAAACGATATTACCAGCTTTTTCCGCATCCGAAAGATTCTGCTCGCCAGCGATGAACAGGCCACCGGACAGCAGCTTTACCTTGCAGCGACGACAGGTCCCCTGGCCGCCGCATTCTGCAGACAACACGAAACCCGCCTTACGGGC
>JAHJJI010000057.1 GCA_018823025.1 Gammaproteobacteria bacterium | reverse complement strand
GGATGTGGGCGTCTTTCTTGATCTTCTGCCCGCTCGGGTTGAGCACGTAATAGTCAGCTACCGCTGCGACGCTGATGAAAATATCGGTTTCGCCAATTTCCTTGTTGACCGCTTCGAGCATTTGCTGGGCGCTGGTGACAGCGATGGTTTTCGCTGCCGTGGGCGGGGTCAAACAGGTTGGACCGGAGATCAAGGTGACTTCCGCGCCAGCTTCGATGGCGGCGCGGGCGACAGCGTAACCCATTTTGCCTGAACTCATGTTAGTGATGGCGCGTACTGCATCGATCGCTTCGAAGGTTGGCCCGGCGGTGATTAGCACGCGTTGGCCTTTCAGCAGTTTGGGATGCCAGAACGATTCGAGATCCTCGATCAGTGTTTCCGGTTCCACCATTCGCCCCATGCCGGTTTCACCACAGGCCTGAGAACCGCTGGCCGGACCGAGGATGGTGATGTCGTCGCGCCTGAGCTGGGTGATGTTGCGATGGGTGGCCGGGTTGTCCCACATTTCGCGGTTCATCGCCGGGGCGACCAGGAGCGGGCAGGCGCGTGCCAGGCAGGCGGCGGAGAGCAAGTCGTCCGCGGCGCCGTGCGCGAGCTTGGCGATAAAATCGGCGCTGGCCGGGGCGATCAGCACCGCGTCGGCACCACGTGTCACATCGATGTGCGCCATGCCACCAGCCGTCTGGCCGTCCCATAAATCGCTCAGAACCGGTTTGCCGGAGAGCGCCTGGAAGGTGGCCGGAGCGACGAAGTGGCGGGCCGCTTCGGTCATGATCACCTGCACTTCAATGCCGTTTTTAACCAGCAGGCGGGTAAGCTCTGCTGCCTTGTAGGCGGCCACGCCGCCGGTGACGCCGAGAACCAGGCGTTTTTTCGCTGTATCGGTCATAATCTCTTCATTCTACTTGAAACAAAAAGAATTTGTCATGGCGATAACGGATTGGCCGGAAGGTGAGCGACCCCGGGAAAAGCTCCTGCAGAAAGGCGCGTCCAGTCTGTCGGACGCCGAGTTGCTGGCGATTTTTTTGCGCACCGGCCTGCCAGGAAAAAGTGCGGTGGATCTGGCGCGCGAACTGCTTGGGCGCTTCGGCGGCCTGAATGCGTTGTTCGCGGCCGGCGAAAAGGAGTTTTGCCAGACGCCAGGCATGGGTACGGCTAAATATGCCCAGTTGCAGGCGGTGCTGGAGATGGCGCGGCGCGCGTTGCAGGAGGATATCGCGCAGCGCGATGCCCTGTCCTCGCCGCAGGCCGTACGCGATTATTTGAGGCTCCGGTTGCAGGGCTTGCCCCACGAAGTCTTTATGGCCTTGTTTCTGGATGCGCAGAATCGCGTCATAGTCAGCGAGGAACTGTTTCGCGGTACGCTGACCCAGACCTCGGTCTACCCGCGCGAAGTCGTCAAGCGCGCCCTGCATCACAATGCCGCCGCCGTTATCCTGGCCCATAATCATCCTTCTGGCGTGGCCGAACCCAGCAATGCCGACCAGGTGCTGACCCAGGCGCTGAAAAATGCCCTGGTCCTGGTGGACGTCCGGGTGCTGGATCATTTCATCGTTGCCGGAAGCGGATTTCTGTCATTTGCAGAGCGAGGCCTGTTGTAACTCTACTTTCAGGTTGATCCCGATAAATCTCGCGCGGGAGCGGGTCTGGCAATTCGATCCGGCGTTCATAAAGTCGTAGAAAGTCGTTACAATACCGCCCGCGCAGAGGTCCCCCCGTATTTGCCGTCCCTGCGCCGATGGCCAACCAGGTTGGCGTAACAGTTTTTTGTTGATGACGCCTGTTCATCATTGGAGATTTTTTGGGTTTTTCAAAAGTATGAGTGCAACTGCTTCGCGAATGCCTGTTGTGGATGCGCTCAAGGCAATTGCCTGCCTGATGATTGTGCTGCATCACCTGTCGGTCTATGGCCCCATGTCGGATGTGGCCTACCCGCTGTTTCCCGGCCTGATCGACTGGCTTTACCAGTACGGAAGAATGGCCGTGCAGGTTTTTTTTGTCATGGCGGGTTTTTTGGTGGCCAGGAAGTTTGCGCCACAGGGAATGTCACTCGTAGCCGAACCGGTTCGGATTATCGCGCAGCGCTACATGCGGTTGGCCCTCCCTTACCTTGCTGCGCTGACGCTGGCGATTGGGTGCGCGGCGCTGGCAAGAGAGATGATGAATCACGACTCCATCCCGGACGCACCGAGTATTGCCCAGCTTCTGATGCATGCGCTGTTGCTTCAGGACTTGCTTGATCAGGAAGCGCTGTCAGCGGGGGTCTGGTATATCGCTATCGATTTCCAGTTGTTTTCCCTTACCGTGTTCCTGTTCTGGCTGTCCAGACAGTTCGAATCTCATTCGTCGCGCTTGAAGGCAACGGGCCCGCTTCTGGTAGCGGGTTTAACCCTGGCCTCGCTGTTCGTGCTCAATCGGGATGACGTCTGGGACGAAACCGCTTTCTACTTTTTTGGGTCGTATGGTCTCGGGATGTTGAGCTACTGGGCTTCGAACAGTCGCTACGGCATCCTTCGACTGGCGTTGCTGGGCATGCTGGTCACGGCTGCCTTGCTGGTGGAATTTCGCTATCGCATCGCCGTTGCCGGCGTTTTGATGCTGATGCTGGGACTTGCCAGACAATATGGCGGACTGGAAAGCTGGCCTGTGCCGCGGCCCTTGGCTTACCTGGGGCGGATTTCATTTTCCATATTCCTGGTTCACTTTCCCCTGTTCCTGATTGTCAACGCGACCTTCTTCCATTTTTTCCCGCATCAGCCAGTTGCCAACGCGTTCGGATTGGTTCTAGCCCTGTGCATCAGCATCCTTGGTGGAGCGCTGTTTTATAAATGGGTGGAAAGTCAGCCGTTCACGAACAAGAAACACTTGCTGTTGCCAGCCGGGTTCCTGGCAAGTGGTTTGCTGGCGGCATCGGGAGCAAGCTAAATTCTGGGTGTCAGCAGCTGCGGCTATCGCCGCTGGCTGGAAGATCGTTTCACGTTGCCGGAAGCGGTTTTCTGTCCTTCGCAGAGCGAGGCCTGCTCTAGAGGGCGTAATTTCTTCTTGAGTTGTTGGGCAAAAATATGGTATAAATCGCGTTTTTCGTAATTCATTCTTCTATTTCTTCTGGAGCAATACCATGGCCCGCGTATGCAAGATCACCGGCAAGAAGCCGATGTCGGGGAATAATGTCTCCCACGCCAACAACAGGACTAAACGTCGTTTCCTGCCGAACCTGCAAAATCGCAAGTTCTGGGTGGAAAGCGAAAACCGCTGGGTGAGTATGCGCCTATCCTGCGCTGCACTGCGCACCATTGACAAGAACGGCATCGACGCCGTGCTGGCGAAGCTACGCGCTCGCGGCGAAAGTATTTAAGGGGCTAAGAAATGGCAAAAGGCGGACGCGAGAAAATCAAACTGGAATCCACTGCGGGTACCGGTCACTTTTATACTACCGACAAGAACAAACGTACCATGCCGGAAAAGATGCTGATCAAGAAATTTGATCCGGTGGCACGCAAGCACGTGGACTACAAGGAAACCAAGCTGAAATAAGCTGGTTTGCCCAGGTATTGCCCAACAAAAAACCCGCTTCGGCGGGTTTTTTGTTGTCTGTATCGGGTCACCGAGGCCAGACGAAGTGCGTAGGATGGGTGGAGGCTTGCCGATACCCATGGCTTATGATTATGGATGATGGGTATCGTTACGTTCCTCCCATCCTACGCGGGTTGCCGGGATTAGCTGGGCTGATTGCCGATGATGCGGATATCTCTTTGCGGATAAGGGATTTCGATGTTCGCCGCCTGGAACTGGCGCCAGATTTCCAGATTGATGTCGGATTTCAGGCCGAACTGACCTTCCTCCGGGTCGTTGATCCAGATGCTCAATTCCAGATCGACGCCGTTGTCGCCGAAGGATTTGAGATAGGCCTTGGTTTCCGGATCGGCAAGCACCCTTGGCTGCTTCGCTGCGGCGTCCTTCAGAATCTTCATGGCGCGTTCCAGGTCACTCTGGTAGCTGACCTGTACCGGAATGATGACTCGAAAATGGCGGTCGGTATAGGAATGGTTGATGACGGTGGAACTGATCAGGGTTTCGTTCGGGATGATGGCTTCAGTCCCGTCCAGGCTCTTCAGCACCATGTAGCGCGCGGTCAATTTTGAAACCGTGCCGAAGCGCCCTTCCACGGTCAGGGAGTCGCCGGGGTGGATGGATCGGTCGAGCAGAATGATGAAACCGCTGACGTAGTTGCTGGCAATTTTTTGCAGGCCGAAGCCGATGCCCACGCCCAGGGCGCCACCGAACACCGAAAGTACGGTGATGTCGATGCC
This sequence comes from Gammaproteobacteria bacterium, assembly GCA_018823025.1. Classification (GTDB taxonomy): domain Bacteria; phylum Pseudomonadota; class Gammaproteobacteria; order Burkholderiales; family Sulfuricellaceae; genus Sulfuricella. The sequence continues at coordinate 16,680 of JAHJJI010000057.1, read as the reverse complement.
CGCCAGGGGCAGGGCGATCAACACGCCGAGTACGATCAGTGCGGCGCGGATCAGCTTGGACAGTACCACGCGCAGATTCATGTTCAGGTTTTCTGCGGTCATTACCCGGTTTTCGAGCGCCCGCCCCAGCCACATTGCCGCCAGCATGGTGACAAGGACGGACAGGATGCCGCTCAGGATGATGAGTAATGAAATTTTCTGTTTGCCAATATGGAAGCTGAGCTCGTCCATTGCATTCAGAATTTCGGGGAGAAATCCGGTGAGGTGCAGGGCGAGTCCGATCCAGATTGCGGTGGCGATGAAGCGTTCGGAGCTGTGCAGCCAACCGCTCGGGGCGAAAATCTTGCGCAGGGCATAGACGGCAAGGCGAACCAGCGCCATGGCCAGGAGCAGAGAAGTGGCGATATTCAGCAGATTGACCGAGTGCCAGTTCTTGAGCACGGCTTTCCCAATTACTACCAGCAGCAGGGCGACCAGCGGAAAAGCCACCCGGGAAACCCCGCCCAGGCCAACCTTGGCCGCGCCTTCCGATTTGGGCAGGTGGCTCCTCAACAGGCGGCTGAAACCCCATGCCAGCGCCAGGCTGACTCCCAGTACTGCCAGTTGCCACAGTATCCTGGTTTGTTCCAGATCGGAAAGAAGCTCTGTCAGCAGGTTGTGAGTACTCTGAGGCATGGGGTGGTTTGGGTAAGAGTGAGAGGGTTAAATTCTAGCATGGCCGGAGAGCCGTCCGGGGTGTTCCGGCTTATAGCCATTTCCTCTTGCGGAAATACACCTGCATGGAAATGCCGACGGTCGCCATCAGCAGCAGTATTGCCGGGTAACCCCAGGTCCATTCGAGTTCCGGCATGTATTTGAAATTCATGCCGTAGACGCCGGCGAGGAAGGTGAGCGGCATGAAGATGGTGGCGATCACGGTGAGGACGCGCATTACCGAATTCATGCGGTTGCTGACGCTGGACAGGTAGATGTCGAGCAGGCCGGTGGCGAGGTCGCGGAAGGTTTCCAGCGTGTCGATGATGTGGATGGTATGGTCGTAAATGTCGCGCAGGTAAATCCGCGAAGTTGGTTCGAAGAAGGCGGATTCGCCGCGTTCCAGTGCACCGATGACGTTGCGAAAGGGGAAGATGGCCTTGCGCAGGAAGATCAGCTCGCGACGGAGTTTGTGGATTCTTTGCAGGGTGCTGGGCGTGGCGTTGGCAATGACGTCCTCCTCGAGCGCGTCGATTTCATCTTCCCGTTTTTCCAGCACCACGAAATAATGATCTACCACCGCATCCAGCAGGGAATAGGGGAGATAGTCCGCCCCCGCCTTGCGGATAAACCCTTTGCCGATTTTGATGCGTTCCACGAGAGGGTCGAAAATGGCGCTATTCTGTTCGCGGAAGGACAACACGAAATTTTTTCCCAGAATCAGGCTCACCTGTTCGGCGGCGATTTCCCCTCGATCGTTGAGGGACAGCATTTTCAGCACGATATAGACGTAATCGCCGAAATCCTCCATTTTCGGACGCTGGTCGGTGTTCATGATGTCTTCCAGCACCAGCGGGTGCAGCCCGAAACATTCGCCAATTCGCTGAAGCAGGTCGATCTGGTGGATGCCGTCGACGTTGACCCAGGTGATGCCCGTGGCTGACTTGGCGGCGCAGTACTCTTCGGTAGACTCCGTTTCCTTGTCGAGAAAGCTGGATTCGTCGTAATTGATCAGCCTGATGCGGGTCTTTTCGCTCCGTTTTTTACCGATGTGAACCAGCGTGCCGGGCGGCAGGCCGGCTTTTTTCGAGCGCTTGGCGAATTTTGTCATGTATCTTCCCCGCGTCTGGATAGTCTTGCTTTGGCAAGATCTTCAGGGCTGGTGGCTCTGATCTGGTTGCGACCCGCTGCCTTGGCTTGGTAGAGTGCTTCATCGGCAAAGCCGATCAGATGGTGGGGGCTGAGTTCGTCACTGGGCAAGAGTGTACAGATGCCGATGCTGAGCGTGACGATGTTCGATATGGTTGATTTGGGGTGATGGATATTCAGTGCAGCGACTGCATCGAGAATGTGGGTAGCGACGGATGTCGCCCCCTCGGATGATGTTCCGGGCAATAGTACCGCGAATTCTTCCCCGCCGTAGCGGGCAAGCAGGTCCCCGGGGCGCGTTACTAACTGTGCGATCTTGACGGCGACTATTTTCAGGCAGTCATCCCCAGCCTGATGGCCGAAATGGTCGTTGTAAAGCTTGAAAAAGTCGATGTCGATCATTAATAGCGACACCTCGGTCTTGCTCCGCTGCGCGCGCAGCCATTCCTTGTTCAGTGCGGTGTCCAGGCTGCGTCTGTTGGCCACGCCGGTCAAGCCGTCCAGCGAGGAGATGCGTTCCAGCTCATGGATGCTGGACTGGATTTTTTTCATCATGTCGGTAAATGCGTCAGACAGCGCGTGGAATTCCTTGGTGTTGTCTTGAGCGGTTGTGGTGGTCAGGCTCCCTTCGACGGTGTAGCGATGGATGTCGTCCATCATGTGCTTGATCGGCCGGAACAAGAAGCGGCTGAATGCCCACAGCGCCAGCGACAGGGTGCTGACGGTCAGCACAAGAAAGGCAATGGTCGTGGCGACCTGGGTCTTGTACATATCATTGCTGAATCGGGTGACATCTTCCAGGCCCACCAGGCGGTAGGCGGGTTGATTATTTTCCGCCGGCATCAGATATTCCACCGGTAATTTGACTTCTTCTCCCGCTTTATTCTCCCTGTTCGTTTGTTCCGATTGATGCAACAGCTTGTCGTTCATGCCATAAATCTTTATCGGCATTTCGGTCAAGGTGGAAACATGCCCGAGATTGAAGGCCGGATTCACGACTACTTCAAGGTAGCCGGTCAGGCGTAACCCGCCAATGGGCACCAGCACTGAGTAAAGCGGGCCGGACGGCGAGACCCACAGTCCGCTGAGCGCTTTCAGCCGCTCTACGCCCTTGCGGCTCTCGGCTTTTGTGAAGAGAAAGCGCGGTAGCTGTGGCTCCAGTCCGGCAATGCCTTCCTGGCTGGTGCGCAGTAATTTGAGGTTGGGATCGTAGACACGCAGCTTGGCCAAGTCGATTGTTCCAGTTCCTTCGAAGCCCTTGATGAATGGATCGTCCAACTGCTCGGTCAATGGCTCGGCCTGGCCTGACTCATGAAATTTGGCGATGGCGCTACGGAATGCTTCCCGTGACTGGAGGGTATTGCCGAAACTGATTGAGCGATCGCGCAACTCGCTGAGGATGTCCCCGCTCGCGACCTCGATGACGCGAGACAGACTCTGTGCCTGCGATGCCAGCGCTGCTTCCCGAAAATAAAAACCGGCGACGAGCGAGAGGGTGATGGAAAGTATGCCGATGATCAGCAGAACACAGACTGTCAGCGTCTTGATGGAAATATTTTCGATGCGCATCGGCGGGTTATTTTGTTATGGGCAATTTCTTATCAACCCATTCATTCCAGCCCCCACGGAACCAGTAGACTTTCTTGTAGCCCAGGGCCACCGCTGTTTTCGCAGCATTGCTGCTGCGCGGACAACGTTCGCCGTTGCAATAGAACAACACCGGATAGTCTTTGCCATGGGTGAGTCTGGTGAGCGATTCAGAGTTGGTGCCGGTGTCGATCAGATTAATGGCGGCCTCGATATGGCCTTTGGCAAACTCCTCGGTGTGGCGCGAATCGATGATTGTCATCCTGGGGTTGGCCAGGATGAGTTCCACTGCCTGTTCAGCGCTAACGCGTATGGTGCCCGGAACGGAATTCGGAGCGACGGGTTTGTCGGCAAGAGCGGCGAAGGCCAGGTGCAGCAGGAAAAGGGCCAGTACGAGTCTTGATCTCATGGACTACCTCATTGGTTATCTTGAGCGGACAAGCGCTAGCATACCACTTGGAATCAGAGTGGCAAGAAGATGATTCTCTGAATTAGACGGGGGTCGTTTGTCGATGTGCCTGGCGCAGGGCAAGATAAAAACTCAATGCCACGGTGCCGATCACGGCGAGGCCCATCAGCAGTTCATAGCCTTCGCTACGGGTGGAGACAACGGGAAAGAAATATTTGGCGATACCAAACAGGCCGACCATGATGCTCAGGCCTCCCACCGTCATCCCCATCAACCGCGAGGCGATCTGGGCGCGCGCATCGGCCTTGTTGATCAGGCGCGATACCCAAAGACCATTGAGTCCGTCGGTGGCGATCATGCCGAGCATGAACACCATGCCGAGCGCTGCCGAGAATAGCCAACCGGCCATGCTCGAAGCGGTAAGAGAAAATAGCGCAGTCTGGCTGAGGGTGTCGAAGGAAAGGGCGAATAGCGCGCCGATTAAGGCGATCATGGCGGGGTGGCTGGTCTGGTTCAGTTTGCCCAGCCAGCGGCCTTTTAGCCCGACCAATCTGATTACCTGGCCGGGAGCGGCTCTGAACACGGCGGCAAGGTTGACCGCGCCCAGCGCCAGCAGGAACAGGATCGAAATCCATGCCCCCAGATCATCAGCCCAGGCCGGGATGTCCCAGCGCTTGGCGATGAGGCCGACCAGCACCGCCACTGTCATGACCACTGCGCCATGCCCAAGCGAAAATAGCAGGCCCGACCAGCGAGACAGCCGCGGCTTGTGGTTGGCGGCGTTGAAGCGGGTCAGGCCGTCGATAGTGGCGAGGTGATCGGGGTCGAAGCCGTGCTTCAGCCCCAGTACAAACACCAGCGAAAGTAGCGCGAGCCAATCGTTGGGCAGGTTTTCCATGGCAAATCCTCTCTGATTGCTGAGGCTGTAACGCGTTGTTATGGCTATTCTAATACCGGGCTATATCATTAAACAATTATCTTGCAATTTGAAATATATATCTTATAAATAAGATAGCAATGTCTTTTAATGGGGGCCGGGCTATGAGTGCTAACATCAAAACCAATGAAAGCGTCGTTGCGGTTGAGAACAGGCTGGGTATTTCGCGCCGCAGCTTTCTGCAATTGTGTGCGGCGATGGCTGCCACCATGGGCCTTCCGCCCGGCGCCGACGCGGCGATTGCCGAAGCGGTAGCAAGCAAAAAGCGTCCTTCCGTCATCTGGCTGCACTTCCAGGAATGCACCGGTTGTACCGAATCCCTGTTGCGCGCCGAGCATCCCACTCTGGAAAAGCTGATCCTGGACGTGATCTCGCTGGATTACCACGAGACCCTGTTCGCGGCGGCCGGCCATCAGGTCGAGGCGGCGCGTCGGCTGGCGATGAAGGAGAACAAGGGCAAGTACCTGCTGGTGGTCGAAGGGGCGATTCCGACCAAGGATAAAGGCATCTACTGCAAAATCGGCGGCCAGACTGCGATCGACATGCTAAAGGAGTGCGCCGCCGATGCCGGCGCGGTGGTGGCCATCGGCAGCTGCTCCTCGTGGGGCGGCATGCCTTCTACCGGGCCGAATCCGACCGGCTCATCCAGCGCCGGCGAGGTGCTGGGCAAGGTGATCCCCAACATCCCGGGCTGCCCGCCCAACCCCTATAATTTCCTGTCGACGGTGGTGCACTTCCTGACTTTCGGCAAGCTGCCCGAGGTCGATCATTTGGGCCGTCCGAAATTTGCCTATTCTCGCCTGATCCACGAAAACTGCGAACGCCGCGCCCATTTTGACGCTGGCCGCTTCGCCATGGAGTTCGGCGACGTGGGCCACCGTAAGGGTTACTGCCTGTACAAACTGGGCTGCAAAGGACCGGAAACCTATGCCAACTGCCCGTCTATCCTGTTCGGCGATGTCGGCAACGCCAGCTGGCCTGTCGGTACCGGCCATCCCTGCATCGGCTGCACCGAGAAGGGCATCGGCTTCACCAAGCCGATTCATGCCTTGGCTGATCTAAAGAATGTGGTGCCGCCGCTCGGCTATCCACGTATCGTCGAGGAACAGGGCTCGGGTGCTACTATTGCCTCGGTTGCGGTTGTTGCAGCGGCAGCCGGTGCGGCGGTGGGAGCGGCTGCGGCCATGGCCAAAAATCTCGGCCAGGTGACGGTGCTGCCGCCTGAAAAAGCTGACAAGTCTGCAGGCAAGACAGAAACGGAAAGGGCCGAGCCATGAAACGGCGCGATTTTCTGAAAGGCGCGCTGGCCGGTGGAGCCCTGCTCGCTTCAGGCTCGCCTGCCCAGGCACGCCCAAACAAGACCATGCCGCCCGAGGCGGTCGGCCTGCTTTACGATAGCACCCTGTGCATCGGCTGCAAGGCCTGCGTGGCGGCCTGCAAGGAAGCCAATGGCATGCCGCCGGAGTTCTCCACGGCAGAGCAATACTGGGATACCCCGCTCGACATTTCCGGCAAGACCCTCAATGTTATCAAGATGTACAAGGCTGGCAGCGGCGAGATCAAGGACAGCGAAAAGAACGGCTATGCCTTCATGAAGGTGTCTTGCCTGCACTGCGTTGACCCATCTTGCGTGTCGGCCTGCCCGGTGTCGGCGATGACCAAGGACCCGGTCAACGGTATCGTCAGCTACGACAAAGGTGCCTGCATCGGCTGCCGTTACTGCGTGGCGGCATGCCCGTTCGGCGTGCCGCGCTTCCAGTACGACAGGCCATTCCCGCAGATCACCAAGTGCCAGCTATGCGTCCACCGCATGAAAGAAGGCAAGTATGCCGCCTGCGCTGAAGTATGCCCGACCGGTTCCACTCTGTTTGGCAAGGTCAGCGACCTGCATGCCGAGGCCAAGCGCCGACTGGCACTGAAACCGGGTGAGGATACCGAGTTCCCGCGTGGCAATCTGAATACCCACGACCAATCTTCCTTTCCGGCCAAGGCGGCCAAATACCTGCCGCAAATTTACGGCGATAAAGAAGTCGGCGGCACCCAGATGCTCAAGCTGTCTGCCGTGCCGTTCGAGAAGCTGGGCATGCCCACATTGCCGGAGCGCTCCTACGCGGCCACCTCCGAAACCATGCAGCACACGCTGTACGGCGGGCTGGTGTTGCCCCTGGTGTTCCTCGGCGGGTTGACGTACATCGCCAAGCGCAACGTCAAGGACGATGACGAGAATGAATAAGGAGGCTTTGATGTCGGCAACTCACAAACATCCCGCTCTCACCCCGCTCGGTGGTCCGCTGGTCACTCCGGTGACCGTCACGCTGGCCATTCTGGCGGCGACCGCCTTCGTTATCCTGGGTATTCGTTTCGTCTTCGGCATCGGTTCGGTCACCAACGTCAACGATGGCTACACCTGGGGCATCTGGGTGGTCTACGATGTGATGGTCGGATCGGCCTTCGCCTGCGGTGGCTATACCATGGCGCTGCTGGTCTATATCTTCAACAAGGGCGAATACCACCCCATGGTGCGCCCGGCTCTGCTGGCCAGCCTGTTCGGCTACACTTTGGCCGGAGCCTCGGTCATTTTCGATCTTGGCCGCTATTGGAACACCTGGCACATTTTCTGGCCGGGCTATGCCCAGGTCAATTCGGTGATGTTCGAGGTGGCGGTGTGCATTACTGCTTACATCATCGTGATGTGGATCGAATTTTCCCCAGCCTTTCTCGAAAAATTCGGCCTCAAGGACATCAAGAAAAAGCTCAGCAAGGTGCTGTTCCTGATCATCGCCCTCGGCGTGCTGCTGCCTTCCATGCACCAATCCTCGCTGGGTTCGCTGCTGGTGGTGTACGGCTACCAGATTCACCCCTTGTGGCAAACCCTGATGCTGCCAGTGCTCTACCTGATGACGGCGGTGCTGATGGGATTCGCTATCGTCATCTTCGAAGCCTGCCTCTCTTCGTCAGGTTTCCGGCGGCCACTGGAACTGCATCTATTGACCAAGCTGTCGCGCCTGATGACCGGGTTGCTGGCGGTTTACCTGGTGGTGCGACTGGGCGACTTGGCCGTGCGCGGTGCGCTCGGTTTCATGTTCGAGCCTGGTGTCGAGGGCTTGATGTTCTGGGTGGAGATGGGACTGTTCGCTGCGCCACTGGTGCTGCTGGCCAATCCGGCGTCAAGGCTCAACCCGGCGCGTCTGTTTATTTCCGCATTCTGCCTGTTGCTCGCTGGTTTCCTGCTGCGCATTAATTCCTATCTGGTCGGCTATGAAACCGGTGCGGGCTGGCACTATTTTCCATCGGTACCGGAAATCATGGTCAGTGTCGGCATGATTGCGCTGGAAATACTGGGCTACATCGTGCTGGTGCGCTACCTGCCGATTCTTCCCAGGGAAGAAAAAATCTAGGAGATGAGCATGGGAACAAGAATCACGATTGATCCGATCACCCGGATTGAGGGCCACCTCAGAATCGATTGCCAGGTGGACGGCGGAAAAGTCACCAAATCCTGGGCTTCCGGCCAGATGTGGCGTGGCGTCGAGGAGATCTTGCTGGGGCGTGATCCGCGCGATGCCTGGGCGATCACCCAGCGCATCTGCGGCGTGTGCACTACGGTGCATGCCATCGCCTCGGTGCGTGCGGTGGAAAACGCCCTGAACCTGGAAGTGCCGCTCAATGCGCAGTACATCCGCAACCTGATCATCACGGCCCACGCTATTCATGATCATATCGTGCACTTTTATCACCTCTCAGCGCTGGATTGGGTGGACGTGACTTCCGCGCTCAAGGGCGACCCGGCCAAGACCGCGCAGTTGGCCGAGAGCTTGTCCACCTGGAGCGGCAACAGCAAGCAGGAGTTCACCAAGGTCAAGGAGCGGCTCAGCGGTTTTGTCGGCACCGGCCAGCTGGGTATTTTTACCAACGGCTACTGGGGACACACGGCGATGAAGCTGTCACCGGAAGTGAACCTGCTGGCGGTGACTCACTACCTGCAGGCGCTCGATGTGCAGCGCAAGGCCAACAAGATCGTTGCCGTTCTCGGTTCGAAAACACCGCACATCCAGAACATGGCGGTGGGCGGCGTGGCTAACCCGATCGCTCTGGATTCGCAATCTGTCCTGACGGTTGAGCGCTTGCTGGCGATCAAGACCTGGATCGACGAACTGGCGGATTTCGTCAAGAATGTCTACTTGGTTGACGTGGCGGCAATCGGCGCATTTTATGCAGACTGGACCCAGATCGGTGCCGGTATCACCGACACCCTGTCGGTGCCGGATATCCCACTCGACACCACAGGCACCCAATTCGCCCTGCCCGGCGGCTACATTCCCGGCGGCGACCTGTCCAAGTTCCATGCGATCAAGAGCTTCAGCGATCCGTATTTCCGCGATGGCGTCGAGGAAAGCGTCAAACATGCCTGGTACAAGGGCGGCAAGGGCGCACTGCATCCCTACAAGGGTGAAACCGTGCCGGAATACACCGACTTCCAGGACAACGGCAAATACTCCTGGGTCAAGTCGCCCACCTTCTACAGCAAACCGGCCCAGGTCGGCCCGCTGGCCAGGGTGCTGGCGATGGTGGCAGCCAACTACGAGCCCGCCGTCAAATATGTCACCCAGACCCTCGATCTGGTCGGTACGATTGCCAAGACCAAGGTGCCGGTGGCGGCGCTGCATTCCACTATCGGCAGGCATGCCGCCCGCGCTGTGTCGTGCGCGCTGCAGGTCGACGTGCTGGGAAGCCAGTGGCAGATGCTGGTGGACAACATCGCCAAGGGCGACGTGAAAACCTTCAACAAGCCGGTATTTCCGAAAGGCGAAATCAGCGGCGTCGGCTTCCACGAAGCGCCACGCGGCGTGCTGTCGCACTGGGTAGTGATCAAGGATGGCAAGATCACCAACTACCAGGCAGTCGTGCCAACCACCTGGAATGCCGCGCCGCGCAACGAGAACGACGCTATCGGACCGTATGAAGCGTCGCTCCTGAACACCCCGGTGGCCGATCCGGAGCGCCCGCTCGAAGTGCTGCGCACCGTGCACTCCTTCGATCCATGTCTGGCCTGTGCCGTGCATGTGCTCGACGACGAGCAGCGCGAAGTTGTGAACGTAAAAGTCCTCTAAGACTAACCGCAAAGGACGCGGAGGTTTATCAAGTTTTTCCTTCGCGATCCTTTGCGTCCTTTGCGGTGAAAGGTTTATAAAAATGCGCATAATCATTCTCGGTGTCGGCAACATCCTGCTTTCCGACGAAGGCATCGGGGTGCGCGCGGTCGAGTCGCTCAAGCGTGAATACCGCCTGCCGCCGGAAGTGGAGGTGATCGACGGCGGCACCTCGGCGATGGAGATGCTCGACGACCTTGCTTGTGTCGATCATCTGATCATTGTCGACGCGGTGCGTAGCGGCAAGCCACCGGGCGCCATGGTGAGAATCGCTGGCGACGCGGTGCCGGTGTTCTTCAAAACCAAGCTGTCGCCGCACCAGATCGGCTTGTCCGATGTGCTGGCCACGCTCGTTCTGACCGGCGAGCAGCCGGGTGGCGTGACCGTGATCGGGGTGGAGCCTTACTCTCTGGCTACCGGTATGGCGTTGACACCGCAGATCGAGGCGCTGTTGCCGAAAGTGGTGGCGCAGCTGGTTGAAGAATTGCGGCAACACGGCATGGCAGCTGAACGGGTTGAGGAGGAGGTGGCCTGATGTGCATGGCGATCCCCTCACGCATCGTCGAACTGGCCGGTGAAATGGCCACGGTCGAGGCCTTCGGAGAATTGCGCAGCATCAGCCTGATGTTGATGAACGACGAGGTTGCCCTCGGTGACTATGTGCTGGTGCAGGCCGGCGGTTTCGCCTACGATCGCGTCGAGCATCAGGTCGCGCAGGAAGCGTTGCTAATTTTGGGTCGGGTGATCGGTTTGCCACAGGCTTAATGTCGGGTCTTTTCGGTTAAGATTGAGTTGGCCGGCATGGCCGGCTTATTTGTCAGACCTTGTGAATCTCGAAGCTAAAATCCACATCAAATTGCACTGGGATGGACGGCGCATCTGCCGGGCTGAACTGCGGCCACGTCCGCTGGTGAGGGCGACCGAAGTGGTGCGGGGCAAGCCGGCCGGGCAGGCGGCGGCCGTGATCCCCATGCTGTTCAGTATTTGCGGCAAGGCGCAGGGCGCGGCTGCTGCCGTGGCATTGGCGTTTGCTCAGGGGGGCGAGCCGACCCATACCGCGAAGTGGGAACGGTTGGTGCTGGCCGAGGCGCTGCAGGAGTTGCTGTGGCGATTTCTGCTGGATTTGCCAAAAGTCATGGGTGGCCAGGGTAATGCTGCCCTGCTGGCCTCATTGCGCAAGAGCCTGGCACAGGCTGCGGCAGGACAGGACGAGGCGACCTGGCAAACGTTTGCCGCGCAGGCTGAAACGGCGTTGAGCCAAGCCATCCTCGCTATGCCTGTCGCCGACTGGCGAAAACTAACTGACCTTGAGCAGTTATCGGAATGGCTGCACCGGTCCGACACCGAAACTGCGCGCAACCTGCTGGAACTATGGAACGGTGCGGGCCGCTGGGGCGACGGTGGGGCTGTCTTGATGCCATCCGCCAGCCGCGAACGGATACTGAACGAGGTGCTGCCCGGCCTGGAGAGCGATGAGAATTTTGCTCAGCGTCCCCATTGGCAGGGGCGGGTGATGGAAACCGGATCTCTGGCGCGGATGCAGACGCATCCCGTGCTGGTACAACTCCTGCGGCAGGAGGGGGCGTCGATTCTGGCTCGTTTCCTGGCGCGCCTGTTCGAGATGGTGGAGTTGCTCGATTGGCTGCGCAAGCCGGCGGCAAAACCGCACTGGGTGCAGGGGGCTGCGCTGGGACAGGGCATCGGACTAGCTTGGGTGCAGACCGCGCGTGGCCTGCTGTTGCATCGTGCAGAACTGGACGGGCAGGGCGACGTTGTTGATTACCGTATCGTTGCGCCCACAGAATGGAATTTTCATCCGGCTGGCTCCTGCGTCAAAGCGCTGACGGGAAACCCCGCGACCAGCGCCGATGAGGCGCGGCGCAGCGCCGAACTGCTGGTGCAGGCGCTGGACCCCTGTGTCGCCTATACGATTGAGGTGGAGCATGCATGAGATGTCCCTCGCCCAGGGGGTGTTGCAGGTGATTGAAGACAGCGCCCGATCCAACGCCTTTACCCGAGTGAAGACGGTGTGGCTGGAGATCGGCGAATTGTCCGGGGCGGATGTCGAGGCGATGAGGTTTTGCTTCGATGCGGTGGTCAAGGGCACGCTGGCGGAGGGTGCCCAGTTGGAGATTGTCGCAACCGAAGGACAGGGGCGTTGTCTCACTTGTGGCCAAACCGTTCATATCCAGCTACGCTATGAGCCTTGCCCTCTGTGTGGCTGTTATCCCGTTGAACCGACCGGTGGGCTGGAGATGAAGGTCAAGGAACTCGAAGTGGAATAAAGGAGAATTCAAATGTGTACGACTTGCGGCTGCGGTCAAGGCGAAACGAAAATCGATGGCGAAGAGCATGCCCATGCTTACGTTCATGCCCATGAACACGGCAGTCTGTTGCAAGGCCGTCCTCATGCGCACACCAGCCGCATGGTTCAAGTCGAGCAGGATATTCTTGCCAAAAATAATCAGTACGCGTCAGCCAACCGTAGCCGTTTCGCCGAACACGGCATCTTCGCTCTCAATCTGGTGTCGAGTCCCGGCTCCGGCAAGACCTCGCTGCTCACCCGTACTATCGAACGGTTCAAGGACAAGGCCCGGATTGCGGTGATCGAGGGTGATCAGCAGACCAGCCTCGACGCCGACCGTATTCGCGCCACCGGTGTGTCCGCAGTTCAGATCAATACCGGCAAGGGTTGTCATCTCGATGCCCACATGGTGGGGCATGCAATGGAGAAACTTGCACTGGCCGACGACAGCCTGCTGTTGATCGAAAACGTCGGCAATCTGGTCTGCCCGGCAGCCTTCGATCTGGGCGAGGCGCACAAGGTAGCGATCCTGTCGGTGACGGAGGGCGAGGACAAGCCACTGAAATACCCCGACATGTTTGCTGCAGCCGAGGTGATGCTGCTTAACAAGGTGGACTTGCTGCCCTACCTGAGTTTCAACGTGCCGCTGTGTATCGAGTACGCGCGCCGGGTCAACCCTTATATCCGTGTCATTCTCACCTCGGCGGTCAGCGGCGAGGGGATGGATGAATGGCGGGAATGGATAGCAGCGGGCATGGAACAGGCGGCTGAACAGAAAGCCAATGAGGTGGATACTTTGAAGCGCAGGGTTGCCGCACTGGAGGCTGAGCTGAAAAACGCGTGGAGTGAGGGTAGGGGGTGAGGTGTGGGGAGCAAAGAACGCCTTCTCGATAGCCGGGATATTTCGCCCTGTGCGGTGCGTATCCGTGTTCGTGGTCAGGTGCAGGGAGTGGGGTTTCGTCCTTTCGTCTACCTTCTGGCCCTGGAGTTGGAACTGAGCGGGTGGGTGCTGAACGACGCCGATGGCGTGGAAATCGAGGCGCAGGGTGATGGGGCGGCACTGGAGACATTGCTGAGCCGGCTGAAAAATGATGCGCCCGACCTGGCGCAAGTGGATGAAGTGAGTGCGGTATCGGTCGAGGTTTTGCCGCGACTCGGCTTTGCCATTCTGGAAAGCCGCTCCGGCCATGCTCATACCGGGATTACGCCCGATGCCGCCATCTGTCCGGCCTGCCTCTCTGAAATTTTTGATCCTGCAAACCGGCGCTACCGATACCCCTTTACCAATTGCACTCACTGCGGTCCGCGTTACACCATCACCCGCCATCTTCCCTACGACCGTCCCAATACCAGCATGGCGAAGTTCGCCTTGTGTCCGGCCTGCCGGCGCGAATATGACGATCCGCTGGACCGTCGCTTTCACGCCCAGCCAAATGCCTGTGCGGTATGTGGGCCGCGCCTGACCTTACTGGAAAAAGACGGGCACGCGATCAGGAGTGACGACCCGATTTCTGAAATAGTGAGCCGGCTGCGCGCTGGGCAGATTCTGGCGATCAAGGGTATCGGCGGTTTTCACCTGATGTGCGATGCGCGCAATGTCGAAGCCGTGGCACGCTTGCGCCAGCGCAAGCAGCGCGAGGAAAAACCGTTCGCGGTGATGCTGGCGGGCATCGATTCGATTGCGCCATGGGCCGTTTGCGGCGAGGGCGAGCGGCAACTACTGGAAGCGCGCGAGCGGCCCATCGTGTTGCTGCAAAAACTGCCGGGATGCGATGCCGCACTGCCGGGTGTGGCGCCCGGCATGGCCGAACTGGGCGTGTTGCTACCCTATGCGCCGCTGCACTATTTGCTGTTTCACGAGGCTGCCGGCCGACCGGCCGGGACAATATGGCTGGGCGCACCGCATGCTCTGGCGCTGGTCTGCACCTCGGCCAACCCCGGCGGCGAGCCGCTGGTGACCGGCAACGCCGAGGCGCTGCGACGGCTTTCTGCCATTGCCGATGTATTCGTGATGCATGACCGCGAGATTGTGGTGGGGTGCGATGATTCTGTGGTGAGACTAAACAAAGAAACTCCCTCGCCCCTCTGGGGAGAGGGCAGGGGTGAGGGGGTGGCCGCCATAGCCCCTCACCCCAACCTTCTCCCCAGAGGGGGGTACCCTCACCTCAATCCTCTCCCGCAAGCGGGAGAGGAGGCAATGGTGAAGGGCGCTTGTTCCGATTTGGGGCAAACGGCGCTGGCGCGGGTTGGTTTCATCCGCCGTGCCCGCGGTTACACCCCACGCGCCATCAAGTTGCCGAGGGCGGGGCGTTCGGTGCTGGCCTGCGGCGGCTGGTTCAAGAACACCATCTGCCTGACTCGCGGCGATGAAGCGTTCGTTTCCCAACACATTGGCGATCTGGACAACGCCGCTACCTGCCGGTCGCTGGCGGACACGGTTCAGCACTTGATGGGCGTGCTGGAAATCGAGCCGGAGGTGGTCGTCCATGATTTGCACCCGGATTTTTTCAGCACCTCCTTCGCGGTGGGCTTTGCACAACAGCGCGGTCTCCCTGTTTTAGCAGTACAGCACCATCATGCGCATATTGCTTCGGTCATGGCGGAGCATGGGCTGGCCGGTCCGGTATTGGGGCTGGCGCTGGATGGGGTGGGCCTGGGCACAGATGGCACTGCCTGGGGCGGCGAGTTACTACGAGTGGACGGGGCGCGTTTTGAACGTCTGGGCCATCTGAAGGAACTGGCGCTGCCCGGCGGTGACCGCGCTGCACGCGAACCCTGGCGGATGGCGGCGAGTGCCCTGCATGCATTGGGCCGCGGCGAGGAAATCGAACGTCGATTTTCGCATTCCGCCGCTATGGCAGTAAGGGAGATGCTGGAGAAGAATTTCAATAGCCCGACTACTTCCAGTTGCGGCCGCTTGTTTGATGCCGCCGCCGGGTTGCTCGGCGTGCGTGAAATCTCCGCATTCGAAGGCCAGGCGGCAATGCTGCTTGAAGGGCTGGCGCAGGCTCATGGCCCGGTTGCGCCTATGAATTCGGGATATATCATGCAAGGCAGTGTGCTGAGTTTCCTGCCGCTGCTCGAACGTTTGGCAGATACCGATGATGCCGGGTTCGGCGCCGCATTGTTTCACTCTACGCTGGCGCATGGCTTGGCGGAATGGGTGATGGCGGCAAGGGGAAAAACGGAAATAAATGAGGTGGTGCTGGGCGGAGGGTGTTTCCTGAACGCCGTCTTGCGAGTCGAATTATCCCGGCTATTGAACTTGAGTCCGTTAACGCTTTACCATGCACAGAATGTGCCTCCCAACGACGGGGGTCTGAGCCTTGGTCAGGCATGGGTTGCTATGCAGGAATTACCCTGTTGAAACAGGGGGCAAAAAGTATCTAGGCTGGAAGGGGTTTATTATGTGCCTGGCAATCCCGGCGCGAGTAGCTGAGCTTCAGGATAACGATGCCGCCATGGTGGAACTGGGTGGCGTGCGCAAGCAAATTTCCCTCGCTCTTGTCGAGGGCGTCAGTGTGGGGGATTACGTTATCGTGCATGTCGGCTATGCTCTAAGCCGACTTGATCCGGATGAGGCGGCCAAGACGCTGGCTCTGTTCGCGGAAATAGGCGAGGGGATTGCCCCTGAATTCCTTACCCCTTCCGTCTCACCAGAATGAAATACATCGACGAGTTCCGCGACGGTCAGCTTGCCCAGAAACTGGCTGCTGATATCCGTCGTGAGGCGCGGTCTGACCGGGCTTATGGTCTGATGGAGTTTTGCGGGGGCCACACCCACGCTATTTTCCGCTACGGCGTTCAGGGCCTGTTGCCCGACAGCATCAACATGATCCATGGCCCCGGTTGCCCGGTGTGCGTGCTGCCGATCGGCAGGGTGGATAGTGCCATCGAGCTGGCGCATAGACCCAACCTTATTCTGTGCACTTATGGCGACATGTTGCGCGTACCCGGTTCGAACCGGATCAGCCTGCTCAAGGCCAAGGCGGGCGGGGCGGATGTTCGCATGATCTACTCCAGTGCAGATGCGCTGAAAATCGCACAGGAAAATCCGGATAAACAGGTGGTGTTTTTCGCCATCGGTTTCGAAACCACCACTCCGCCTACGGCAGTGGCGATCTTGCAGGCGGCGACAATGGGCCTGGCCAATTTTTCGGTGTTTTCCAACCACGTGCTTACCCCCGCTGCCATCTCTGCCATCATGGGGAGCGGAGAAGCCAGGGTGGACGGCGTGGTCGGTCCAGCACACGTTTCCACCGTGATCGGCAGTCGGCCCTACGAGCAGTTTGCGGAGCAGTACCACATGCCGGTGGTGATTGCCGGCTTCGAGCCGCTCGACGTGATGCAGGCGATCCTGATGCTGGTGCGGCAGCTCAATGAAGGCCGCGCCGAGGTGGAAAACGAGTTTTCCCGCGCTGTTAGCCGAGATGGCAACCTCAAGGCGCAG
>JAHJJI010000056.1 GCA_018823025.1 Gammaproteobacteria bacterium | reverse complement strand
GCTTGAATGGCAATGAGATCACCATCGGCGACAGCATCATCATACCCATTGACATCAATACGCTGGCCACCACCATATCTATAATCAAGAATGGCAGAAACACCACGAAACCAATCTGGAATGCAGTTTTGAGCTCGCTGATCACATAGGCCGGCACCAGAATCTTCATCGGCACCGCTTCCGGCCCGGGCAAGGGTGCGCTGTTGGAAAGTTTGACGAACAGCGCCAGATCGTCCTGGCGCGTCTGCCGCAACATAAAGGCTTTCAAAGGTGCGGCACCCTTCTCCAGAGCCTGGTTAAAATCGATTTTTTGTTCCGCATAAGGCTGATAAGCCTCTGCATAAATCTTATCGAACACCGGTGCCATGACGAAAAATGTCAAAAACAGGGAAAGGCCGATCACAATCTGATTGGGAGGTGCCTGCATCGTGCCGATTGCCATGCGCAACAGCGACAGCACGATGATAATACGGGTAAACGCCGTCATCATTAGCAACACCGCTGGCAAAAATGTCAGCGCTGTCATCATTAGCAGCGTCTGAATACTAAGGGTATAAGTCTGGGCACCACTTGGCCCCGGCACGCTGGTAAAAGCAGGCAAACCTGGATTGACCGCCATGGCCGTTAACGGCACCAGTATACCCAGCACCAGCAATACGGCCGCAAACAATGATTTGATCCCAACGGTCGAGGTAAGCCTCAGCCACAACCGATGAAACAGTCGTACGCCACGGCCTCTTCCCTCTTTCACATCAAGAGGAAGCAACCCTGTTCTATTTCCCAAGTTTGCGCCCCTGCATTGCCTGTTTGAGCCATACCGAAAATCCGTGCTCTTTTCCACTGGACGACACTTCAGAAAATGCCCCCCCTTCCGGTTTAACCAGCGTATGCAGGGTGTTCACCTGACCCGGCGCAACCCCCAGCACCAGCCAGGTTTCACCAATCTCCACCAGCACCAGACGCTCCTTGGGACCCAGCGCAACGCCACCGATTACCTTAACGGCTCCGCCCGCTCCGATCTGACCAGGGGAAAAACGTCTGAGCAGCCAGGCTGAGCCAGCCACCGCCAACAGCACCAAGCCTAGACCTAACAGAACCTGTAACATACCACCAAAGGAAACAGGGGAAGCAATCGGAGCTGGAACGACCGGCTCAGCGGCCAGGATCGAGAAAGAAAACAAAAAAAGAGAAAGCCCAACGGAGAGTCGCACCGCCGTCCCGTTCATCGGGCTCATTTATGTAGTCTGCGTATGCGTTCGGTAGGCGAAATAATGTCGGTCAGGCGAATTCCGAATTTGTCGTTCACCACCACCACCTCACCTTGGGCGATCAGACAACCGTTGACCAGCACGTCCATCGGCTCACCCGCCAGACCATCCAACTCCACCACGGATCCCTGGGCCAGTTGCAACAAACTGCGAATTGCCAGCTTGGTGCGCCCCAGTTCGACTGTGAGGTTGACCGGGATGTCCAGGATCATGTCGATGTTATTAGGCGCACCAGCAGGAATACCGGATGGAGAAAGCTGCTCGAACTGGGCCTTCGCCGCAGCTGGATTGCTTCCGGCAAACATCGCTGAAGCATCCTGCGTCGCAGAGGAGGCCTGCTCGGCTAGTGCCGCACCCCAATCGTCTTCAGCCGGAGTACCGGCAGATGTATCCGTTGTCGCCTGCTCGGCCATCGCGGCCGCCCAATCGTCTGTACCAGCAGAATCTTCAGCGTTTTCGTCAGCCATGTTAGCCTCCGAGGCCGGATTCGTCATCCGCGCCGGCAATGATTTTGTTCACCTTGAGCGCATACTGACCATTGAGAATACCATAATTGCATTCCAGCACAGGAACGCCATCCACTTCAGCAACAATCGCTTCGGGAATATCCAGGGAAATCACATCCCCCACTTTCATATTCAGAATTTGTCCAAGATTAACTGGGGCCTCGCCCAGGTTCGCAACCAGATCCACCTCTGCTGATTGCACCTGCTTCGTCATCAGTTTTGCCCAGCGATGGTCCACCTCCATGCGCTCGCCCTGCATGCTGCTATACAGAATATCGCGAATCGGCTCGATCATAGCATAGGGCATACAGATGTGAAAATCGCCACCGCCAGATCCTAATTCGATGTTGAACGTAGTGACCACCACTACTTCGCTGGGCGTGGCGATATTGGCAAACTGGGTATTCATTTCGGAACGGATATATTCGAAGTCAACCTGGTAGACTGATTCCCAGGCTTTCTTGTATTCGGAGAAAACCACTTCCAGCATACGTTGAATGATGCGCTGCTCTGTCGGCGTAAAATCCCGGCCTTCCACACGCATATGAAAACGCCCGTCACCGCCAAACAGGTTGTCCACAACCAGAAACACCAGATTCGGATCAAAAATGAACAGCGACGTGCCGCGTAGCGGCTTGATTTGCACCATGTTCAGGTTGGTCGGCACGACCAGATTGCGAACAAATTCACTGTACTTGAGAACACGCACTGGGCTAACGGAAATTTCAGCAGTGCGACGCATGAAATTGAACAATGCAATTCTGAACAATCGGGCAAAACGCTCGTTGATAATCTCCAGGGTGGGCATACGACCCCGGACGATTCGCTCCTGCTTGGCCAGATTGTAGGGGCGAACATCCTCCCTGCCCTCGTCAGCGACGACAGCCTCCTCCTCTCCGGTTACACCCTTGAGTAAGGCATCAACTTCGTCCTGAGACAGTATGTCGTCTGCCACGTGCGCCCTTTAGGAATTATTACTGCCTAACACCCTCATCACTGAATGACAAAGGATGTAAAAAACACACCCGTCACGCCCTTGCCAGCAGCTTTGGCATTGAGTGGTTTGTTTACCTGCTCCTGAATTTCAGCACTCAATTTCTGCTTGCCCTCCAGGCTGGCGATCTGCTCGGCACTCTTGCTCGAAAGGAGTAACAGCACACCATTACGAATTTCCGGCATATGCAATTTGACCAGATCTACCACTGAAGAGTCAGTCACTTTCAAATCAATCCCGACCTGGAGATAGTGTTCGCCGCTCCCATCTGCCTGCAAATTAACGGTAAAGGTCTCCAGCGTCACGAAAACTGGCGGTTTCGGCTTTTCTTCCTTGTGCTCGGTGGACTTTGCATCTGACTGGGAGAAGTACCATGCCGCACCACCACCCGCACCACCCAACACCAACAGAATACCGAGAATCAGAAACAGATTTCCCTTCTTCTTGGGTGGCTCATCCGCCACGACCTCTTCTTTCGCCTTGTCCCTTGCCATGCCTCGTGTCCCTTTGCCCTGCTGCTTCAGTTGCCCATTCCAGTTAATTCCAAAAAATAGACAGCTAAACAATATTAAAAACAACCAGTTTCAGATGATATTTTATGTTCTTTATAATATCAACTCAAATATAATGCAAGAACTACCGCAAACCAATACCAGTTGCTGCCCACCATTTTATCGCCAGATAAAACAAAAAGCAGCTATCTCATTGAGATAGCTGCTTTATTTTAGCAAAATGGTCGTATAGTGATTTCAGGCGAAAATATCAACCATGCCATCGTGCGCCAGTCCAGCAGGCCGCCCCGGCATGGTCAACGAGGCCATAACACCCTCTGATCCCAGCCCACCGCGATTTCCCTCTTTACCATTTCTCTGATCAGACGCTTGTTGCTGGCTGAAGGATTCCGAGCCAACCGTCACATTGCCCAGCATGATACCACCGTCTGCCAGCATTTCGCGCAACCGCGGCAATGCCGTCTCGATTGCCTCGCGCACAGCGGAATGATGGGAAACGAACAAAGCGCTAGCCTGATCGTTGCTAATCGTCAAACGCACCTCGAGCGGCCCGAGATTGGGTGGATTAAGATGCAGTTCAGCCACTTGATGACTCCGGTTCGCCATCCAGACAATTCTCTCGCCGACCGCTCCACCCCATTCGGCGGAACCGACTCTAGGCGCGACCGGAAAAGTCGGTAGCGACTCCGGATTCCGAAACACGACTGTCGTAGCGGAAGGATTAGCCATAGCGGAAGGATTCGCCATAGCGGATAAGTAAGTCGAGTGAAGTTCCCCACCCTTATCGCCTGATGGAATTTCCACCAAATTCGTCAGCTTGCCGGCAAACTGCTGCTCCGGAGACATCGCAGGCGGCAAATTTTTGCCGTAGGCGGCAAATCCTGCCGCCAACCGGATTTCACCAGCCTTGGGCGACTGTATCAATGGCTTTTCCACGTCGGTTTCGGCTGGAATTTCCGCCCCAACCCCTGTACGAGCGGGAGATACCGGCACAAGCATTGAAGCAGTCAGGACAGACAAATCAAAGGGAAGAACCGCCACGTCTGCATTCGCAACAGGCTCCGCGCCTTCGTTAGCCGCGACCAAGGAATGTCCCATATCCTCTTTTTTCTCAAGCAGCGAAGCAATCCCCTTCAACTGTTTGGTGAGAACCGCACCGAAATTAATCCCCGGCGCGGTCTCCAGCCCATTCCCTCCTTCCACAACAGAGACGGCAGAGACGGCAGAAGCGGATACTTGACTGATGCCGGCGCTGGCTTGTGGAGATATAGCTGGAGTAATAGGTAATTGTGGCATCGGCCATCCTTTCTCAATCGCTTTAGGTTCAGCCAAATACAAAGCAAGACGCATACCACCATCAGGTGCCGGGGGGGTCAGTTGACTCTTCACGCTTGAATTTATTGCCGGAAAGCTCATCCTGCTCACGCTGCTCGAGCTTGTCTTCACGCTTCCGCTCGCTGCTCAGATGACGCTGCGACAGTGTATCGAAGGCTTTGAGTTTGCGCTGCTTCGCCTGCCATTCCTGACGCCCATCTTCCCAGCGTTTTTTGCAGCGCTCCACTTCTTCTGCCTGCTGGCGGATAGCGATCTCGATTTTGCCTAGGAAAAGCTGAAAGTCCCTGAGGGAACTCACCTGCATGCCCAGCTTCGTGGTCTGCAACAACTTTATCCGGTAATCTTCACGATAGGCGGCCAACTGCCGGAACTTTTCCTCTGCCTCCTGCCACTTAACCTTAAGCATGTGCAGATCGCGCGCCGCAGCATCCGTATGATTCTGGGCAAGGTCAAGAAGGGGCTGGAGAGGAAATCGCCTCGGCATATCTATTCAAGTTTCGCGCTTAAGTATTGAACATTGCGGTCAGGCGACTGCGACTGTCAGCGTAGCTATCGCACTGGTGCATATCCTGTTGCAGGAAAGCCTCCAGCTGGGGATAAAGCGCCATTGCCTCGTCCAGCAATGGGTCGCTGCCTCTGACATAGGCGCCCACGCTGATCAGATCCCGGCTGCGCTGGAAGCGGGAATAAAGCAGCTTGAACCTGCGCACCCGGGCTAAATCTTCCGGTGCAAGCAGTTCAGTAATTGCCCGGCTAACCGAAGCTTCGATATCGATAGCAGGGTAATGTCCCTGGTCGGAAAGGCTGCGCGATAACACGATGTGGCCATCAAGAATAGCTCGGGCGCTGTCCGCGATCGGATCCTGCTGGTCATCGCCTTCCACCAGCACAGTATAAAATGCGGTAATAGACCCCCCACCCGCCTGGCCGTTGCCGGCGCGCTCGACCAGTTGTGGTAGCTTGGCGAATACCGAGGGCGGGTAACCTTTGGTAGCTGGCGGCTCGCCGATGGCCAAGGCAATTTCGCGTTGAGCCATAGCATAACGTGTGAGCGAATCCATAATCAATAGGACATGTTTGCCCTGATCGCGAAAATACTCTGCGATCGACGTCGCATAAGCTGCACCGTGCAACCGCAACAATGGCGGGGTATCAGCCGGTGCGGCGACTACCACGGAACGCGCCAGACCTACAGGCCCCAGGATATTTTCGATGAACTCCTTGACCTCACGCCCGCGCTCGCCGATCAGGCCAACCACGATCACATCTGCGCTGGTAAAACGCGCCATCATGCCGAGCAAAATACTCTTGCCGATACCGCTGCCGGCAAAAAGACCCATCCGCTGCCCACGACCAACAGTCAGCAAAGCATTGATGGCACGCACGCCAACATCCAGAACTTGCCGGATAGGAGCTCGACTAAGGGGATTGCAGGGACGACTGTGCAGCGGCACGTGGTGAGCCAGATTCAGCGGCCCAAGAAGGTCCAGTGGACGCCCGGCACCGTCCAGAATGCGCCCCAGCAACTCATCGCCCACCTGGACTTGGCGCACACGGTCTTCGGAACGACGCCGTACGTGAGGCGATCCACCCTGCCTGGAGACACGTTGCACCGGGGTATCCACCGGCGTCACCCGTGCACCCGGCACCAGTCCGTACACGTCGGTGGAGGGCATGAGAAACAATTTTTCACCGGAGAAACCGACTACTTCGGCATCCACATCATGCCCTTCAGGCAGATGAACGGTACAGCTACCACCTACCGCAAGCCTCAGCCCTACCGCCTCCATCACCAGCCCGGCAACCCGGGTCAGACGACCAGTCAAGAGCCAAGGGCTAACAACGGATACGGTCTCACTGCATTCCTGCAAAAAACCATTCCAGCGTTCAGAGGGAGATGTCATAATTTCTGCCCGGACGACCCATACGTCCCAAGGGACTATTCAATCCATGCACCATCTCTGCCCAGGGCGACGAGGATTCTTTTCCAGCGATTTTCCATGGTTGCGTCAATCTCGCTGTTCGTCGTTTCCACTCGGCACCCGCCCCGCTCCACGCGGCTGTCTTCGATCAGCTTCCAATGAAAGTGGCTCAACTCGTCCGCCATCAGCGATCGCACCAGAGCCGCGTCATCCGGATGCAATTTTAGGTGTGGATGCTGGTTAGCCTGAGGAAGGCTGCTCACCGCCTCGCGAATCACCGGCAGAACCAGCTCCGGCCGTACTCGCAAAGCCTCTCGCAACATTTGCTTGGCGACATCCAGCGCCAGAGAAAGCAGGTTCTGTGTCAATGTTTCATCAAACTGGTTCAGCGCCCCACCCAACGCCGACATCAGTTGCGCCAGCCGAGCCAGTTCTGCATCGACCTTACCCTTGCCCTCCTGGTACCCGGCGGCAAATCCTTCCTGGTAAGCCTGCTGCTGGATATTCTCGACTTCTTCGGCGGTCGGCAAAGGCACGGTTGTTCTTGCCGACCCATCCAGTGAATTCAGCTCCCAGCGCTGATATGCGCTCAATTGCTCCTTGGGAATAATATTGCTAGACAAAACTTTCCTCTCCCGCGCCACCAATCACAATCTGGCCTTCATCGGCCAGTTTGCGCACGATCTTGAGTATTTCCTTCTGCTCTGCCTCGACTTCACTGATGCGTACCGGGCCCTTGGCCTCGAGATCATCGCGCAACATTTCAGCAGCCCGCTGCGACATGTTCTTGAAGATTTTCTCGCGGAGTTCCTCGCTCGTACCCTTGAGCGCAATAATCAGGGATTCGGACTGCACCTCTCGCAACAACAACTGGATAGAACGATCGTCGATATCGAGTATGTTCTCGAAGACGAACATTTCGTCCTGGATTTTCTGTGCCAGTTCGGGGTCGTAATCACGAACGCTGGCTATGATCGAGGTTTCATTAGCGGTGCCGACGTAGTTCAAAATTTCTGCCGCGGCCCTAACGCCGCCCATTACGCTTTTCTTGAGATTGCTGGCGCCTGACAGCAACTTGGTCAGCACATCGTTCAATTCCCTCAGCGCAGAAGGCTGAATTCCGTCCAGCGTGGCGATACGCAGCACCACATCGTTGCGCAGGCGCTCGGTAAAAAGGCTCAGTATCTCACTGGCCTGATCCCGTTCAAGATGAACCAAAATGGTGGCAATAATCTGAGGGTGCTCATTCTTGATCAACTCTGCCACCGAAGCACCATCCATCCACTTCAGGCCTTCAATGCCACTAGAATCTTCGCCATGCAGGATGCGATCTATCAGACTGGCCGCCTTGTCCGAGCCTAGCGCCTTGGTCAGCACACTGCGAATATATTCATCGGAATCAGCCAAGCCGGCCTTTTCTCCTGCCTGGAACATGAAGTCATGCATCACCCGCTCCACTTGGACGCGATTGACGCTTTCCAGGGCTGCCATGGCAGTTCCGAGTTTCTGCACCTCTTTGGGGCTGAGATGTTTAAATACCTCGGCGGCCTCCTCCTCACCCAAGGCCATCAGCAAGATGGCGCTTTTCACGACCCCATCTTCACTCATTGCCGCCGATCCAATCCTTGACTACAGTAGCTACCACTTTCGGTTCCTGACGAGCGAGGTCCTTGACTGACCGCAAGCGCTCCTCATACCCCAAAGTTGGCGCAATCGCGAAACCTTCGGCCTCCTCCTTCTGAACCACTGGCGGTGGCGGAGTCGAAAGTTCCTTCAGCAGGGGGCGCAGAACCTTGAAGACCACAAAGAAAACAATACCGGCAATGAGCAAGTTTTTGAGGATATCCTTGACCAGAGAAATCGTTGACGGATCTTTCCAGATTGGTGCAGCCGGAATTTCCTCCGTCATCTCGCTGCTGAATGAAGCATTCACCACATTGAGCGTGTCCCCACGGTCCTGTCTGTAACCCATGGCCTCCTTGACGAGATTGCTGATCTGCGTCATTTCTGCGCTAGTCAAAGGCTTGGTGCTAATCTTCCCGTCTTTGCCTGTGGATTTCTTGTGATTCACCACGACAGCTACAGACAGGCGCTTGATGCTCCCTACTGGCGACTTGACATGCTTGATGGTCTTGTCCAGCTCGTAATTGACGGTCGACTCCTTATGTCCACCCCCACCTGAAGGCTGGGCAGGCGCTGTGGCCACAGCCGTGGCTGCAGGCGCCGTAAGCGGTGCAGCCGCCGTACCCGGGGGCTGGTTTGACAGGGCGCCAGGCACGCCGCCTGCAGCCTGTCCTGCTCCCGCGGTGTTTTCATTGCTTTGTTGACTGCGGATTGCCGCCTCGGCAGGTGCCGGGTTGGGCCTGAAGGTTTCAGCAGTCTGTTCGGTCTGGGAGAAATCGAGCTCTGCCGCAACCTGTGCCCGCACGTTTTCCACACCGGTAATCGGGCTAAGAATACCTTCGATACGTTTGATGAAACTTTGTTCAACCTGACGTAAAAACTCCAGCTGACTCGGATCAAGACCAGCACTTTCCTTACCCTCGGCTGCGGAGCTCAACAGATGGCCGTTCTGATCAAGCACAGTGACATTCTTGACCGGCAAATCCGGCACGCTGCTTGATATCAGATGAACGATGCCGTTAACCTGAGCCTTGTCCAGTGTACGCCCGGGATGGAGACCAACAAGCACGGATGCGCTGGGATTTTTCTGCTCGCGGGTAAACACGGACTGACGCGGAATTGCCAGATGCACACGCGCGCCCTGCACGGCAGAAAGAGACTGGATGGAACGGGTCAACTCCCCTTCCAGAGCACGCTGGTAGTTCACCTGTTCGAGAAACTGACTGGTACCCAACTTTTGGTTTTCCATCAGCTCAAAGCCGACCACACTCCCTTTGGGAAGACCCTGTGATGCCAGGCGCAAACGCACGTCGTAAACCTGACTGGAAGCAACCAGGATGGCGCCACCCCCCTCCGCCATCTTGTAGCGTACGTTCATCTGCTGCAGGGAATTGATGATCTCGCCGCCATCCCGGTCGGAAAGGTTGCTATAGAGAACGCGGTAGTCCGGCGTTTGTGACCACATCCAGGCGCCGGAAACCAGCGCGATGGCAGCCGCCAGCGCCAGCATCAACCCAATTTTTTGGCCGCCGGATAAACGGTTGAACTCTCTTAGACGGGCGAAAAGTGATTGCTGTGGTGCGACAGCCATATTATTTTACGCCTTGACTCCGAACTTGCGAGCGTTTGATCTTTGCCCCCGAACGAGGGAATACAGTAATGACTAGTGCAACGCTTTGCATTCCTATCAAACTTGCATGCTCATGACTTCGTGGTAGGCCGACACCAGCTTGTTACGCACTTGCACCATAGTTTGAAAGGAAAGATTGGCTTTCTGCAGAGAAACCATCACCTCCTGGAGGTTCGCATTGGGATCGCCCAGCTCGAATGCTTTGGCCAGATTGGCAGAATCCTGTTGCGTGGTATTCACCTGATCCAGCGAAGCCTTGAGCAGCGCCGCAAAATCCGGTCCTTCTGTCGATACAGAAGTGGGCTCCTGGCCGGCAGCCAGAGCCGAGGCAGCACGCAGCTGGCCAAGTAACTGATCAATTCCCTGTGTAGTATTCATCGCTTGTCAGGCCTCCAGCTCGAATTATAGCTGTTTATCCGTTACGACTGCCATTTTTTGCCTGTCGCAGCATAAAAATAAAGCACATTTCATGCCCAACCTTGTTGTCATTGATCCGTTTCTTCACTTTTTTCACTTTCTTCACGGTACTGCTGCAGCTTGTAACGCAAGGTGCGCTCGCTCATGCCCAACTTTTCCGCGGCGCGCTTACGCGAACCGCTGACTGAAGCCAGGATTTCCAGAATATGCGTTCGCTCCAGCGTTTTCATATCGACCGCTACTCCGGCAGCGACCGCTTTCCCAGGTTGCGGCACAGCCAGTCCAGATTTGGGCAGAAGCAAATACTCTGTCCCCAGCATATCGCCAGGCGACAAAATCATGGCGCGCTGTATGACGTTTTCAAGCTCCCTGATGTTACCCGGCCAGGCATATTGCGTCAATTGCTCGGCAGCCGCAGCAGACAAGCCGATTCCGGGCCTGCCCAGCGCGCCGCCCAAGCGGCCAATCAGATATCGAGCTAACGGCACGATATCCAGCGGACGCTCACGCAATGGCGGCAATTCCAGTGGAAACACGTTGAGGCGATAATACAAATCCTCACGAAAGTTGCCGCGCGCCACTACCTCGCCCATATCGCGATTGGAGGTGGCAATGATCCTGATATCGAGTGGAATCGCCTTATGCCCGCCGACACGCTCCACCTCGCGCTCCTGCAGCACCCGCAACAGCTTGGCCTGGAGCGGCATCGGCATTTCGGATACCTCATCCAGCAACAGGGTACCTCCTTGCGCCTGCTCAAACTTGCCCGCATGGGACTGGGCCGCGCCGCTAAAAGCGCCTTTTTCGTAACCGAATAAAGTGGATTCGAGCAGGTTTTCCGGAATTGCTGCGCAGTTTATCGCCACGAAAGGCTTGTCGGCACGTGGGCTGTTAATGTGGATGAAACGCGCCATCACCTCCTTACCGCAACCGGACTCGCCCGTAACCAGAATCGTCGCACTGGTAGCGGCAACCTTCCGTGCCAACCCCAGCAACTCGACCATGCGAGGATCTTCAGCCGCCATTTCAGAGCCGTTCGCCGGTTGTGCAGAAAGCATATAGCGCGCCACCTCCGCCAACAGACTGTCCGGCTCGAATGGCTTGGTCAGGTAAGTACACGCCCCTGCGCGCATCGCTTCCACCGCCTTGTCGATCATGCCATAGGCAGTCATCAGCAGCACCGGGATATCAGGATAGGCTGACTTGATTTCGCGTAATAGAGCATGGCCATCCATAGGGTGCATCTGTACATCCGTCACGACAAGGCCGACCCTGCGCTTACCCAGCACCGTAAGCGCCGCCAGTCCATCGGAAGCATCCAGCGTTTCGTAGCCGGCCAGACCCAGCGTGTCGCACAAGGCTTCGCGCAGGTCTCGGTCGTCCTCAACGATCAGGATAGGCAATGTTTTCATTGGTTTCGCAATTTTTCAATTTTCCGGATTATAGCTTGGTAGCCACAGAATAAATTCGCTACCGCTACCTGGCGCCGACTTGACCTGAACTGACCCTCGATGCGCCTCGGCCACGCCGCGTACAATCGCCAATCCCAGACCCGTCCCATCAGTGCGGGTGGTGTAGAACGGTTCAAACAGTCGCTCCTGGGTTGCAATATCGATTCCCTTGCCATTATCGACCACAGCAATCGACACCTGGCCACCATCCCCTGCTTCACTCCTCAGGCTGACCTGCCCGCCCTCCGGGCAAGCCTGCATGGCATTCTCCAACAAGTTGAGCAAGGCGCCAGTCAAAGCCTTTCGATTGCCCAGCACAGCGGCACCCCGGCAATCATCATCAATCCTGAAACTCAGCCCGCGCTCCATCATTTGCGGCTCCATGACCTGCTGCAGATCAACCAGCACGAAAGACATCCGAACCACATCCTGCCCCCCACCCTCCCCTTTCACGAACGACAGCATGTCCTGGATCAGGTGTTCAAGGTGACGAAGACGCGCCAGCACTTTATCTGCGAAGCGGACCCGCTCGTTTTCAGGCAAATCAAGTTTTTTCAAGTGGGAGGCGTAAAGCAGAGCGGTAGCGAGCGGTGTGCGCAACTGATGCGCCAACCCTGCCGCCATCTCGCCCATCGCGGACAACCTCTGGTGCCGCTGCAACTCTCGCTGCATGGCATAAGCTTCGGTCATATCATGAATCAGCAACACCTGCCCTCCGGCGGCGTCCAGCGGACTGCTGGACATACTGACCCGACGGGGCGCAGCCCCGCTAGCCGGCGCAAGATCCCATTCGTGCGGCACCGAGGTCTGTGCCAGCACGCGCGCCGCAACCTCCACCCAAGCACGTCCCATGAGAGATTCCCCCAGCAATTCCAAGGCTGCGGGGTTCAACTCCATTATAGTACCCTGCTGATCCAGGACCACTACACCTGCCGGCATGGCGTAAAGTAGATGGGACAGACGCTGCGACAGCGCCTCCTTTTCCAGCAACTGCCGTCGCAATTCCACATTGGCGACCGCGAGCTCACCGGTCAGGCGCCCCACCTGCTGCTGCAATTCCTGATAAGCGCCGGTAAGCTGCGCAGAAGCCTCGTTAAACAACGAAAATGCCTGCTCCAGCTCCTTCGGGTCTACCTGATTGGGGGTATTCGACAATCCATTAAGCTCCATAGCAGATTCATTCAGAAATCATACCGTAATTGATCCGGTCGTTGTTGAACGGTTAATCCTTGGCACAGAGCCCGAGAACATTTACCGAACACCAGAAAACCTCGCCTTGCCGCCCGCACAACACCCATGACCGGAGACAATTAGGACGAAATATTTGCATTAATCTCGTAAGCAAATTTAATATAAAAGCCGAAAACAGCGAATATCCGACCGAATTTACAGAATGCCACTTAACAATATTGAGGTATGATATGGAAAAATGTCCTGCCTTGAGGCCCAACTGAAGGTTCTGGATAAGGACTTTTCACGGAGAGCAACAACATGTCACAACTCTTAAAAAATATTGACGCCCGCACCAAGCTGGCTGGCACCAACAAGTTAGAGATACTGCTGTTCACCCTGGGCACGAACAGCCGCACCGGGCGCAAGGAAACATTTGGCGTCAATGTTTTTAAGGTGCGCGAAGTCATGCGTGTACCGGCGATCACCCACGCCCCGGACATGCCGTCCTCAGTTGAAGGCATGGTCAGCCTGCGCGGCGCCCTGGTACCCGTTGTTGATTTGGTAAAATATTCCGGTGTGGAAACCGACCAAAAACCGGAAATCATGATCGTTACCGAATACAACGGCCACACTCAGGGTTTTCTGGTGGAAGCTGTCGACACCATTCTGCGCCTCGACTGGGCGGCCATGCGCGTCCCACCCGACATGCTCACTGCGCAGATGGGGGGGCTGGTCACTGCAGTCACCGAGTTGGAGGACGGTCGTCTGGTCATGATGATGGACGTGGAAAAGGTACTTTCTGAAACCAGCCGGTACGATGACGAATACCTGTTCAACAACATCAAACCCATTGAAGTTGAAAACCGCACCATCTTTTTTGCCGACGATTCCTCCGTCGCCCGCAACCAGATCTCGCGCACCCTGGATGCCATGAACATCCGTTACATCAGCGCCAATAATGGCAAGCAGGCGTGGGATGAATTACAAAAAATCGCCGGTCAGGCTGATGCGGCTCATGTCCCGGTCAGCAGCTTCATACAGCTGATTCTCACCGACGTGGAAATGCCGGAAATGGACGGTTACGTACTCACCAAACACGTCAAGAGTGATTCTCGCTTTGCTGGCATTCCAGTCATCATGCACTCTTCATTGAGCAGCGATGCCAACCAGCAACTTGGCCGGTCGGTTGGCGTGGACGAGTATGTTCCTAAATTCGAACCACATAAACTGGCGGCCACGCTCACCCAGTTGTTAAGCGAACCTCTTAAATAAATGGGGAATAGTATGGAAAATCGCAACCAGCTCATCGATGCCGTGGATG
This sequence comes from Gammaproteobacteria bacterium, assembly GCA_018823025.1. Taxonomy (GTDB): domain Bacteria; phylum Pseudomonadota; class Gammaproteobacteria; order Burkholderiales; family Sulfuricellaceae; genus Sulfuricella. Next base: position 11,578 of record JAHJJI010000056.1, on the reverse strand, counting down.
CCAGAACCAAACTGGCCGGCTCCAACAAGATGGAAATCCTGCTCTTCTCATTGGGCAGTGGAGAAATCTTCGGCATTAACGTATTCAAGGTACGTGAAGTCTGCCAGACTCCCAAGGTTACAAAATCCCCTAATATGCCAGATGGCGTCGAGGGAGTGATCTCCCTGCGCGGCAATATCATCCCGGTGATCGCGCTGGCCAAGATTATCAATCTGAGTGAAGTACCGGAAGACACCGGGCACACCATGATCGTCACCGAATACAGCCGGCATACTCAGGGCTTCCTGGTGCATGACGTCGATCGCATCATTCGCGTTGATTGGGACCAGGTCAAACCCCCTCAAAGCATGTTGACTGGCAACGATGGCCTGATCACCGCGATCACGGAACTACCCGACGGCAAACTGGTTTCAATTCTCGACGTCGAACAGATTCTGGCTAACGCCATTGGAATCGAACCCATGCCCGACCTCGCCCCGATCGAAACAGATACAGAACCAACGGTATTCTTTACAGATGACTCTGCGATCGCGCGCAAGGAAATCGTCATGGTGCTGGACAAACTGGGCGTTAAATACCAGCAGGCCACCAACGGCCTGGAGGCGTGGGAAAGACTGCAGAATATGGCCGCCCGTTCCCAGCAGGATGGCTCCACGGTGTACGACCAAATCAAGGTCATTCTCGTGGACGCCGAAATGCCCGAAATGGACGGTTATGTGCTGACGAAAAACATTAAATCCGACCGGCGATTCGAAGGCATCCCGGTAGTCATGCACTCCTCACTTTCGTCGGAAGCCAACCGCGACATGGGTAAACGTGTCGGGGTGGACGCCTATGTTGCCAAGTTCGATCCGGCCGTTCTGGCCGACACTTTACGTCCCCTGTTACTCAGATAGACAGTCCGATGAAGCACAGTAGCAAATTCAGGCTAACGCCCTAAACCGCGCCATGACATCGTACAATGGCGAGATGAGCACAAAACACATTACCCGCGGAGTAGTCCATGGCCGATAAGAACATGAAATTCCTGATCGTCGATGATTTTTCGACAATGAGAAGGATTATACGCAATCTGCTGAAGGAGCTGGAATTCACCAACGCTGACGAAGCCGAAGATGGTGTAGCTGCACTCGCCAAGCTGCGCGGCGGCAATTTCGATTTCGTGGTCAGCGACTGGAACATGCCCAACATGACCGGCATTGAACTACTTCAAGCCATCCGTGCTGATGACACGCTGAAACACTTGCCGGTGTTAATGGTAACCGCCGAAGCCAAGAAGGAAAACATCATCGCGGCGGCCCAATCTGGCGCCAGCGGCTATGTCGTCAAGCCTTTTACGGCTGCCGTACTGGAAGAGAAGCTGAATAAAATTTTTGAAAAAATGGGCAAATGATTAAAGGAGACGCTCGGTGAGTAACGTTACTTCAGGCAGCGGGGATTCCGACGATCTGGAAGCCCTGTTCGATAGCATTGTCATGGCCGGCAGCACACAACCAGCCGCATCCGAAACAAAACAGGACACCGTAGCGACTGAACTGGCAATGGAGTCCGACGACGAGAGCTTATTCTCGCAAATCGGCCACTTGACGCGCAAGCTGCACGATACGCTACGTGAGTTGGGTTATGACAAAAAACTGGCAGAAACAGTCGATGCCATACCCGACACCCGCGAACGCCTCGCCTATATTGCGACCATGACGCAGCAAGCGGCGGAACGCGCACTGACCGCCACTGAAGTTGCCCAGCCCATTCAGGAAAAGCTTGAAGCGGGTGCGATAGGGCTTAGCTCCAAATGGCAGCGCCTGTTCGACAATCAGCTCAGCCTGGAAGAGTTCAAACAACTAGCCGAAGAAACCCGCAGCTACCTGAAAGAAGTCCCCAGCCAGACCAAGGCAACCAATGCCCAGCTTATGGAAATCATGATGGCGCAGGATTTTCAGGACCTGACCGGCCAGGTAATCAAAAAGGTCATCGATATGGCCCATCAAATGGAACGGGACATGTTGCAATTGCTGCTGGCGACGACGCCTGCCGAGAAAAAAACTGAAATGGATGCCGGCTTGCTGAACGGGCCGGTAATCAATGCAAAAGGCAGATCTGACGTAGTGACCAGCCAAGTCCAGGTCGACGATCTGCTCGAAAGCCTGGGCTTTTAATCCAACACGCAATTAAACTCAGTAGCTGGGAGAAACTATGAGCCACTTCGCCGGAATGGAAGAGTTACTACAGGATTTTCTGACGGAAGCGGGTGAGTTGCTGTCTGATGTAGACAACAAATTAGTCGAACTGGAAAAACGCCCCAGTGACAAGGCTCTGCTAAACGATATTTTCCGCGGATTCCACACGATCAAGGGTGGCGCCGGTTTTCTCAATGTCAACGATCTGGTCGGGCTATGCCACCGCACCGAAAACCTGTTCGACAAATTACGCACCGGCGAACTAACCCTGACCGCCGAGATCATGGATGTCATCATGAACGCAACCGGCGTGGTACGCACCATGTTCGGCTCGCTCGCCCAGTCGCAACTGCCGGATGCAGCGGATGCCGCTATTCTGAAAGCATTGGACTGCGTTCTGGCTGGTGAAAAGCTGGTGCTGGCCACTCTTACCGCATCAGGTGAGTCCAACCACGCAGATCAGGCTACCACCCAAGAATCCGGAGGTCCGGATTGGCAGGCGTTGTACCACACCGTCACCGGCACACCGGCGGAAAGCATCGCCGCATCCCAAGTCACCCTCCCGATGGAGATTGCACCTGTTATCCAAGCCTCAGCCCAGGTCAACCTTGCGCCCCGCGCCAAGGCGCCCTCTGCCCAGCAGCCTGCCGCCAAGGAAACCACCATCCGCGTAGACACATCGCGACTGGACATGGTGCTCAACCTTTCTGGCGAAATCGGCCTTACCAAGAACCGTCTTACCTGCCTGCGTGCGAACATCCTCCAGGGCAAGACCGATGGAGACACCCTCAAGGCACTGGATGAAGCTGTCAGCCACCTGGACCTATTGGTGGGCGACCTGCAAAACGCAGTAATGAAAACCCGGATGCAGCCGATCGGCAGGCTGTTCCAGAAGTATCCGCGCCTGGCGCGCGACCTTGCCCGACAACTGGGAAAAGAAGTCGAATTACTGATCGTGGGTGAAGAAACCGAAATCGACAAAACCATGATCGAGGATCTTAACGATCCTATCGTCCATCTGGTGCGTAACGCAGTGGATCATGGGGTGGAAAGCACGCAGGAGCGCATCGCCGCAGGCAAGCCGACCAAGAGCCTGGTGAAGCTTTCCGCCATGCAATCAGGCGATCACATCGTTATCGAGATTGCCGACGATGGCAAAGGCATGCGGCCCGACACCATACGCCGCAAGGCTATCGAAAAAGGGCTGATCGATGCTGAAGCAGCAAATTCACTGGATGACAGGCAGTCTCTGCATCTGATCTTCCTGCCCGGCTTTTCGACCAAGGACGAGATTTCAGACGTTTCTGGACGAGGAGTCGGGATGGACGTCGTGCGCACCAACATCCAGAAACTGAATGGTCGGATTGACATCAATTCAGTCGTCGGTCACGGCACAACCATTACCATCTCCCTGCCGCTGACCCTGGCCATTCTCCCCGTTCTGGTGGTACGCCTGGGTGAACAGCCTTTTGCTGTCCCCCTTTCCATGGTACGTGAGATCATCCCCATCAACCCCGCAGAAATCCAGCGTGTTTCAGGCCGCGCAACCATGGTGGTGCGAGATGAGGTTCTGCCAGTAAGGTCCCTGGCCAGCCTGATTGGCTGGCCGCAGGATGGCACGCCATCCTTCGGTGTCCTGATGCAAGCCACAGCGACCAACTTTATCCTGGCTATCGACGGCTTCATCGGTAGGGATGACGTAGTCATAAAACCGCTGCATGACATCAAACCCAAAGGCATAGCAGGTGCCACCCTGTCCGGTGATGGCTTGGTGGTGCTGGTGCTGGATATCGAGGAGTTGCTGGAAATGAGCACCCAAGCGACTCATGCATCAATGTTTACTGCGTAAGGGCTAGAACTCTAATGCAAGACCACGTCTATCTCGCCCGCCAGCCGATCGTTGACAATCAGCAAAAAATCATTGGCTATGAACTTCTGTTCCGCCGTAGCGCGGAAGCCACCCAGGCCAGTTTCACCGATGACCATCTAGCCACCTCCAAGGTGCTGGCCAACATGCTCAGCAACATGGGTGCAGAATGGCTGCTAGGCGACAAATTGGCCTTCATCAATGCCTCCACTTCCATGCTGATGAGCGATTTCCTCGAACTGCTACCGGTCAACCGGGCAGTGCTGGAAATTCTGGAAACCACACATGCGACCCCGGAGCTGCTGGCACGCTGCCACGAACTCCGCACACTGGGATACCGCCTGGCCCTGGATGACTTTGAACTGACACCGGAAAGCGCCCCGCTGCTGGCAATCGCAAACTTTATCAAACTGGATGTCCAGAAGCTTAATGCCAGCGGCCAGCTTGAAACCCATGTTCGCGCCCTGGAAAAGCATCCGGCCCAGCTGATTGCGGAAAAGGTCGAAACCAAACGCGAGCACAATATTTGCAAAAAACTGGGGTTCGCCTACTATCAGGGCTATTATTTTGCCCACCCGGAAACGCTGAGCGCCAAGGTTATCAATCCTGCCTACGCCGTCGTGCTGGAACTGCTCAACAAGGTGCGCAACAATGCGGAAATCAAGGATATCGAATCTTCCTTCAAGCGTGACGTAGCCCTTTCCTTCAAGCTGTTGCGTTACATCAATTCTGTCGGCTTTGGCCTGTCCTGCGAAATCCAGTCACTGCGCCACGCACTGGCGATTCTCGGTTATCAGCAGTTGTACCGCTGGCTGACCCTCCTACTCGTCACCGCGGGAGAAGGCAGCACCTCGCCTGCCCTGATTAAAACAGCCGTCACCCGCGGCCGCCTGACCGAGCTATTGGGCAAGGATATGCTGGATGCGGCAGATCGCGACAACCTGTTTATTGTTGGAGTATTCTCGTTGCTCGATGCCATGCTGGAAATGCCCATGGACGAGGTGCTGGACAAACTCTCTCTGCCGGAAACGATCTCCGATGCACTGCTGACCCGGCAAGGCCTCTACGGCCCCTTCCTGGATCTGACTATAGCTTGTGAGGAGGGGGATTCCGACCAGATTGAAAAACTGGCGTTTTCTCTGCAACTGGAGCCGGAAAAGATCAACCAGGCTCACCTTACAGCACTGGCCTGGGTAGAAACACTGGGGATATAACCGGCTCGGTAATGAGTAATGGGTGACGAAAACCTTTCGTCCATCACTTCTCTCCCATTACCCATCACCCCACTTCAGAGGGTAGCCGGTTCGCGACGGGCACCCGCCTCATTCATGCGCTCCACATATTGCTTCCAAAGCGCTTCCTGACGGACGCCCAAATCATGAAGGTAATCCCATGAGTACAGGCCGCTATCATGGCCATCCGAGAAAACCAGTTGTACGGCATAGCTGCCCACCGGCTGAACATCCGTAATTTCTACATTTTTCTTTCCAACCTGCAATACTTCCTGCCCAGGGCCATGACCGCGCACCTCGGCAGAAGGCGAGTACACCCGCAGGAATTCACAAGGCAGCTCAAAACGCTGCCCATCGGAAAATGCAATCTCCAGCATGCGTGATTTCTGGTGAAGCTTGATTTCCGTCGGCATCGGCGTTTTACTATCCAATCCTGCCATATTCATTCCTTTCATAATTCGATTCAGTAGACACAATAAGCGAGAAATCCAGATTCTAGATGGGGGAGAGCAAACAAGATTTCAAGCCTGCAAAACACAAGGAAAACCATCCAGTCAAATCAGTCCAGGCTATTTACTGCCGTCCCCTCCTACCGAGGCAAGTAGCTTATCCATCCAGCCATCAGGTAAAATCCGCTTAAGCTTGGCGAACAAGTGAGTAGGGACGGTCACGTGATACCGAATTTTGGGATGCTTGCACTCCAAAGCATGAATCACCTTATCCAGCACCGCCCCGGGTGGGAGCGTAAACGGCACTGCGGCGCCCTGCTTGACCAGCCGACGCTCCATGGCCAGGTACTTCTCGCGGTGGGCACTGTGTTCCACATCGATATTGCGCTTGTAGACCTCAAATGAATTCGCCCGAAAACGACTCTCGATCGGCCCCGGCTCGATCAGGGAAACATGAATACCGCTACCGCGAAGTTCCAGCCGCAGCGTATCTGTGATCCCTTCCAGCGCATATTTGCTGGCGATGTAGGCACCCCGGTAAGGCAATGCAACCAACCCCAGCACCGAGCTGTTCATAATAATGCGACCGTGGCCCTGAGCGCGCATCACCGGCACCACCCGATTGGTCAACTCAACCGTGCCGAACAGGTTGGCCTCGAACTGCTCGCGCAATACTTCACGCCTCAGATCCTCCACCGCGCCAGGCTGGCCGTAAGCGCCGTTGTTAAACAGAGCATCGAGTTGCCCCCCACAGCGCGCCAGAACCTCATCCATCGCACGATGAATGGAAACCGAATCAGCCAGATCGATCTGCACGCTTTCCAGGCCGTCAGCCTCAAGCGACCGTACATCCTCCGCCTTGCGAGCAGAGGCAAATACACGGTAGCCGCGCTTTGTCAGTCCTGCGGCAACGCAACGCCCGATTCCGCTGGAACAACCTGTGATCAGGATATTTTTGGGGATCATGGCGCGCCCAGATTCTGAGCATCAACCCTATTCACTAACATTCCAAAGGAATTTATTGACAACACGGGCCAATCTCCATCAAAGTAATAAAAAATCAACAAGATCCAACGTGGAGTCTCATGCTACCAACCCTAGAGAAAGCACTGGAAAAAATCTCCGAGCTGGAAAGCCGCATTGCCAGGCTGGAAAGAATGGTTATTGGCCGCAGTGAGCCCGCCGCCAACCCGCATCCCCCAACCCTTTCAACCTTACTATCCGGCAACGGCGAGACAGCCTTCCCTCAACTCAATGCGGATGTATCGGAATCGGATGTAGAAATAAAAACGGCAGCCGACACCAAACCCGGCCAATCTGAAATCACCAACGGCAAATCCGCTCTCGAAGTAGTATTTCCTAATATCGCGGAGAATCTTACTCTGGTTTGGGGCAACCCGGAATGCGAGGACTATCTCAACAAGTTGATGATCAACAATCGCAGCAACCGTCAGGGCTTCAGCCTGGATGTCATGAGTGAGCTGATGCTCCTGCTGGCCATTACAGAGCATGCTCACACTAATGACATATGGACAGATGCCATCAAAATCGGTGACTAGCGTTAAGCCGTAAAATGAGCGCCCGGAAACCGGGCTGACAGCAACCAGACTCACTTCCATCCCAAAAAGATATATTGGCAACATCGGCCATACTTGAAATAAGTTATCTATAACAACAACATTCCAAACGGAGGCACGCATGCTATTAACCCCGGAGAAACCCCAGGAAATAGCTATCGAACTAGATAACCGCATTGCCAGCTTGGCGGATAGGGGCATCGGCAACAGCAAAGCCCCCCTGCCTCGACTCAATGCGGGATTGGCGAGAGAAAATGCCAGAATATCTACCCTGCCGGATACAGACCCCAGCCTATCCTCCATAGAAGCTGATTTTCCCCATATCGCGGAAAAACTCGTCCTGGTTTGGGGGCATCCTGGATGCTTCTCATACCTGAGCGAACTGATCATCGACAACCGTGGCAACCGCAAGGGCTTCGATCTGGATATCATGGGCGATTTGATGCTGCTCTTAAAAATCACGGAACAGGTTCCCCCTGACCAGTGGGCAAGCGCCCCAGGCAAGCATCGCTAGACAGTGACACTCTTCCAGTCACAGCATATCCTGCAACGCTTCATAACCCGGATAGTTCCTACACCAGGAAATCATTGATACAATGACTAACTGAAAATAACATCGGATACTGCAATAATGCGTGCAAACTTTTTCAAGCTCCCGACCGTGATGCTATTAAGCCTCTCCCTGCTCGGCTGCGCCACTAACGGTGACCCGCGCGACCCTCTGGAACCGCTCAACCGCGGCATCTACAAATTCAATGATGCGGTGGACAAAGCGGTGCTCAAACCGGTTGCCATAGGATACAAGGAAAACATGCCTGATCCGGTGCGCACCGCCGTTGCCAATTTCTTTTCCAATCTGGATGATGTGCTGGTGTTGTTCAACGATCTGCTCCAGTTCAAACTCGAACGGGCCGCCACTGATTTCAGTCGTCTGGTCTGGAACACTACGGTCGGCATTGCCGGACTGATTGACGTCGCTACTCCAATGGACCTGACCAAACATAACGAAGACTTCGGACAAACACTAGGATATTGGGGGGTCGATACCGGCCCCTATCTGGTGCTGCCGTTCCTTGGCCCCAGTACCCTGCGAGATACCGTTGGAACCATAGTAGATGTCCACTTCGACCCAGTGGCACAGCACACACCGATTTCAGAGCGCAATTCGGCAATCGCCATCCACGCCGTGGATAACCGTGCGCGCCTGCTTGACACGGAGGAAATTCTGGACGAAGCGGCTCTCGACCGTTATGTTTTCCTGCGAGATGCCTATCTGCAGCGGCGGCGTGGTTTAGTTTATGACGGAAACCCACCACGGGAGAAGTTCGAAGATTATGATGAGCCGGCTCCTTCGGCCCCAGCCTCGACCCGCCCCTGAACTCCGGATGCTCAGCGTATAGCGTAGCTACGAACAGCCGCCGCTAGAAATTCGCCGCCTCAACCTCGAGGTAGGCGCGGCTGATATTCCCGCCCATGTTGGCTTCATATTCCTTGAGCTTTTTCCATTCTGCAAGATCCAGCGTATTGCGAATTTCGCTATCGCTCAGGCCTTTCTTGTACCCAGCTTCCACACCAGCATAGAAACCAGCCAGGAGCTTGTGCAACTTAGCCACGTCCGCCATGGTCATCAATGGTCCATGGCCAGGCACGATGGTGACCGCTTTGAAATCCTGCGCTTTGGCGAGAGCCTCTACCCAGTTGCGGATATGTCCGTCGCGCATCACCGGAGTTGTGGTATTAACCAGAATATCCCCACCGATCAGCACCTTATCATCCGGAAGATAGACCATCATGTCACCCGGCGTATGTGAGCCACGAGGCACCCACAGCAGAATTTTTACACCTTGAAGGTTGCGGTCACTGGTGCTTTCTTCCTTGAAGGTAACCATAGCCGGCACTGGGCGGGTACCGGGAAACTTGCTACCAACCATGCTCTCCATGATCTGTATCCATTCCTCACCAGTTTTCTCAACCAGCACCTTGCATTGCTCTGAACTGAGGATTTCCGCACCCTTGAACGCGACATTGCCCAAATGATGATCGCCGTGGTGATGGGTGTTAATGATATGGGTAACCGGCTTAGGCGTAATTTTGGCAATCGCTTTCGCCAAATGTTTGCCGACCACATCCGTGCCGCCGCTATCCACCAGAATCACCCCCTGATCACCGATGATCACGGTGCTGTTCACCATGTAACCCTGATTATGCTGGCTCGGCAGACCCATCGGACCGAGCAGAGCGTACACACGTTCGTTGATTTTCACGACCCTGGGCTCGGGCATTTGTGCTTTGGCCCACGCGGCATTAACAAAAATCAAGATAAACAAGATCAGGAAAACACGGCTCATGATTTCTCCTCTTAGCACAGGCAATAGTCAGGAAATAGTCTGGTAATAAAGATTCTGCGGATGGTTAGCCTGTGCGAAGAAAAACCAGCGCTCGGCGAGCAGACCCATATACTGCACCAAAAAAGCAGCAAACAGCAAACCACTAAAGGAAGAGTAAAGGCCTCCGGCCAGCAACACCAACGGAAGCACGAACACCAGCACCAGAAACACCCATTTGACCGACCGCAACAGACCCGCTCCCTTGCCATGGAAGAACTCGCGGGTGTTGAATGAACCCCCCATAAAACCCTGAGATTTCTGCACAATCTGGCCATGACGCACACCAATCGCCGTTTGCAATGTGGATTTCGGCTTAAGACGCGCATTGCGAACCAGCGATGCGGCACGTGTCACCAGCGCCAGCAGGGTAATCACCATCGCCCATTCGCCATAGAACCCGACCAAAGCGGGTGCAGCGTATACCGAATAAGCCGTCGCCAGGGTAAAACCTGAAGCGCTGCCGAGGAGCAAATAATTCACGACCGTCAGCGGGCTATGCCATTCCTGCAGAAACTTCAGGCAGGCGTAAATCATTGCTGTACAAATAAACAATACGAAGCACAGCACCGTACCGAGCACGCCGAGTACCATCGTCGCATCCAGAGTCAGCGTGCCGAAGGTGACGAGCGGGGCATGCCAGCCAAGGGTATGCGCCACACCATAGAGGAATACCATGCCCATGAACGCCGGCAACACGATCACCTCGCGCGACAGCCAGGACGTGCGCCACTTCGCCGCTGAGCGCCAGGCCCGCTCGGGATGGCCGAGGTGAAAGAAGGAAGCCACCAGTCCACCGATCAGGAGCAGCAATGCGATCAGACTACCTATCGCATAAAAACGGCCATCTGCCTGCGGCAACAAATGGAAAAATGCATAAACCTGGCCAGTGTAAAGGGCCAGGAACAACCCCTGGCCAGCGCCAATCAGGGTGGTGAGGAAAATCACTGAAAACGCGGGATGCATAAAAACTCCAGTAAATAAAGTCCCGTGTCCTGAGTCCTGAGTAAAAACCCTGCGTAGCACCAACTACTCAGGACTCCCCTCTCAGGCCTCAGGACTAAAAATTACCAGGAAGTCACATCGTCCAGAGACGGCTCGCTCTTGTCCGGTTGCGGTAGCAGACGCTCTTTCTTGAGCGGGTTGTCGGCACGCATCAGTTCATCAGCATGAATCCTGATCTGAGTCTTGCGCCTTGGCAGGTAATGGTTGGCAGGTTTGGTGCCCCACTCCGGCATTAACGCATAACCGCCGCTTTCCCTGATCGCCACCGAAACCACCGACTCCGAATCATGCACGTCGCCGAACAGACGTGCACTGGTCGGGCAGGCCAACACGCACGCCGGCTTGCGCTCCGCTTCAGGCAAGGACTGGTCATAAATCCGGTCGACACACAGGGTGCACTTCTTCATCACCTTCTGGTGCTCGTCGATTTCTCGCACACCGTAAGGGCAGGCCCAGGAGCAATACTTGCAGCCGATGCACTTATCGTAGTCCACCAGCACGATGCCGTCCTCCTTGCGCTTGTATGAAGCACCCGTGGGGCACACCGGCACACAAGGTGGGTCCTCACAATGCAAACAGGATTTGGGGAAATGCACCGTCTCGGTATTGGGGAAACTGCCGACCTCAAAAGTCTGCACCCGGTTGAAGAAGGTGCCGGTCGGGTCAGCGCCGTAGGGACGGTCGTCCGACATGGCACCTGCTGAACCGGAGGTATTCCATTCCTTGCAACTGGTGACGCAGGCATGGCAGCCGACACAAACATTGAGGTCAATGACCAAGGCTAGCTGGGTCATTTCCACTCTCCTTTTCCAGCAAAAAAGGCCTGCCAGGCACGCCGAACCTTGCTGGTGCCGGGTGCAGCAGGCACTGGTACGAACTGCGGGGAG
>JAHJJI010000004.1 GCA_018823025.1 Gammaproteobacteria bacterium | reverse complement strand
GATGGAAGGGAAAAACAAAAAGCTGGATAGGCGCGGCGGCGCCGTGAAGGTGATCCATGCACTGGAAAACTACAACCGCTATTTCGATCATCCTGGCTGGCGGCCATTGAATCCGGGTAAATTCTGACCTATGAGAAATTTAATCAAGTCTGCTGATCCCAAGGTAATGAAACTGCACCCCCTTACCAACACGCGCGGCCGCTTGATCGGTCTGTTCCTGTTTGTTTCCTGTATGGCGATGGGCAATGTTTTTGCGTTGACCCTTACACCGCTCAAGGTTGCGCCAGACGTTTATGCCTTTATCGGCGACACCGGCGGGCGCACCTATGAAAATTACGGTATGAACGCCAATACCGGGTTCATCGTCACCACCGGTGGGGTGGTGGTAATCGACAGCGGTGCGGGTTATCTGGCTGCCCAGGCCATGCATCGCGCCATCAAGCAAGTGACCCGGCAACCGGTGAAGTATGTGGTGAATACCGGCGGCCAGGATCACCGCTGGCTCGGTAATGGTTATTTCAGGGAACAGGGTGCGGAAATCATCGCCGCTCGACCGGCACGCGCCGACATGGAACAGCGGGCCGGCATGCAGCTCGACGCGCTGCGGGTTGACCTGAAAGAGCGGCTGGACGGTACCCAGCCAGTTTATCCTGATCGGCTATTCGAAACGCGCGAAACCTTGCGTCTCGGCGGCACCGAAATTCAGCTGCAGTTTTTCTCCGGCGGCCACACGCCGGGCGACAGTGTGGTGTGGCTGCCAAAACAGAAAGTGCTGTTTTCGGGCGACCTGATTTATGTCGATCGCCTGCTGGGCGTGCTGCCCTTCAGCAATAGCAGAAACTGGCTAGCCTCCTTCGGGCAGATGGAAAAGCTCAAGCCTGGCAAGATCGTGCCCGGCCACGGCAAGGTGTGCGATCTCGACCTGGCGCAACGCGATACCCGCGATTACCTGCGCTTGCTGCGCGGGCATATGCAGAAGGCGTACGATAGCGGGGCGGATCTGCAGACTGCGATCGACAGTCTCGACCAGAAGGCTTTCGACCGCCTGCAGAATTATGAAACCTTGAAAGGCGGTAACGCCAGCCGGGTTTACCTGGAGATCGAGGCGGAATAAGCGAGCAGGCGCGGGCGCTGTTGCAGTAATATTCTATCGATGGACTGGCTGGCCCTGACATTTCCCGTTTCCGGCGTGCATACCTGGCTGTGGTTGCCGCCGCTGGTGGCGTTCACCATTTCCTTTTTCACTTCGATGGTGGGCATCTCCGGGGCGTTCCTGCTGCTGCCGTTCCAGATGAGTATCCTCAGTTACACAGCGCCCTCGGTCAGTGCCACCAATCTGGTCTATAACCTGGTCGCCACGCCCGGCGGCGTTTACCGCTACCTGCGCGAAGGCCGCATGGTGTGGCCGCTGGTGTGGGTGATCGTAGTCGGCACCCTGCCGGGTATTGTCATTGGCTATTTTCTGCGTGTCCGGTACCTGCCAGATCCGCGTGATTTCAAGCTGTTTGCCGGGTTGGTCCTGCTGTATATCGGCTATCGGGTGCTGGCGGAGTTCCTGCCCTGGCATGAAAAACCTCGGACAGAAACGACTACACCACAGCCTGTAACAGCGATCCGTATGCTCCAGTTCTCGCTGGCCAGGACGAGTTTTTCTTTCGGCGAGCAGACCTACTCTTTCAGTGTGCCGGCCATGTTCCTGCTGGCGCTGGTAGTGGGCGTGATAGGGGGCATTTATGGCATCGGTGGTGGTGCCATCATCGCACCGTTCTGCGTGGCCCTGTTCGGGCTGCCGGTGCATGCCATCGCCGGGGCGGCGATTGCCGGTACGCTGTTCACCTCGGTAGCCGGGGTGGCGTTGTATAGCCTGCTTCCCGCGCCGGTGGGGATGGCGACCCAGCCGGATTGGGCGCTGGGCCTGCTGTTCGGCCTGGGTGGTTTCGCCGGGATGTACTTCGGAGCCAGATGCCAGAAACGTGTTCCGCAAAAAACACTCAAGCTGCTACTGGGTTTGCTGCTGATGATTCTGGCGGGATATTACATCTTCACTTTCTTCGCCTGAATGTTAGACGCTGTTCCAATCTTTGTTGCCATCGTTCCGTGGGCAAAGGGTTTTGGCAGGGCGAGGATGACTTCGAGGCCGCCGCCGGCCTTGTTTTTCAGTACCAGTTCGCCGCCATGCATCTGCGCGATGTTGCGTGCAATGCCCAAGCCCAGGCCGGTGCCGCCGGTATCGCGGCTGCGTGAATTTTCCAGGCGATAAAAAGGTTCGAATACCCGTTCTAGTTCAGCCTCTGGAATGCCTTGGCCGTGATCCAGGATGTGGATTTGTAGTTGTTTGTTGTCGTCTTTCACGATGACGGTGGCACTTTTTCCGTATTTGATGGCATTGTCGATTAAATTGCTCAGGCATCGCTTCAGGGCTGTCGGCTTGCACGGATAAGGCTGTGCAGCGATACCCTGCAATCTGACTTCATGGCCAATTTCCGCCGCATCTGCCTGGAGGCTTTCCAGCAAGGCCATGATGTCCACAGGTTGCACCGTCTCCGGATTGTCCACGCCGCGCATGAAATCCAGGGTAGCGGCAACCAGGGACTCCATTTCTTCCAGATCCTTCGTGAATTTCGCTCTGAGGTCGTCATCCCCCAGCAATTCGGCACGGAGCCGTAACCGGGTGATGGGGGTTTTCAGGTCGTGCGACATGGCGGCGAGAATCCGCGTGCGTTCCTGAATATAGTTGGCCAGGCGTGATTGCATGGTGTTGAAGGCATGTGCCGCACGACGCACTTCGGTCGGGCCTGTTTCCAACAAAGGTGGGCTGTTGATGTCGTTGCCCAGTTTTTCAGCGGCGTTGGCGAGGGCGTTAAGGGGGCGCGTGGTAAGTCGTACGGCGAGCAGCGAAAGAAAAATTACTGCGGCAAGCAGGATCAGCAGATTGAGCAGCAGGCGGGGAGGCAGGGGGAAAGCCTGGCCAGTTGGGAGTGCGTCGAGTGACACCGTTGACCCATCCAGCAAGCGTGTTTCAACTGCGAAGGCGGTTATTTGCTGTGGATGGATGCTGTTGGCGAGATGGGGCGAATTGACCTCGTGTTGCCTTGCGGGCCATTTCATTTCGGAAACAGTGACTGCGATAGGGGGGTGTTCCCCAAGCAGGTCGCGTAGCATCATGCCGAAACTGGCCGCCTGGTTTGCACTGTCCAGGTTCTGAGGGGGATGGCTTGAGTGGGGGGCGTCAAGTGAAATTCGCAGGGTTGGGGAATTGAGGGTCGCCACGAATTTATGCCGATCGGCGGGGGCAAGCGAATTTAGTAGCCGGAGGGTATCGGCGATCCGTTGCGCCGATTCCATGCTGTTCGAGCGAAACAGCAAACGGTCGCGTTCGCGCAAATGGAAGGTGACGCTAATTGACTGCACCAGAATCAGACCGCCGAGCAGGATCAGAACCATGCGGCTGAACAGGGATTGAGGCAAGAGTCGCATCATTTTCCTCCTGCTTCTACCTGCGCGGCCAGGACATAGCCTTCGCCCCGTACGGTCTTGATGATGGTGGGTTCCTTGGCATCGTCCGCCAGGCGGTGGCGGAGTCGACTCACCTGAACATCAATGCTTCTTTCAAACGGATCTGTTTCCCGCCCCTGCATCAAATCCATGAGTTGATCCCGGCTGAGAACCCGGTTGGGGTGATTGAGAAATATTCGGAGCAGGCGATATTCAGAACCACTCAATGGAACCACCACCCCTTCCGACGAGACCAGTTGGCGCGAGATTGTATCCAACTGCCATCCGGCAAAACGGAGGTGAAGCGCGTTGTCGGTACGCAGATTTTCCGGCAAGGCCTTGGCCCGGCGCAGGATGCTCTTGATGCGCGCCAGTAGCTCGCGCGGATTGAATGGCTTGGGCAGGTAATCGTCGGCGCCCATTTCCAGACCGAGAATGCGGTCCATGTCCTCGCCACGGGCGGTGAGCATGATCACCGGGATTTCTGAGCGCGCCCGCAGGTTGCGGCATAGTACCAGGCCATCGTCCCCCGGTAGCATCAGGTCGAGCACGATTAAATCCACCCGTCCGCTCTCCAGCGCCGCCAACATGCCCTTGCCTTCCGCAACGGAAGTGGTTCGATAGCCGCTTTTCTGCAGGTAATCGCCCAGCAGGCTGCGGATCTCGGCATCGTCGTCCACGATAAGAATGTGTTCTGGTGTTGTCATGATGTTTTTATACCCTGTTTACCTGATTTTCATGCAAGAAAATTGTAAAGCAGTGTAACGGCTCGGATCTTTGTCACAATAAGTTACAAAAAAGACCCGCTCTGACATATGCCGGTTACACCATGGCGGTTAAATATGCTTCGCTGCAAAGCAAATTGTTTATTTTATATAGGGGGTATTGTTATGAGTAGCGCAATCGGTGGTGCCGGAGGGAATTCTTCAGCGATGATGGGTGGAATGAATGGGATGCAGCGTCCAGACCCATCAAAAATGGCTGACAAGTTATTTTCGAAGCTGGACACCAAAGGTCAGGGATATATCGAGAAAAGCGATCTTCAAAGCGCTTTCGATCAGGTCTCATCGAGTAAATCTTCTGGCAAGACCCCCAGTGTGGACGATGTCTTCAAGGCGCTGGACAGCAATGGTGACGGCAAGGTGACCAAGCAGGAGATGTCCGATAGTGTCGCAAAACTTGCCGACCAGCTCGACAGCCAATTCCAGAGCATGCGGATGAGCGGTAAGGGTGGAATGGGTGGCATGTCGAAGAGCGACATTGGTAGCATGGCAGACAGTGCCACTGGCAACGCATCACAGGCGCTGAATACCCTGGCCCAGAATTTTGACGCGGCGGACACTAATCAGGATGGAAAAATCAGTGCGCAGGAAGCGATGGCTTACCAATTATCAAACGGAACCACCTCGTCCTCAAGTGAAGCGCAGAGTGCCGATGCCAGGGTAATGGCTAGAATAATGGAACTGGCGGCATCTTATGGTGCATTCGGTCAAGACGAGCAAACCCGCGGCCGCACCATTTCAACAGCGGCCTGAGTCAAAGGGGCGCAGGTTTTGCGCCTCATTTGTTGGATGGATTAGCAAAAACTGTTTACAAAAGGGCTTCCTGATATGAAAAACACCCATAACCTTATCCTCAATTTCCTTGTTCCTTCATTCTTGCTATTCGCCGTATCTGGAGTGCAAGCGGCGGAGCCGCTAGTCTTGCAGAAGGTCATGAAGGATCTGGGTAATAATATGCAAACCATCACCGACGGGATTTCTCGCGGGGACTGGGAATTGGTGGAAAAAACCGCACCCCTGATCGCCGACCATCCTCAGCCGCCGATGACGGAAAAAATGCGCATCATGGGTTTCATGGGTGCCAACATGGGCAAGTTCAAGGCCTATGACGGAGAAACCCACGAGCAGGCGCAGTCGGTAGGCAAGGCCGCCAAGGCCAAAGATGGCCAAGGCGTCATTTTCGCCTTCCAGAAACTCCAGACCAGTTGCTACAACTGCCACAGCGAATTCCGCAAACCGTTTGTAGAGCATTTCTACGGCAAGAAGGACGCTGTTCAATGATTCTGTTGAATACAAGCGTTAACACTACAGGGGTAATTCCATGAATACCTACAATCGACAACGCGGATTCCGAATCTGGGCGATTTCGCTGGTCGCGGCAGGGTTCGGTCTGCTGACCGTCAAGGAAGGCGGCACGATTTTGTTCGGTGACGAAGCAGCGCGCATTGCAGCCGGCAACTATGTGCCTTTCGTGCTCTGGTTTAATTTTCTGGCGGGCTTCGCCTATATCATTGCCGGCACCGGTCTGTGGCTGCAGCAGTGCTGGGCAATGTGGCTGGCCGTCGCCATCGCCACGGCGACAGCGCTCACGTTAGCGGCTTTCGGCATACACGTGGTTTCCGGTGGCGCCTACGAGTTGCGCACGGTGATTGCCATGAGCCTGCGAACGTTGGTGTGGGTGACGATCGCGGCCATTGCCTGGCGCCGGTTGGTGCGGCGTCTGGCGTGATGGCATGCAGGCCGCTCCCCACGATGCATCTGACGACAAGGCGTGGGCAGGGGAAATCCGCGTGGCTACTCATGATGTTTTTACTCATCGTGCCGGCCATCGCACAGGCCACCAATGAAAACACCTCCAGCATCAATGGTTGCAAGGCAGATGAAGTGGTCAGATTCCGCGGGGGTACCGCAAGACTGGAGAATGACCTTTTTACCGGTACCGACCAAAACTACACGAACGGCGTGGCATTCACCGCTGTTTCGCACGACATCGCCGGCAAGCTTCGAACCGAGTGCATGCCCACACCGGTACGATTACAGGCGGAACTCATCAAGTTTCTGAACCCTGGTTTTTGGTCCGATGAGGCAAACTCCGCACATACGCAAAATGTGGTGGTGAAGTTTGGCCAATCCATGTTCACGCCAAAAGATCCTGCCAGAACCGATCCGATCCTGGACGATCGGCCTTATGCGGGCTTGCTGTACGTGGGCATGTCGTGGAACCGGCGGAAACATGAACCACAAAGCCTCTCGGAAATGCTCGATACACGCGAGATCACATTGGGCGTCATCGGCCCGTTGTCTCTCGCGGAACAGACACAAAATCTTGTTCACGATGCGATCGGCGCCGACAGATTTCTCGGTTGGCAACATCAGTTGAAGAATGAGCCTGCGCTGCAATTGGCCATCGACCGAAAATTCAAGGACTATCGCGGAACGGGACCGATCACGCCGGGTTTCTCAGCCGATTCGATACGCTCACTGGGACTGCGACTAGGCAACATCGAAACCTCCGCTACCCTGGGGATCGAAGGGCGTATCGGTTGGAATCTGCCGAACGACTTCGGGACCTATCCGATCAGACCCGGCGCCGAAAATCGTCCGCCATCCGCCTCCATCCGTAGCGGCTCAGCTGATGCACCATTGTCGGTCGCCAGGTTGCGACCCGGTATTCACCTTTTTGGAACGATGGAAACAAAACTCGTCGCGCATGATTTTTCACTCGACGGCAACCTCTTTCGATCAAGCCACAGTGTCACTCGCCGGCCATGGGTTGCCCAGGCGGCTATCGGGGTCAGCGCTCATAGTTTGGTCGCTGGACACGGCGTCAAGCTGGCCGTGATGCATGTTTACCGTTCACGGGAATTCGAGGAACAGGGGCCAAACCAGTCTTATGGCTCTGTCGCGCTGAGCATAGAGTTCTAAAACGCCTGCGCACTTGAAGCGTAACTGATGTACTCTACTTCCGCAAAAAACTCCTCCTGGGTGCTGATGGCGAACCTCGAACGCGCCGTTCTGTTCCCCGGTCACTAGCGCTTTCCACTATTTTTAATCCCATCCAATTCGGAGTCAACCATGCAAGACCTACATGAAACCTGGATCGCAATAAAACTCGGCGGAATGATCATTCTGCCGTTGTCGTTGCTGGCGATCATCGCCTTGGTCATTATGCTTGAGAAGGCATTTATCTATTGGCGTTATGCCCGTCTTCCACTTGAGTTACTCAACCTCGCCGAGACTTATGGCTTTGCCTGGGAAGATCTGGAAAAAAAGCTTTACGGCTTGAATGAACGTCATTACTTCAGGCGGTTTTTCGAGGTGGTGATCGCCAACCGGAGTCGTCCCGCATGGTGGACTGAATCCCGTGCGGCTGATGAAGCCCAGCTGATCGAAACATCGCTTGCCCGCAGGTTGTGGGTGCTGGAGACTATCGTCACTGCGGCACCCTTGCTCGGGCTGATGGGAACCATCGGCGGAATGATGGATGCCTTCAAGATCATCGGCGGCAGCGGCATTGTGAATCCCACCGGGGTGACGGGCGGTGTGGCCCAGGCGCTCATTGCAACGGCAATCGGCTTGCTGATCGCGCTGATCGCCTTGTTCGGGTTCAATTACTTCTCTCGTGTGCAATCGCAAACCATGGACGAAATGGAACGCCTCGGCACGCGCCTGATCGATCACATCCGTCTGGACCAACAGGGTGACGCCCATGAAGCTGCGTAAACCCAGGACGTATCGCAAGGGGCGCATCGAAATCATTCCGATGATCGATGTGATGTTCTTCTTGCTGGCGACGTTCATGCTGTCTTCGCTGGCTATGCAGAACCTCGATTCGCTGCAAGTTAATCTGCCTCAGGGGAAAGCCGAAAAGCTCAAGGCGGATATGCCGCTCACCTTGACGCTGACAGGCGATGGCAAAATATTTGTCAACCGAACCCCGGTAACCTTGCAAACCCTGGCCGCCACACTCGGGCCGCTGCTGAGCAATCCGCAACAAAGCGTCATCGTGTCCGCGGATCACATAGCGCCACAGGGCCTCGTGGTGCAGGCGATGCTGCAGGCCAGGGCCGCAGGCGCACAGAAATTTTTGATTGCGGTAAAGCATGAGTGATGTTGTAAACGTGCCAGATTTCCGGCCACGGGAGATTCATCACGGCATATGCGGTAATTGCGGCAAGGTCGTGAGCGTAAGCGTGTCCGATTCCCGGTCAAAGGAGATCAGGCTCTGGTGGCCGGCGCCACTGGCGATCATCCTCTGGCTGGTTATCATCTGGAAATTTGGCTCTTTCCTGAGCGCTCCCAATGTGGAAAATGGAGTGTCAGCACCCATAGAAGCCAGCTTCGTGGAATTGCCTGAAGTGGCACCCAGTAAAAGTTCGCAAGTTCAATCCAAACCGATGCCCAAGCAAGCTCGCAAGCCCAAGATAAAACCTCGTACTGAAATAGCAGCAGCCAAGTCGGTGGCCCAGTCAGATCCGGCACCTGTACCCAATTCGGCGCCACCGGCAGATTTGACGGCCTACATCAATGCGGCCAGAGAGCGTCGCCGTGCCGCCGAGACGGCTGCCGAACGCGAATATGCAGCAGCAAAAGCGAATGAGCACGTGCCCACGGACGACGAGATCAGGATGGCGAACATCATGCGCAATCTCCAGCCACAAGGCACGAACGGGGTGTTTCAAGTTATCAGTGTGGGCACACGGACGGGTAAATTTTCGTTTCGTGGCTGGACAAAAGACTTTAGCAATTCCCGGCGCGAATTGATCGAAGTCGAAGCAGGTCCAAATGGGGATATAGAGCGCGCAATCGTGCGCAGAATGATTGAACTGATACGCAAATATTACAAAGGGGATTTTAATTGGGATTCGCAGCGCCTGAATCGCGTAGTCATCATGTCTGCACGCGTCGAAGATAACGCGGGACTGGAAGATTTTCTGATGCGAGAGTTTTTTGGGGTGGCCTCCGGACCGCGCTAGAGACGGCATCACGCAGGCGCGCTGGAGCCAGTATTTTCTTGTTGGTCTAGCGTTGGCGCTGCCGATGCTGCTCTTCACTTTGCTCGGACTGGTGGCTTGGCTTATGATGCTGCGATGAATGCAATCATGAAAGTCGTGCAATGAGTTTTTACGGCTTGCTAGCCGTGGGTGCGGGCGCGATGGTGGGCGCCTGGCTGCGCTGGTGGTTCGGCCTCCTGTGGAATCCGGTGTTTCCTACGCTGCCGCTGGGCACGCTGGCTGCGAATCTGGTGGGTGGCTACCTGATGGGACTAGCAATGGCGATGTTCGCCGACCATCCCGGCCTGCCGCCGGAAGCGCGGTTGCTGATCGCCACCGGCTTTCTCGGCGGTCTCACCACTTTCTCCACTTTCTCGGGCGAAACCGTGACGCTGTTGCTCCGTGCCCAGTATGCCTGGGGTGCGGCAATCGTCGGGGCACACGTAGCCGGCTCACTGGTTGCGACTATACTGGGCATATGGACTGTGAAACTTTTGAAAGGGTAAGACCATGCAAGGAATCTGCCTGAAATTGTTTGTCAGCGAATCGCGGTTGCACAACGGAATTCCACTTTACGAGTGGTTGCTCGAACAGGCAAAAAAAATGGGTGTCTTGGGCGGTACGGCATTCCGGGCAATTGCCGGTTTCGGTCGCCACGGTCGCCTGCATGAGGAGGCTTTCTTCGAACTTGCCGGCGAGTTGCCGGTTGAAATCGAGTTCATGGTCAGCGAGGAACAGTCAGAGCGCTTGCTGGATCTGCTTAAGTCAGAAAATTTGCGGCTGTTTTACGCTAAATTGCCAGCCGAATATGGAGTAAGCGCTTGACCCGATGAGCGTTGCCGAGCAGTTCGTCCTTTTTCTCGCTTCCTTTATCGCCAACTGGTTTTCCGCCCTTTCCGGCGGCGGAGCCGGCTTGATCCAGTTTCCCATGCTGATTTTTCTCGGCCTGCCGTTCGGTGTGGCGCTGGCTACGCACAAGGTGGCCAGCGTTGCATTGGGGCTCGGTGCGACTATCCGCCACTGGCGTGAAAGCCATCTGGAACGACGCTTCTCCCTGATTATTCTGGGTGCGGGCTTGCCTGGCGTGGTGTTGGGAGCGAACACTATTCTCAAGATCCCGGCACACTACGCGCAGTTGGCACTGGGATTTCTGACCCTGGGGCTGGGGCTGTATTCCGTATTCAAGCCGAAACTGGGCATGGAGCACGCCCCCAGAAACCGCGAGGGACGCGCCCTTGCGACCGGCGCGGTCGGCCTGTTCGTGGTCGGCTTCCTCAACGGCTCGATCACTTCCGGTACCGGGCTGTTTCTCACCATGTGGCTGATCCGTCATTTCGGCCTCGACTACAAGCGCGCCGTGGCCTATACCTTGGTGCTGTGCGGGCTGGTGTGGAATGGAACGGGGGCGATTGTTCTGGGTCTGATCGGCACTATCGCCTGGGGCTGGATGCCGGCACTGCTGGCGGGTTCGCTGATCGGCGGCTATGTCGGCAGCCATTATGCGATCAAAAAAGGCAACCGCTGGATCAAGCGGGCCTTCGAAATCGTCACCATCCTGATCGGGATGAAGCTGATTATTTCCTGAGTGGTCAACTATTTGTGCTATGGCGTTGACATGCATCAACCATGATTTTACTCATATGTCTTATCATGACGTTCCTAGAAAAATACAAACAAGTTTTACAGGGCCTTGCAGTCGGGTTCATTCCGCTTTTGCGTTGGGCACTGCACCCTGCGCGGGATTGAAACCAGCTGTTAGATTCTTAAACAGGGGGACACATGAAGATCAATATGCCGGTCACCGGTATCGAAAAGCCGTTTATATCAGGCACCATAGTTACCAAAACCGATCTCAAAGGATCAATTACCTACGCCAATGATGCTTTTGTCGACCTCAGCGGTTTCGGGCGCGATGAACTCATCGGCAAGAACCACAATCTGGTACGCCATCCGGACATGCCGCCAGCCGCATTTGCGGATCTCTGGGCCACAGTGAAACTGGGCAAGTCGTGGAGAGGCATCGTCAAGAATCGCAGCAAAAATGGCGACCATTACTGGGTAGAAGCGTTTGTTGTTCCCATTCGTAAGAACCGCCAGGTTACCGGTTTCATGTCGGTGCGCACGCCACCCAGTCGCGAGCAGGTTGCCTCAGCCGAAGAACTTTACGCCATAGTGAACAAGGGAAAGGCGCTGCCCAAACCCGGCTGGCTAGAGAAACTCACCATCAAGGGTGGCCTGATCGGGCTCTTGACCCTGATGAGTGCATCTCTGGTGGTTAGCGTGTTGATGGGCCGTGCCGGCCTGCATACGGAAAACATCCTGTTCGCTGTCGCAGCGATCGGCGTCACCTTTGTTATTAGTATGCAGATGATCCGCGATATGAACCGCGGTTTTGCCAAGGCTCACGAGGTTTTCGAGAATATTGCCGAAGGTAACCTGCAAAATAAAATCGCAATTGGTAGCCAGAGCGAATTCGGGCAGATTCAGACTGCGCTCGCCTATGTGCAGGTACACCTCAAAGTGATACTCGATGAGGTGGCATTGGCTTCGTCCGTGATCGAGTCGCGTAGCCATGAACTGGAGCACGAGGTGGGGCGCGTCACTGAGCGAGTTCATTCGCAGAGCGATCAGGTGATGCAGGCTTCCGCGGCGATTGAGGAAATGAGTGTGTCCAGCCGGGAAGTGGCGGAGCATGCAAAAAATGCAGCGAGCGCTGCAAACCATACTCAGGGTGTAGTGAAAGACGGCAATTCCCAGATGACGCGGAGTATGGAAGCCACTTCACGCGTGGTGAAGGCGGTGGATGAAACCGGTTCGACGATTTCCGAACTGGAACAGTCGGTACAGAAGATTGGCGATATTACCAATGTAATCAGGGAAATCGCCGACCAGACCAATTTGCTGGCGCTGAATGCGGCGATCGAGGCGGCGCGTGCCGGTGAGCAGGGTCGCGGTTTTGCCGTGGTTGCCGATGAGGTAAGAAAACTGGCCGAGAGAACGACAAACAGTACCGCAGATATCACCCGGATGGTGGCCAGCATCAAGGATGCTACTGCCGCCGCCGTCCGTTCGATGCAACAGGCCTCTCAGGAGGTGGAGGAGGGGCTGAAGCTGACTCGAGCCAGCAGCGACAACCTGCAGGAAATTAGCGTGGCTTCTGACCGTGTTACCGATATGGCGCAGCACATTGCCGAGGCCTCCGACCAGCAGTCTCTCGCCGGAGAGGATATGGCCGTCAGCATGGCCAGAGTATCAGAACTGGCCGAGGAGACTAATGAGAGCATCAGTCAGGTTAACCTGGCCGCCGAAGAATTGGCACGCGTGGCTGCTGGCCTGCAGGCGCTGGTGAAACACTTCGAAGAGGGTGCCTGAAGATATTATCGCCGGTAGACCCATTGGTTAAGCAGTATTCTGGCTGCCTCGGTGACTTCCGTCGCAGTCAGCCCGATCGGGCCGATGCCCTGATCCACCAAATCGTCGGCTGCCGCACCGTGCAGGTAAACGGCCAGCAGCAGGGCTGATTGCGGCGTCAGCCGCTGGGCGATCAGAGCAGCGATCATGCCTGACAGCACGTCGCCCATGCCGGCACTGCTCATGCCAGGGTTGCCGGTAGGGTTGACGAACCATTCCCCTTTGGGCGTCGCGCAGATACTGCCGGCGCCTTTCAACAACACCAGACAGTTAAGGCGTTGTGCGATCAGCGTTGCGGAATGGACCCGTTCCTGCTGGATGTCGTGGGTAGTACTGGACAACAGCCGCGCTGCCTCGGCCGAATGGGGGGTGAGGATAGTGCTGCCCTTGCGGCTTTTCGTCAGTTCTTGCAGGTCATCATGGATAGCCAGCAGATTAAGCGCATCGGCATCCAGTACCAGCGGTAATTCTGTTTCTAGTGCCTGCCTGAGTAATTGAACTGCTTGCGGGGATTGTCCCAGGCCGGGGCCGACTGCGAGACAGTTCAGGTGGTCGAGCTGGAAGAGCTTTTCCGGCGCGCACAGCATCAGCTCGGGCTGCCCCATGTCTACAGCCGGGGCCATATCCGCCAGCAGTGCGGCATAGACCCGACCCGCACCCAGCTTGAGCGCGGCGCGTCCGGCCAGCAGCGCCGCACCGCACATTGCGGACGCGCCGCCGAGGATGCCGACGCTGCCGAGCATACCTTTGTGGCTGTTGCGCGGGCGCGGTTTGAGCGCGGCGGCCACTTCATTTTTCTCCAGCAGCCAGCCGCTGGGCTTGAGCAGGGCAGGGGCATCCAGCCCCAGCGTATCGATATGAATCTGGCCGCAGTAGTCCGGCCCGTAGGCAGTGAGCAGCCCCGGTTTCAGCGCGATAAAAGTGAGGGTGTGGCTGGCGCGGATTGCGGCGCGGAAGGTCTGCCCTGCATCGGCATCCAGCCCGCTGGGCACATCCAGCGCCAGCACCGGCAAGTTCATGCGGTTGATTTCCCGCACCAGTTCCAGATAGCGTCCGCTCAATTCACGCGCCAGGCCGATACCGAACATCCCATCGATTACCATATCCCATTGGCCATTGGCCGGAATGGCGTCGAGCAGCTCGCCGCCTTCTTCCCGCCAGGCTTGCAGTGCATTTGCCGCATCGGGTGGCAGCTTGGCGGCTTCTCCGGCAAATACGACGTTGACCTTGAACCACCCGGCTTTGAGGTGGCGTGCAGCAACCAGCGCGTCGCCACCGTTGTTGCCTGGCCCAGCGATCACCAACACCGAGGTCTTGCCCGCCAACAGTTCGCGCGCCAGTTCCGCCGCCGCCAGCCCGGCCCGCTCCATTAGGTCGGTGATGCCATTAGCCAGGGCGATTTTCTCCAGTTGGCGAATTTCGTGGGAGAGGTAAATTGGGGAAGCACTCATTTCAATTCCAGCTTTACTGGTAACATTGCAAATATGCTATAAACGGGCAGCGTAAACAAGGTGAAAAAGCTGACTGGAATGAAGAAAGTCTATGGCAATGAGCGGGAATCGGATGGCGCGGGGAAAGCTGAAGCTGTAGTGTTAGTGATGAATTAAGGAGATCGCATTGCAGGAACCCACTTTTCCCGCTAACGAGGCACGCCGACTTGAGGTGCTAAGAGCGTTGTGTATTCTGGATACGCCGCCAGAGGAGCGCTTTGACCGCATCACCCGCGTGGCCCAACACTTGTTTGATGTGCCCTTTGCCTTGATTTCGCTGGTGGATGCGGACCGTCAATGGTTCAAATCATGTCAAGGACTGAGCGCAACCGAGACGCCGCGCTCTATTTCTTTCTGTGGCCATGCCATCCTGAGCGAAAATACTTTTGTGGTTGCCAATGCGCTGGACGATCCCCGCTTCGCGGACAATCCGTTAGTCACTGATGCGCCACATATCCGCTTCTATGCAGGTCACCCACTCAAGGCCGGCGATGGCAGCCGGCTTGGTACGCTTTGCATTATCGACAGTAAACCCAGGGATTTCTCCGCGGAAATACTGGCATTACTCGCGGATCTTGCCAGGAGTGTGGAACTGGAGCTGAATCAGCAGACACTGGTAGAAGCAACCGTGAGTATCGATGCGGGCCACCAACAGTTACAAGCCGTGCTGGAAAGCGTCGTGGATGGCATTATCACCATCGACGATCACGGTATCATGGTTTCATTCAATCGTGCTGCTGGGCAAATATTCGGTTACTCCGCTGATGAGGTGATCGGGCGAAATATCAAAATGCTCATGCCAGAGCCTTACCACGGTGAACATGATGGCTATCTACACAACTTCCGTTCCTCTGGCGTAAAAAAAATTATCGGGATTGGTCGTGAAGTGAGTGGTAAGCGCAAGGACGGGTCAATTTTTCCCATGGATCTTGCGGTGAGCGAGATGTGGATAGGGCAGAAGCGCATGTTCACCGGCATCGTGCGCGATATCACTGAACGCAATCTGGCGATTCAGGCGCGCCGCGATGATGAGGCCCGCTTGGCGGCAATTCTGGACAATGTGCTGGACGGCATCATTACCATCGGCGAGCGGGGAAACATCGGATCGTTCAATAAGGCGGCCGAGAAAATTTTTGGCTATGCCGCTGCCGAAGTGATCGGCAACAACGTCAAGATGTTGATGCCGGAACCTTATCATAGCGAGCACGATGGCTATCTCCACAATTACGTGTCTACCGGAAAAAAGAAAATTATCGGCATTGGGCGCCAGGTGGTTGGGCGGCGCAAGGATGGCTCCACTTTCCCCATGGATCTGGCGGTGTCCGCAATGCAGTTGGTCGATAAGCGGATGTTTACGGGTATCGTGCGCGACATCACCGAGCGCGTCAAAGTCGAGCAGATGAAAAGCGAGTTTATTTCCACTGTCAGTCATGAGCTACGTACACCGCTGACTTCGATTCGCGGCTCGCTGGGTCTGATCGTTGGCGGTGTGGTGGGGGAATTGCCCCCTCAGGCCAAGGCAATGGTGGACATCGCGCACAAGAACAGCGAACGCCTGATCATGCTGGTCAACGATATTCTGGATATCGAAAAGATTGAATCCGGCAACATGCAGTTTGATATGAAACCGCTGGAACTGGTGCCCCTGATTGAGCAAGCACTGGAGGTTAACCGGGCTTACGGTGACCAGTTCAATGTTGGCTTTGTGCTGGAAAATCCGCAGCGCGCAGTGAGCGTTAATGCGGATGCAGGCAGGTTGATGCAGGTAATGGCAAATCTGCTGTCCAATGCCGCCAAATTCTCTTCAACCGGCGCGACGGTAAATGTATCCGTTGAGTGTGCCGAGAAAGGGGTCAGAATTTCGGTTGCCGATCACGGGCTAGGGATACCGGATGAATTTCGCGGCAAAATTTTTCAGAAGTTTTCGCAGGCTGATTCATCAGATACGCGTAAAAAAGGTGGAACAGGTCTGGGCTTGAGTATTACCAAGGCCATCATCGAACAGATGGGTGGGGAAATAGGGTTTGAAAGTGAGCGCGGTGTTGGAACTACGTTCTTCATTGACTTGCCGGAGTGGCGTGAGCAATCGGGCCTGGGTCTACAAGATAATGTGAAGAAGCTGAATCGCATCCTGATCTGCGAAGATGACCGGGATACAGCCAGGCTTTTACAAATGATGTTGAAACAGGGGGGCTTCGATAGCGATATCGCCTATTCTGCCGAAGAGGCGCTGGATTTGTTGAGCCGCGTGCAGTACCGGGCTATTACGCTGGATGTGATGTTGCCTGGCCAGGATGGCATTTCCTTGATCCATGATTTGCGTGCCAATGAGGCTACTCGCGATATTCCGGTTATTGTGGTTTCCGCTACGGGAGGGCTGAGTGGCAATTATCTGGAAAGTGGTTGCGTCGTACTGGACTGGCTGCAAAAACCCATTGATGAAACGCGATTAATGAACGTATTGCAGCGTATCAGCCAGCAAGGCGGAAATAAACCTGTCATCCTGCATGTGGAAGATGACCCGGATATTCGCCAGGTTCTGTCGGCCCTGGTTGGAAATGAAGCAGAGCTGGTCTCGGCTCCCACATTAACCGATGCAAAGGCATGTCTTGGTATTGAAAGATTTGACCTGATCATTCTCGATATCGGTCTGCCAGATGGTTCCGGCCTGGACTTGTTGCCGTTCCTGAATGAGAAGGGGCTTGCCATCCCCGTCTTGATTTTCTCCGCAGAGGAGTCAAGCGACGAGATCAGTCGCCAGGTGGCTTCGGCATTGATCAAGGCACGCACCAGTAACGAGGTGTTGCTGACAACAATCAAACGATTGATAGGGAAAACATAGGATGGGTTCACCCAGGAACACCTCGGTTGTGGTGGTGGATGACGACAACCTGATGAGGGAGATGCTGAAGGCTATTCTGCGCAGCGAGGATTATTCGGTGGTAGGTGAGGCGTCCAACGGTGAGGATGCCGTTGCACTGTGCGCCAGACTCAAGCCAAAGCTGGTACTGCTGGATATCCAGATGCCGAAAATGGATGGTCTGCAGGCGCTGGAAGCGATCCGGCAGGCGCAGCCGGAAATAAAAATCATCATGGTTAGTGCGGAGGCAACCATGGACAAGGTGACCGAAGCAATCAAGAAAGGCGCAGCGGGTTTTGTGGTCAAGCCATTCAATGCAGCTCGCGTACTGGACAAGGTTTTGGAATGCATAACTGGAAAGGCATGACATGGCGGATAAATTAACTCGGATACTGTATGTGGAAGATGAGCCGGATATCCAGATGGTGGCGCGGCTTGCCCTGGAAACTCTGGGTGGTTTTACCGTGGAAGTATGCAGTTCGGGTGATGAGGCGATAGCACGCGCACCTGCATTTCAGCCGCAATTTATTTTGCTGGATGTGATGATGCCGGGGATGGATGGACCGACCACGCTCAAGATGCTGCGTGGCTTACCCCAAACTGCATCGACCCCGGTCGCCTTCATGACCGCCAAGGTGCAGCCGAGCGAAGTCGCGCAGTACAAGGAACTCGGTGCGGTGGACGTGATTCCAAAACCGTTTGATCCGATGGCTTTGGCGAGCAGAGTGGAAGAGATCTGGGCGAGCTGCCATGGCTAATCCCGCAGAAGAGTTGCAGGAAAAGATGCGGGTGCTGCGCGAGGCCTATGCGTTGCAATTGCCGGAAAAAATCCAACAAGTCGAGAAAACCTGTGCGGCCTATCAGTCCAGTCTGGATGAGGAAACCTTGCATACGCTTCACCGCATGGTGCATAGCCTGTCCGGCTCCGGCGCAACTTTCGGCTTTACCGAACTTACTCGTGTCGCACGTGTTCTGGAAGAGGGCCTTAAAAATATCGTAACCCGGAAATCGCCGCCGAATGATGAAGAATTCGCTGTTTTTCGCCGGCAAATTTCGGGGTTGAGACAAGCTGCTTCAAGTGCGGATACCCCGGCGTATGCCCCGCCTGATTTCATGGCAACTTCTCCAGCGCCTGTCGAAGCCGCCAAGCTTCTTTACCTTGTTGAAGATGATGTGGAACTGGCAGGAGAGCTTGCTCTGCAATTAAGCTATTTTGGCTATCAGGTGCGTATTTTCAACCGTCTTGACGAATTCCTGCTGGCCATGAAAACCACCCTGAAAGTGCTGGTTATCATGGATATCGGGTTTCCAGGTGACCAGATGGGCGGGATTAACGCCATGAGGGAAGTCCAACAGGGTCGGGCTACGCTGGTTCCAGTGTTATATCTCTCCGCGCTGGACGACATAACAGCCCGTCTTGAGGCGGTTCGCACCGGCGGGCGTGCTTATTTTTCGAAGCCCGTCAATATCGGCGTTCTTGTCGACAAGCTCGATGAGCTGAGTTCCATCATGCCGCCGGAGCCCAACCGAATATTGATCGTTGACGACTCGGTTTCGATGGCCAACTATCATGCCGCCATTCTGGAGCAGGCTGGCATGACTGTTAAAGTGGTGAACCAGCCCATGGAGGTGATGGAGGCGCTGCGGGAATTTGCCCCGGATCTGATCCTGATGGATATTTACATGCCGGAATGCAACGGGATGGAATTGGCCGGAGTGATTCGTCAATTGGAGGCGTTTGTCAGTATTCCCATAGTCTATCTGTCTGCCGAAAAAGACATGGACAAGCAATTGTCTGCGATGAGCCTGGGCGGTGATGATTTTCTCACCAAGCCGATCAAGGCGGAGCACCTGGTTTCCTCAATAGCAACACGTATCCAGCGTTCCCGAATGTTGCGTTCTTTCATGGTTCGCGACAGTCTGACCGGATTGCTTAACCATACCGCGATCAAGGATCAACTGGAGAGAGAGGTGGCGCGTGCAAAAAGACAGAGGACCCCGTTAAGCTATGCCATGGTAGATATTGATTATTTCAAGAAAGTGAACGATACCTATGGCCATCCAGTCGGGGATAGAGTGATCAAGAGCCTGTCACGTTTGTTGAAGCAACGCTTGCGCGAGACTGACGTGGTCGGCCGCTATGGAGGCGAGGAATTCGCTGTCATCATGAGCAATACGGATGGCCCAACGGCTATCAAAGTCATGGATGAACTGCGGGAGGCTTTTTCCCGGTTGAGCCACTTGGTAGAGGGAAATGAGTTTTCCGCTACATTCAGTTGCGGCATCGCTGATGTTGCGCATTTCGAGGATGCGATCAAGCTTGGGGATTCTGCGGACAAGGCGCTGTATGAGGCTAAGCACGCTGGTCGCAACCGAGTGGTACTGGCACGCGGTAAGCATTAGAAGGTTGTTTTCGGGTATGATTTGCTCTTTGACCTTTAGTCACTCAGGGTAGTTATGCTCAAACTGCGCGGCGGCAACGCCCTTTCCTCTTTTCGTCTCGAAAAACTGATGCAGGGCCTGCGCGATGTTGCGCCTGCTATCTCCCATGTCCACGCCGAATACTGGCATTTCGCCGCCACCCGCCGTGTGCTGGAAGCGCAGGAATTGTTGCTGCTGGAGAAGATCCTCACCTATGGTCCCGCATCCCCGGTGGAAGAACCGCAGGGCGAACTGTTCCTGATGGTGCCGCGACTGGGCACGATTTCGCCGTGGTCGTCGAAGGCCACCGACATCGCCAGTCATTGCGCGCTGGAGGCAGTTGAACGCCTTGAGCGGGGGGTGGCGTTCTACGCACAGAAAGCCGACGGCACATCTCTGACCCAGCAGGAAAAGCAAGTGCTGCTGCCGCTGATACACGACCGCATGACGGAAGTGGTGCTGGCCGATTTCGACGATGCTGAAAAGCTGTTCCGCCACTTCGATCCGGCGCCATTCAGTACTGTGGATATCCTGGGGCAGGGCAAGGACGCGCTGGAACGTGCCAACCGAGAAATGGGGCTGGCGTTGTCGCCGGACGAAATTGAATACCTGGTGGAGAACTTCATTCGTATCGGTCGTAACCCGACCGATGTCGAACTGATGATGTTCGCTCAGGCCAATTCCGAGCACTGCCGCCACAAGATTTTCAACGCGGACTGGGTGATCGACGGCGAAAAGCAGGACAAATCCCTCTTCGGCATGATCCGCAATACCCACGAAAAAAGCCCGCGCGGCACGGTGGTGGCTTATTCCGACAACTCCTCGATCATCGAGGGATTCAAGGTTAAGCGCTTCTATCC
Organism: Gammaproteobacteria bacterium; assembly: GCA_018823025.1. Classification (GTDB taxonomy): domain Bacteria; phylum Pseudomonadota; class Gammaproteobacteria; order Burkholderiales; family Sulfuricellaceae; genus Sulfuricella. The sequence goes on along the minus strand of JAHJJI010000004.1, from coordinate 15,055 downwards.
AGGCGCAGGTGCAAAATATGGCTACGTCGAGGACGACGCGCAGATACTGATGAAGGTGGAGACCCACAACCACCCTACCGCGATTTCGCCGTTTCCTGGCGCAGCCACGGGCTCGGGCGGTGAAATCCGCGACGAAGGCGCAACTGGTCGTGGCTCCAGGCCGAAAGCGGGACTTTCCGGTTTTTCGGTGTCTAATCTGAATATTCCCGGATTCAAGCAGCCGTGGGAGCATTACAAAAACACTGAAACTCAGCACTCAGGACTCAGCACTCAGGACTCCTATGGCAAGCCGGGCCGCATCGCTTCGGCGCTTCAGATCATGCTCGAAGGGCCGATCGGAGGCGCCGCCTTCAACAACGAATTCGGCCGCCCCAACCTGGCCGGCTATTTCCGCACCTACGAAGAACAGGTGGCCGGGGAAATGCGCGGCTACCACAAGCCGATCATGCTCGCCGGCGGTGTCGGCAACATCTCCGCGCGCCATGCCGAGAAACACCAGATCACGCCGGGCGCGCTGATTATCCAGCTTGGCGGCCCGGCCATGCTGATCGGCCTTGGCGGCGGAGCGGCATCGAGCATGGACACTGGTGCGAATGCCGAAAACCTCGACTTCGACTCGGTGCAGCGCGGCAACCCGGAAATGCAGCGTCGTGCCCAGGAGGTGATCGACCGCTGCTGGCAACTGGCCGATCAGAACCCGATTATCTCAATTCACGATATCGGCGCGGGCGGGCTGTCCAACGCCCTGCCGGAACTGGTCAACGACTCCAAACGTGGCGGCATCTTCAAACTGCGCGCCATCCGCAACGAAGAGCTGGGCATGTCGCCGATGCAAATCTGGAGCAACGAGGCGCAAGAGCGCTATGTGCTCGCCGTCAAGCCGGAGGATTTTCCGCAGTTCGAGGCGATTTGCCAACGCGAGCGCTGCCTCTACGCTGTAGTCGGCGAGGCAACGGTTGAACAGCGACTGATACTCGAGGACAGCTATTTCAATAACAAGCCGATCGACATGGATCTATCGGTACTGCTCGGCAAGCCACCGAAGATGACTCGCAATGTCGTGCATCTGGCCCGGGAACTGCCGGCTTTCGAGATAAGTGGAATCGACCTCAACGAGGCGGCGCTGCGCGTGCTGCGCCTGCCGGCGGTGGCGGACAAGACCTTCCTGATCGCCATCGGCGACCGCACCGTCGGCGGCATGACAGCCCGCGACCAGTTTGTCGGTCCGTGGCAAATCCCGGTGGCGGATGTGGCGGTGACGCTGGCGGGATTCGAGGAATATCGTGGCGAAGCCTTTGCCATGGGCGAGCGTACGCCGCTGGCGCTGATCGATCCGGCTGCCTCCGGGCGCATGGCTATCGGCGAGGCCATCACCAATATCGTTGCGGCACGCATCGCCGATATCGGCGACATCAAGCTGTCAGCCAACTGGATGGCGCCGGCCGGCCACCCCGGAGAGGACGCTGCGCTCTACGACACGGTACGCGCGGTCGGCATGGAACTGTGCCCGGAACTGGGCATCAGCATCCCGGTGGGCAAGGATTCGATGTCGATGAAGACGGTGTGGGAGGAGGGTGGTTTAAGGAAGGAAGTCACTGCGCCGCTGTCGCTGATCATTTCTGCCTTCGCACCCTGTGTCGATGCGCGCCAGACACTGACGCCTGAATTGCGTAGCGATGCGGGCGACACCGATCTGATCCTGATCGACCTCGGCCAGGGAAAAAACCGGCTGGGTGGTTCGGCACTGGCGCAGGTTTACAAGCAAACCGGCAATGATGCACCGGATGTAGTGAGTGCAGCGCAGCTCAAGGGGTTTTTCGATACGGTGCAGAGTCTCAATGCGGATGGACGCATCCTTGCCTATCATGACCGTTCCGATGGCGGACTGTTTGTCACCCTGTGCGAGATGATGTTCGCCGGGCATTGCGGCGTGACGGTCGATCTGGACGAATTGTGCCTTGACCGCATCCGCAGTGACGCCGAGCTGAGTGGGAAAGAACCGGTAGTGCCGCCTGGTGGCTACACCGATCGCATCTTCGGTGTGTTGTTCAACGAGGAACTGGGCGCGATGCTGCAGGTGAAGCGTAGCGATACGGCTGCCGTGATGGAAGCGTTTTTCGCCACCGGCCTGCGCGGCGAGTTGCACATCATTGGCACGCTGAATCGGGATGACCGCCTGGTCATCCAGCGCAACAACAAGGAAATCCTGGGTATGCCGCGCATTGAGCTGCAGCGCACCTGGTCGGAAACCACCAGCCGGATGCAATCCTTACGCGATAACCCGGCGTGCGCACAGCAGGAATACGAAAGCATTCTGGATGCCGGTGCCCCTGGCCTGCATGCGGCCTTGAGCTTCGATCTCGATGACAACATCGCTGTGCCGTTCATTGCCAAAGGTAGCCGTCCACGCATGGCGATCCTGCGTGAGCAGGGCGTCAATGGCCAGGTGGAAATGGGCGCCGCCTTCGACCGCGCTGGTTTCGAGGCGGTGGACGTGCACATGAGCGACGTCATTGAAGGACGCGTTGCCTTCAAGGACTTTCACGGCCTTGCCGCCTGCGGCGGTTTTTCCTTCGGCGACGTGCTCGGCGCAGGGGAGGGCTGGGCCAAGTCGATCCTGTTCAATGCCCGTGCCAGAGACGAGTTCGAGGCGTTCTTCCAGCGCAGCGACACTTTCGCCCTGGGCGTGTGCAACGGTTGCCAGATGATGAGCAATCTTCACACCATCATTCCCGGCGCGGAAAGCTGGCCACATTTCGTGCGTAACAAGTCGGAGCAGTTCGAGGCGCGCTTCGTCATGGTGGAAGTGACCCCAAGCCCATCCTTGTTCCTCGATGGCATGGCCGGCAGCCGCATGCCGATCGTTGTGGCGCACGGCGAGGGTTACGCCGAATTCGGTAGCGTGCAGCAGATGAATTCGGCTCAGGTGGCACTGCGCTACGTCGACAATCGCGGTCAGCCGACCGGAGGTTATCCGGCCAACCCGAATAGCTCACCCCGGGGCATCACCGGCCTGACCACGCCGGACGGGCGCTTCACCATCATGATGCCGCACCCAGAGCGAGTCTTCCGCGCCGTGCAGCATTCCTGGCATCCCGCCGAATGGAGTGAGGATGGGCCGTGGATGCGGATGTTCCGCAATGCGAGGAAATGGGTGGGGTAATCTCTGCTGGTTCTGAAATGAACAAGGGCGCCAGTGGCGCCCTTGTTCATTGTTGTGGTACTTGCCACGTTACTTTTTAGCAGCTGCCGCTTCCGTCGTTTCTTCAATCTTGGCCTTGGCGCGCAAGTCGGAGATCATCTTGTCGATTTGCTGCTGTTGCGCGCGCTGACGCAGGTTCTGCTTCACCTCATCGAAGGGTGGCGCCTGCATCGTGCGTGAGTCCTCGAGCTTGATGATATGGTAGCCGAACTGGCTCTTCACGGGTTCAGTGGTGTACTGACCTTTTTGCAGCTTGGTCATGGCTTCGCTGAATTCCGGCACGAAATTGGCCGGGGCGGCCCATCCCAGATCGCCACCCTTAGCCTTTGAGCCCGGATCTTTCGATTTTTCAGCCAGCTTCTCGAATTTCTCGCCTTTTTTCAGCTTGGCAATGATGTCTTTTGCATCGGCTTCTTTTTCCACCAGGATGTGGCGCGCGTGGTATTCCTTGTCGCCCATCTGGGACTTGATTTTGTCGTAATCGGCTTTCAACACATCATCGCCGATGGGATTATTCTTGATGTAGTCCTGCAGGTAGGCGCGGATCAGAATGGTCTGCCGAGCGAGGTCGATCTGGGTGTTTACCTCGGCCGATTTGTCCATACCCTTCTTGAGCGCTTCCTGGGAAACGACTTCCTCAATGATCAGTTTTTCACGAATATTTTTCCGCACTTCAGGGGAATCTGGCTGGCCCTGCTGCTGGGATTGCTGGAGCAGGAAGTTGAAACGTGCCTGGCTGATCTGTGCTCCGTTTACCGTGGCAATGGGGGCGGTAGCGCTGATAGCGGGTGCCGCGGCGGTTTTGTCGCCATCCTGAGCATTGCAGGAGGCGAGGGTGAGCATGCTGCCGATAGAAACTGCAAGAATTCTGGATTTGTATGAAAACATCAATAACATCCTTATGGTTAAAAAAGCGTAGAAGGTTGATTATAGCCTATTTAATTTTTAATTCTCGCCGGGAGTGTACGCTTTTATGCTGATGGCGTGAATCTCATTTTGCAACATTTCTCCAAGCAACTCGTTGATCATGCGGTGTCTGGCAATCAGAGATTTGTCGGCGAACTGGGGTGAAACGATAGTCAGACGGTAGTGTCCGCCGCCACCCTTGGCGCCTTCATGGCCGGCATGCCGGGCACTTTCATCTTCGATTTCCAGACGTTCCGGGGAAAGCGGGGCGAGTCGTTCACGAATTTTTTCAGGTGTGCTCATGCAGGCAGTACTTTCTTGAATGGTTTAACAGTAACTCGTGAGAAAACCCCGGCCGAGACGTAAGAGTCGGTCTCGGCCCAGGTGCGCGCAGCTTCCAGAGATTCGAATTCGGCCACGATCAGGCTACCGGAGAAGCCGGCTGGGCCTGGGTTCGGGCTGTCGATCGCGGGAAATGGGCCTGCCAGCAATAGTCGCCCATCTTGTTGCAAGGCATCCAGTCGGGCGAGGTGTGCAGGGCGGGCGGCCAGGCGTTTTTCCAGGCTGTCCAGTGCGTCATCGCCGATAATGGCATACAGCATTACTGGGCATCCTTGTCTTCTTCAATGTATTTTGCCAGCAACAAGCCTTGTCCGAGGACAAATACCAGCATCAGCCCAAGGATGCCGAACAATTTGAAGTTGACCCAGGTGTCGGTAGAAAAGTTGAAAGCCACGTACAGGTTGACGAATCCGACTACCGTGAAAAAGCTGGCCCAGCCCAGATTCAACCTGTTCCAGATATTTTCCGGCAGAACCATCTGCTTTCCCATCATGGCTTTAATCAGGTTCTTCCTGAAGGCGATCTGGCTGATCAGCAGCACGCTGGCGAACAGCCAGTAGAGTACGGTCGGTTTCCACTTGATGAAAGTCTCGTCATGCAGGAGTAGGGTCGCGCCGCCGAATACCGTAATGATCGCCAGGCTGATCCACAGCATCTTGTCAATCTTGCGATGGCGGAACCAGACCCAGGCGATCTGGGCAAATGTCGCGCCGATGGCTACCGCAGTGGCGGTGAAAATGCCATAGAATTTGTAGGCGGCAAAAAACAGGATGATGGGAAACAGGTCGAAAAGGAATTTCATCAGGGCTGGTCGGATTACGCATCATTTCATCGAGACCCGTATTTTGCTATGATTCGGGTTGTTTTAACAAGCCTGCCATAAATGTCTTCCGTTATTGACCTGCATAGCCACTCAACCATTTCCGATGGTTTGTTCACCCCTTCCGAGCTGGTTCGGCGCGCAGACGCCCAAGGCGTCAGGGTGCTGGCGTTGACCGATCATGACGATGTCGCCGGACTGGACGAGGCGCGCGCGGCCGCGGTCGAGGCTGGCATTACGTTGGTCAATGGCGTTGAAATTTCGGTAACCTGGAATAAACGCAGCGTTCACATCGTCGGTTTGCGCATCGATCCCGCTTACGAGCCACTGCGAAATGGTCTGGCAGCGATTCGTGCCGGTCGCGGCGAACGGGCAATCCGCATCGCAGCCGGGTTGGAAAAGGCCGGTATCTCGGGCAGCCTGGAAGGCGCTTACGCCTATGCCGCCAATCCGGGCATCATCAGCCGCACTCACTTTGCCCGCTTTCTGGTGGCAAAGGGCATCGTCAAGGATACTCGTACTGTGTTCAAAAAATACCTGGTCAAGGGTAAGCCGGGTTATGTGGAGCACTGCTGGGCCGATTTTGCCGATGCTATCGGCTGGATACGTGCAAGCGGCGGGATTGCGGTGCTCGCTCATCCCGGCCGCTACGATTTGGGCAGGACCAATCTGGACAGCCTGATCGCCGATTTCAAGGAAGCCGGTGGTGAGGCGATCGAAGTGGTGACGGGCAACCATACCGGCAATCAGTTCATTCAATTTGCCAACTACGCTAAGGAATTCGATTTAATGGCTTCCTGCGGTTCAGATTTTCACGGTGTGGGCGAAAGCTACATGGATCTGGGCCGTTTGCCAGCGTTGCCCCCTGGCTGCAAGCCGGTGTGGCACAATTGGCCGGAGATGGCGAGTGCTGAGTCGGCCCTTGCTCAACACTCAGCACTCAGCACTCAGGACTGAACGATCATGTCCCAGTTTTTTGTCATTCATCCCGAAAATCCGCAGTTGCGCCTGATTCACCAGACGGTGGAAATCATTCGCAACGGTGGTGTGATTGCCTATCCGACCGACGCCAGCTACGCTCTGGGCTGTGGCCTGGGCGACAGAGAGGCGCAGCAGCGCATCCGAGCGATCCGCGGCGTGGATGAAGATCATCCGCTGACCCTGGTCTGCCGCGATCTGGCCGAGATCTCCGTTTATGCCAAAGTGGACAACCGCCAGTTCCGGCTGCTCAAGGCGAATACGCCGGGCTGCTACACTTTCATCCTGGAAGCGACACGGGAGGTGCCGAAGCGATTGCAGCATCCGAAGCGCAAGACTATCGGCCTGCGCGTGCCAGATCATCCGATTCTCCAGGCTCTCCTGGCCGAGTTGGGTGGGCCGTTGCTGAGTACGACCCTGCAATTACCCGGGGATGAGCAGCCGCTCAATGACCCTTATGATATTCGCGACTTGCTCGAACGTCAGGTTGATCTGGTTGTGGATGGTGGCTACGGTGATGTGGACACCACCACCGTGATCGATCTGAGCGGTGAGACGCCAGTGCTGGTGCGGGCGGGCAAGGGTGATATCCATCCCTTTGGACTGGAAGAAGAATAAATGGAATTGAATATCGTACAACAGGTTGCCGTTTATGCATTGCCGGTGGTATTTGCCATCACCCTGCACGAGGCGGCACATGGCTACGTCGCAAAGCACTTCGGCGATACCACCGCCTACATGCTGGGGCGGGTGAGCATGAATCCGCTACGCCATATCGACCCGATCGGCACCGTTCTTATTCCCCTCCTGACCCTGTTTCTGGGCGGTATCCTGTTTGGCTGGGCAAAACCGGTGCCGGTGAATTTCAATCATTTGCGCAATCCGAAGAAGGACATGCTGTGGGTGGCTCTGGCCGGTCCAGGCGCAAACCTTGCCATGGCGCTCGGCTGGGCGGTGGTGATGAAGCTCGCCAACATGATGCCGGACAGTCCATTTTCCTTGCCAATGGCGCTGATGGGCATGGCCGGGATAAACATCAATATCGTGCTGATGGTGCTTAATTTGCTGCCGTTACTGCCGCTGGACGGTGGTCGCATCACCGTCAGCCTGTTGCCGGGGCGGTTGGCCTACCGCTATTCCATGATGGAACCCTACGGCATGATTCTGCTGGTTATTCTGCTGTTCAGCGGTGTGCTGGGCGCGATTATCGGGCCGCTGATTCACGTGACAAAATCGTTGATATTGCTGCTATTCGGTATTTGATAAAGAAAGAACTTAAGAACATGTTTACTGAACGCGTTTTGTCCGGCATGCGCCCGACCGGCAGCCTGCATCTGGGCCATTACCACGGCGTGCTGAAAAACTGGATCAAGTTGCAGCATGAATACGAGTGCCTGTTTTTTGTTGCTGACTGGCACGCGCTGACCACCCATTACGACACGCCCGGCATTATCGAACAGAGCGTCTGGGATATGGTGATCGACTGGCTTGCCGCGGGCGTGGATCCGTCCCGTGCGACCCTGTTTATCCAGTCGCGCGTGCCAGAGCACGCTGAACTGCATCTGCTGCTGTCCATGATGACGCCGCTGGGGTGGCTGGAGCGGATGCCGACCTACAAGGATCAGCAGGAAAAGCTTAGCGGTAAGGATTTGAGCACCTACGGCTTTCTCGGCTACCCGCTGCTACAGGCGGCGGATATTCTTATCTACCGCGCCAACCAGGTGCCGGTGGGCGAGGATCAGGTGCCTCACATCGAGTTTACGCGTGAACTGGCACGGCGCTTCAACCACCTCTACGGGCGTGAGCCGGGTTTCGAGGAAAAGGCCGAAGCCGCAATCAAGAAGCTTGGCGGCAAGCGCGCCAAGCTCTATGAGGAGCTGCGCACACGCTACCAGCAGGAAGGCGACGAGAAGGCGCTGGAATCAGCACGGGCCTTGCTCAATGACCAGCAGAACCTGTCTTTGGGCGACCGCGAGCGGCTGTTCGGCTATCTCGAGGGTGGCGGCAAGATGATCCTGGCAGAGCCTCAGGCGCTGCTCACCTCGGCTTCAAAAATGCCGGGGCTGGATGGGCAGAAGATGTCGAAGTCCTACAACAACACCATTTCCCTGCGCGAGGATGAAGACAGCGTGGCAAAAAAAATCCGCACCATGCCGACCGATCCGGCGCGGGTGCGACGCACCGACCCTGGCACGCCGGAGAAATGTCCGGTTTGGCAGTTCCATTTGGTCTATTCTGAAGATAGTCGAAAGGAATGGGTGCAGCAGGGCTGCACGACTGCTGGCATCGGATGTCTGGAGTGCAAACAACCGGTAATCGACGCGGTACTGGAAGAACAGAAGCCGATGCGTGAACGGGCGCAGATGTACATGGACGATCCCACCCTGGTGCGCAACATCATTTCTGATGGTTGCGAAAAGGCGCGTGAACTTGCATTTGAAACTATGCGCGATGTGCGCGAGGCGATGGGGTTGAATTACGGCTAGATTAGCGTCATGTTAGAGGCATCATGCCGAGAAAAAAGAAAACCACGCTAGATCAGGAACTCCTCGAAGGTGAGGTTCTACGTTCCACGGATGCCAGAGAGGAAACCACGCCGCTGGTTCCTGCCGGCGTTTATCCCAATACGCTTTACCTGTTGCCCCTGTCGGAGCGCCCATTTTTTCCGGCACAGAGCCTGCCGTTGCTAATGAACGAGGGGCCGTGGCTGGAAACGGTGAAGAAGATCGGCGAAACGCCGCAGCAGATGGCAGGCATTATCCTGGTCAATCTTCCCCACACCGAAGGCGCCACACCGGAGGATTTCTATTCCATCGGCACGCTCGTGCGCATGCATCACCCGGTACGAGCCGAGGGCAAGATCCAGTTCATTGCCGAGGGCCAGAGCCGCTTTCGCATCGTCAAGTGGCTTTCCAGCAAGCCGCCCTATGTGGTGCAGGTCGAGTACCCTTCTGAAATCGCGCGCAACGAGGATGAGCTGAAAGCCTACGCGATGGCGATTATCAACACCATCAAGGAGTTGATGCCCCTCAACCCACTGTATAGCGAGGAACTCAAGTTCTTCCTCAACCGTTTCAGCCCGAATGAGCCATCATTGCTGGCCGATTTCGCTGCTTCCCTGACGACTGCCTCGAAAGAGGAGTTGCAGTCGGTGATGGATGCCTTCAATCTGCGCCGCCGCATGGAGAAGGTGCTGGTGCTGATCAAAAAGGAGCTTGAGGTCGCCAAGCTGCAGTCGCAGATCCGCGAGCAGGTCGAGCAGAAGATGACCAAGCAGCAGCGCGAGTTTTTCCTGCGCGAGCAGCTCAAGGAAATCCAGAAAGAGCTAGGCCTGGCCAAGGACGACAAAACCGCCGACGTCGAACGCTTCAGCGAGCGGCTGGCCAAGCTGAAGCTTTCCGATTCGGCGAAAAAACGTGTCGACGAGGAGATGCAGAAGCTTTCGGTGCTAGAATCCGGCTCGCCGGAATATGCGGTGACGCGCAACTACCTCGACTGGCTGAGCCAGTTGCCGTGGGGCAAGTTTTCCAAAGACAAGCTCGATCTGGCGCGTGCACGCAAGATTCTCGACCACGATCATGATGGCCTCGACGACGTCAAGGAACGTATCATCGAGTTCCTTGCCGTGGGTTCGCTCAAGGGCGAAATTGCTGGTTCCATTATTTTGCTGGTGGGGCCGCCCGGTGTCGGCAAGACTTCTATCGGCCGATCCATCGCCAATGCATTAGGACGAAAGTTCTACCGTTTCTCTCTGGGTGGCATGCGCGACGAAGCCGAGATCAAAGGCCACCGCCGTACCTACATCGGCGCCATGCCTGGCAAGTTCGTCCAGGCGATCAAGGAATGTGGCGTGGCCAACCCGGTGATCATGCTCGACGAGATCGACAAAATCGGCGCTTCTTATCAGGGAGACCCAGCCTCGGCGCTGCTGGAAGTGCTCGATCCCGAGCAGAACGTCGATTTCCTCGATCACTACCTGGACGTGCGTTTCGACCTGTCCAAGGTGCTTTTCATCTGCACCGCCAACCAACTCGATACCATTCCCGCGCCGCTACTGGACCGGATGGAGACGATTCGCCTGTCCGGCTACATCACTGCCGAGAAGGTGCAAATTGGCAAACACCATCTGTGGCCCAAGCAGCTCAAGAAAGCAGGGCTGAAGCGCGGCGATCTGACCATTACCGAAGCCGCTTTGAAGCGCGTCATCGAGGGCTTTGCGCGTGAGGCCGGGGTGCGAAACCTGGAAAAACAGCTAGGCAGCATGATACGCAAGGCGGTGGTTAAGATCGTCGGCGGCGAGGAGCAACCAATTCGCCTGGGCGTCGATGAGGTTGAAGAATATCTGGGCAAGCCGGTGTTCATGCCGGAAAAGCCCATCACCGGCATCGGTGTGGTAACGGGCCTGGCCTGGACGGCGATGGGTGGCGCCACGCTGTCGATCGAAGCAACCCTGGTGCATACTAAGAACCGTGGTTTCAAAATGACCGGCAAGCTCGGCGAGGTGATGCGCGAATCGGCTGAGATCGCCTACAGTTACATCTCATCGCACCTCAAGGTATTCAAGGGTAACCCGGCATTTTTCGACGAAGCCTTCGTCCACCTGCATGTGCCGGAAGGCGCGACGCCCAAGGACGGTCCGAGCGCGGGCGTCACTATGGCCACCGCGCTATTGTCTCTGGCGCGCCACGAGAAAATATCCCGTCCGCTCGCCATGACTGGCGAACTGACCTTGACCGGTGAAGTGCTGGCTATCGGTGGGCTACGCGAGAAGGTGATTGCGGCGCGGCGCATCCGCATTACAGAGCTGATCTTCCCTGAAGCCAACCGGCGCGATTTTGACGAGCTGCCGGATCATATAAAGGAAGGCGTGACGGCGCATTTTGTGAGACAATTCAAAGATGTGGTGAAGATTGTGTTTGGTTGAAGGTCACCCCTTAAACCGCAGAGGACGCGGAGGACGCGGAAGTTAACTGCAGAGAGGGTTTTCCCTCCGCTTCCTCTGCGGCGAGAATGAATGTCTGTAATTGATGAAACCCACGTTGTCCGCATCCACGGTGAGCCGCTCACCGAGATGCCGCATGACCTCTACATTCCGCCCGAAGCGTTAGAGGTTTTTCTCGAAACTTTCGAAGGCCCGCTTGATCTCCTGCTGTACCTGATCCGTCGTCAGAATCTGGATGTCCTCAATATCCAGATGGCAGAGCTGACCCGGCAGTACATGCACTATGTTGAAATGATGCATGCAGGACAACTTGAGCTGGCGGCCGAGTATCTGCTGATGGCGGCGCTGCTGATCGAGATCAAGTCGCGCATGCTGCTGCCGCGTCGGGACGAGAGTACCGAGGACGAAACCGATCCGCGCGCCGAGCTGGTGAGAAGGTTGCTGGAATACGAGCAGATGAAGCTGGCGGCACAGCGGCTGGATGAGCTGCCCGTCGCCGGGCGTGATTTCGCCCTGGTTCAGGTATGGCTGGAGCAGGCAGCGGCAAAGCGCTTGCCGGAAGTCAGCCTGGATGATCTGAAACAGGCCTGGCTGGGCGTGCTGGCTCGTGCCAGGGTCAATCGCCATCACAAGGTGAGCCGTGAGGAGCTATCGGTGCGCGAACACATGAGCCGCCTGTTGCGCCGCCTGAAAGATGAGCGCTTCGCCGAGTTTGGTGCGCTGTTCGATCCGACACGCGGTGTGCCGGAATTGGTGGTCACTTTTCTCGCCGTGCTGGAACTGGTGCGGGAGTCCCTGGTGGTGGTCACCCAGCAGGAACCATTTGCCCCGATTTACGTGAAACTGAACCATGCAGACACCTAATTTGAAAGAGATTAAACTGGTGCTGGAAACCGCTCTGTTGGTAGGTCAGGAGCCGCTTTCCTTGCACGAGTTGAAAAAGCTGTTCGACTTCGAACTGGGCACGGACATTCTGCGCAAACTACTGGAAGAACTGCGCCAGGACTGGACGGGGCGCGGTGTCGAGTTGGTCAGCGTAGCGAGTGGATGGCGTTTCCAGGTGCGCGCCGAATACCAGAAACATCTCGATCGCCTCAATCCGGAAAAGCCGCCGCGCTATTCCCGCGCAGTCATGGAAACACTGGCGATCATTGCCTACAAGCAGCCGGTGACGCGTGGCGATATAGAGGATATTCGCGGCGTTACGGTCAGCAGCCAGGTGATCAAGACGCTGGAAGAGCGTGGCTGGATCGATGCGGTGGGCCATCGCGACGTACCGGGCCGGCCGGCACTGTTTGCCACTACCAGACAAATGCTCGACGATCTCGGGTTGCGCTCGCTGGAGGAGTTGCCACAGATGGAGCAGACCGACGTAAATTTACTTGCAACATCTAACGGTCATGGCGAACTGTAGCCACATATAGTGGGACAGAAAGAGAAAATGTAGGTTGGGTTAGCGGCTTTATCGCGTAACCCAACAAACTCAAGATTCCTTCAATATGTTGGTGTTTTGAAGTTTAGGTTTGTTGGGTTACGGCGCAAAAGACCTCGCCTAACCCAACCTACATGACTCATGTTTGATAACGAATTAACGGAAAGCAGGACGATATGCCAGATAAGAAGGATTCCACCGGACCACGCTCCGATTCACCTCCAAGGAAAAAAGCGAGCAACCAGGAGTTCCGGGGCGGCAAGAAGACGCCGTTTCGCAAGCCGCTTAAGGCGCAAAGCGATGTAAAGCCTTCCCGGGAGGAGGAAGTTCCCGCTCCCGTCTATGTCCATGAGGTTGAGGAAGGTGATGACGTCGCCGAAAAATCAGGCACGCCGCGTGGGCGCCGAGGTCTGCCTACGCAGAAGTTGCAGAAGATTCTGGCACAGGCTGGATTGGGTTCGCGCCGAGACATGGAAGAACTTATCAAGGCGGGAAGGGTGACAGTCAACGGCCAGGTGGCTGAACTGGGCGCACGCATCAGCGATGAGGACATGGTGCGGGTGGATCGCAAGAACGTCCGAGTTCGTGCGGCGGGCAAGATGCCGCGCATCATGCTCTACCACAAGCCGGAAGGCGAGATAGTCAGCCGTGACGACCCGGAAGGCCGTGCCAGCGTGTTCGACCGTCTGCCGCAGATGAGAACATCGAAATGGATTGCCATCGGGCGACTGGACTTCAACACCAGCGGCCTGTTGATTTTCACCACCTCCGGTGAACTGGCCAATCATTTGATGCACCCTCGTTTTGAAGTGGAGCGTGAATACGCAGTGCGCACTCTGGGCACGCTCACGCCCGAGCAGATGGAGCAGCTTACAGGTGGGATCGAGCTTGAGGACGGCACGGCGAATTTCGATACGATTTCGGATCAGGGCGGTGAAGGTATCAACCACTGGTACCGTGTCGTCTTGCGTGAGGGCCGTAACCGCGAGGTGCGGCGCATGTTCGAAGCAGTCGGCCTGACTGTCAGCCGGTTGATGCGGGTGCGTTTCGGTGCGATCAACCTGCCGCCGCGCCTGAAACGCGGGCAAACCATGGAACTGGATCCGCTACAGGTGCGTCAGATACTGAAATGGGCGGGGATCGAAGCTCCCACCATCGCAGACAAGCAGTCGCGCCCAGACGAGGAGAAGCGAGTAAGCCGGATCAGGTCACATCCGCCTGTGGCACCAGAAAAACCGACTCGTCGTCCAGCACGCAAGGCGCCGCCATCCCGCTGATATTCTGAACGCTGGGCGGTTGTGAGTTGCCAAAGGTTCTTGAACCCCAATTCGTTAACCGCAGAGTCGCCAAGGCGCAAAGAAATGGGGTTCGCAGGGATGGGCGGCTTTATCGACCGATTCGTAAAATAGAGGCATGAAGGGCTGCGTACAGTCACCGGTGAAATGGAGAGAACCGGGAAATTCCATACGCAAAAAAGCCGACGTGAATGTCGGCTTAATCGCAACATCTGGAGTTACGAAGCAATTTAATGCCTTCTGTTACGGCTCCAGAATAGGCCTGCTAAACCAGCAAAAGCAAGGAACAATATTGAGGGCTCAGGTACCGGATGTAAAGTGCCGTCATTGGCCCCGATAAACTGCCAAGCCCCTGATACGCTATTAGCTGAAGCAACCGTACTGAAATACAAGTCGACTGGTGCACAAGTTGGGCAAGTAGGGTCGTTAATCGGCAGCAAACCGAAGCCAGTAGCATTAGCAATAAAATCTAGTCCACCCAACCCTAAAATCCTGCCATTCTTGAAAACTAGCGCATTCCAGTAGTTATTCGTGTCATTAAAGCCCAGCGTACCCCATGGTGTTCCGTCTGTCGCCTTGTTGATATCGTCTGAGACACTGCCATTCATTTCAAAGGCAGTCGCCGTTGCGCCATCATCTACAAATAGCTTTGCCATTGCACCTGCAGCCAGTTCCGATGCACTAAATTTCCCGAAAGGATCAACCACACCCCCGCTTACAGGACCCAGGCTTATTGCTGCAGCATAAGGCGTAGATGATGGAAAAGCGGTGTATATGCTCTTCACTTCAGCCAGATAATAACCACTAAAAGAATCAATAGGCGTGGCTCCAACCACGTTTTGGGCATCCCAGCGCTCAATTCCACCAGCGCGGATGTTGGTTATATTCAGAATCCCATAAAACAGGTCGCCAACGCTTGTGCCCGGCGTACCATTGTCAACAACGTTCTGAGCAGTAGTAAATGTCAGTACGTTGTTCATTCCAGGCGTCAGCATTGGCCCGGCAAAGGCTGGCACGGTAGTACAAAGGCACAACATAGCCAGAGTCGCCTTGCACAGCTTTGCAGCCAATGTGTGTGTTCTATTCGCTTTAATAGACATCATTTTATACCCAATATCCTACAAATGTTTCAGATCGG
>JAHJJI010000055.1 GCA_018823025.1 Gammaproteobacteria bacterium | reverse complement strand
CTCCAACGTGCAGTTCGGCATCAATCCTGACGATGGCCGCATGGTGGTGATCGAGATGAATCCGCGCGTGTCGCGCTCCTCCGCCCTGGCCTCCAAGGCGACCGGCTTCCCGATCGCCAAAGTGGCAGCCAAGCTGGCGGTGGGCTATACCCTCGACGAGTTGCAGAACGACATCACCGGCGGCCGAACACCGGCTTCATTCGAGCCTTCAATCGATTACGTCGTTACCAAGATTCCGCGCTTCGCCTTCGAGAAATTTCCCCGCGCCAACAGTCGTCTCACTACCCAGATGAAGTCGGTGGGCGAGGTGATGGCGATCGGCCGCACTTTCCAGGAATCGCTGCAAAAGGCGCTGCGCGGGCTGGAAGTCGGCAGCGACGGGTTTGATGAAAAGACGACAGACAGGGAAGTCATCGAAGCCGAGTTGGGCAACCCCGGCCCGGACCGCATCTGGTATATTGCCGACGCGATGCGCTGTGGCATGAGCCAGGAAGAAATTCATACGCTGACTCACGTTGACCCCTGGTTTTTGGCTCAAATGGCCGATCTGGTTGCGCGTGAGCAGGCACTGTCCGGGCGCAGCCTGGATTTGCTTAATGTGAATGAAATGAGGGTGCTGAAGCGGCGCGGTTTCTCCGACCTGCGTCTGGCAAAATTGCTGGGCGTGAGTCAGCATGCCGTGCGCGCACATCGCCATAGCTTGGGTGTGCGCCCGGTTTACAAGCGTGTGGACACCTGCGCCGCTGAATTCGCGACCGACACCGCTTACATGTATTCCACCTATGAGGAGGAATGCGAGTCCGAGCCGTCCAATAAGAAAAAAATTATGGTGCTGGGCGGCGGGCCGAACCGCATCGGTCAGGGTATCGAGTTCGACTATTGCTGCGTGCATGCGGCGCTGGCGATGCGTGAGGACGGTTTCGAGACCATCATGGTCAACTGTAATCCGGAAACCGTCTCGACCGATTACGATACTTCCGATCGCCTGTACTTTGAGCCGCTGACTCTGGAGGATGTACTCGAGGTGGTTGCGGTTGAGAAGCCCTTCGGCGTAATCGTCCAGTACGGCGGACAGACTCCGCTGAAATTGGCTCGCGATCTCGAGGCCAACGGTGTGCCGATCATTGGTACCTCGCCTGACATGATCGATGCTGCCGAGGATCGTGAGCGCTTCCAGCGGATTCTGCAGGAGCTGGGCCTGAAGCAGCCGCCCAACCGGACGGCCAGGACGCCGGAAGAAGCGATCCGGCTGGCCGAGGAAATCGGCTACCCGCTGGTGGTGCGGCCATCCTACGTGCTGGGCGGGCGCGCCATGGAAATCGTTCACCAGCAAGTTGACCTTGAACGCTACATGCGCGAGGCGGTGAAGGTTTCCAACGATTCTCCGGTGCTGCTCGATCGCTTCCTCAACGATGCCACCGAAGTGGACGTGGATGCGATCAGCGATGGAACCGACGTGTTGATCGGCGGGTTGATGGAGCACATCGAGGAAGCCGGTGTGCATTCCGGCGATTCTGCCTGCTCGCTGCCGCCCTATAGCCTGTCGCCGGAAATCCAGGATGAAATGCGGCGCCAGACCGTGCTGATGGCCAAGGCGCTCAAGGTGGTCGGCCTGATGAACGTGCAGTTCGCCATCCAGGGTGAGACGGTGTATGTCCTCGAAGTCAATCCGCGTGCCTCGCGCACCGTGCCGTTCGTGTCCAAGGCCGCCGGTTTGCAACTGGCGAAAATTGCGGCGCGCTGCATGGCCGGGCGCACCCTCAAGGAGCAGGGAATCACCCGCGAAGTGGTGCCGCCTTACTATTCCGTTAAGGAGGCTGTGTTCCCGTTCATCAAGTTCCCGGGTGTGGATACCATCCTTGGCCCGGAGATGAAGTCCACTGGCGAGGTGATGGGTGTGGGCGCGACTTTTGCCGAAGCCTTCGTCAAGTCGCAGCTCGCTACCGGAGAAAAGTTGCCCTCCAGCGGACGCGCCTTCATCAGCGTGCGCGGCAGCGACAAGGATAAGGTTCTGGATATTGCCAGGATTCTGGCGGAGCAGGGTTTTAACCTGGTTGCCACGCGCGGTACGGCAGCGGCTCTTTCCGTAGCGGGCTTGTCCGTGACACCAGTGAACAAGGTGCATGAAGGTCGTCCCCACATCGTCGACATGATCAAGAACGGCGACATCAACCTGATCGTCAATACTGTAGAGGACAAGCGTGGCGTTCATGATTCCTACGTTATGCGCAATGCCGCCTTGCAGAACAAGATTACCTACTACACCACGCTGGCAGGAGCCCGCGCCGCCTGTGCCGGAATTAAGCACATGAAGGAACTGCAGGTGTATGACCTGCAGGGCCTGCACGCCAGGCTGCCCCAGCCGTAATCAAGCCGCTGCCTGGCATCAAACTGGTTATCCAGGAAATTCGAGGGAAAAATGAACAAGGTTCCATTGACAACACACGGTGCTGAATTGCTGCGCGCCGAATTACATAATTTAAAAACGGTAGAGCGTCCGGAAGTGATTGCGGCCATTGCTGAGGCCCGGTCGCATGGTGATTTGTCCGAAAACGCGGAGTACGATGCGGCCAAGGAACGGCAGAGCTTTGTCGAGGGACGGATTGCCGAGGTCGAGTACAAATTATCCAATGCTCAGATCATCGATCCAAAGGATCTCGATGCTGAAGGCCGTTGCGTGTTCGGCGCCACCGTCGATCTGGAGGATCTGGAAAGCGGTGAGGCCGTGACCTACCAGATCGTCGGCGACGACGAGGCTGATCTCAAGAAGGGCAAGATTTCCATCGGCTCGCCGATTGCTCGCGCATTGATTGGAAAATTTGCCGGAGATGTGGCCGAGGTGCAGGCGCCTGGCGGCGTGCGCGAATATGAAGTGCTGGATGTGAAATACATTTAATGAATCGCTTCGCCGATAAGCTTTCCTTCTTCGCCATCACCTTGTGGGTGGGCGGTCTGTGGGCTATCGGTTACCTGGCCGCACCGGTGCTGTTTTCCTCACTCGGCGACAAGATGCTGGCCGGCATGCTGGCGGGCAAGATGTTTACCTGGATCGCCTATGTTGGCATGGGATGCGGTGTTTATCTGTTGATACACCGTCTTGCAGTGTTTGGTGGCAGTGCGCTGAAGCAGGGGTTTTTCTGGGCTGTGCTGGTGATGTTGCTGCTCACCGCAGCCATTCACTTCGGCATTCAGCCAATACTGGCGGGTCTGAAAGAGCAGGCATTGCCCAAGGAAGTGATGGAAAGCATGTTCCGCGACCGTTTCGCCCGCTGGCACGGGATCTCCAGCATCGGCTACCTGATCGAAAGCTTGCTCGGTCTGGCCCTGGTCCTGGCGCCGCGCCGGAGTTAGTCCTTTGGTAGTACCAGCTTGGGTTTCTCTGCCGGCTTGTAAACGATCAGAATCTTGCCGATGTGTTGTATCGAGGCGGCGTTCAAGGTTTCACAGATTTCAGTAAGCTGGTTGTCGCGCGTTGCCTTGTCGCGGCTGTGCGATTTGACCTTGATCAGTTCGTGGCTGACAATGCTGCGCTCGAGTTCCTTCATGACAGCCTCGGTGAGGCCGGCATCGCCGATCGTCACCACGGGATTCAGGTTGTGAGCCTGGGCGCGCAGAAAGCGCCTTTGCTCCGAAGTGAGTGTTAGCGTCATATTTAGCATCCTTGGAAAGGTTCGCAGTTTACCCGATGAAGCGCACTAAAACCAGCAAGGCATGGATGATGGAGCACGTTACCGACCCCTACGTCCAATTGGCGAAGCACGAAGGTTACCGTTCGCGCGCCTCGTATAAACTGCTGGAAATTATCGAGCGCGACCACCTGCTCAAGTCCGTCACGAGGGTGGTTGACTTGGGGGCAACGCCTGGGGGGTGGTCGCAGGTGGTGGCGCAGAAGCTGGCGGGCCAAGGAAAAGTGATTGCTCTCGACCTTCTTGAAATGCTGCCCCTGGCTGGCGTGACCTTCATTCAGGGTGATTTTCGCGAAGATACCGTACTGGCCGAGCTGGTCAAGGCGCTGGATGGCCGCCCGGTGGACCTTGTTATTTCCGATATGGCCCCCAATCTCAGTGGTGTCGGCCTCGTTGATCAGGCACGGGCGATGCACTTGGCTGAGCTAGCACTGGAGTTTGCCCTGCAGCATTTGAAACCGGGTGGCAGTTTCCTGGTGAAGGTGTTTCAAGGCGATGGCTTCGATGAATACATCCGGACCATGCGCGGACATTTCAAACAGGTGGCGACGCGCAAGCCGAAAGCGTCGCGCGGTCGAACGAATGAAACTTTTCTGCTCGCAAAAGATCTGACACGAGCCGAATAAAGGGTTTAGAATTTGCCCGTATGAATATAGTGGGCTTTGAGGAGCGGTTTTGAATAATCTGATGAAAAATATTGCAGTCTGGTTGGTGATCGCGCTGGTGCTGATGATGGTGTTCAATCAGTTCGGCCAGCGCCAAGCTGTCCAGGCACCGCTGGAATACTCCCAGTTTCTCGATGAAGTGAAGCAGGGCCAGATCGCCAAGGTGTCGATCGAGGGCCACGTTCTGAAAGGTGTGAGGGCCGACGGCAAGCGCTTTGTCACTTATGCGCCATCCGACCCCTGGATGGTGAGCGACCTGCTCAAGAACGGCGTGGTGGTGGAAGCCAAGCCGGAAGAAGAACCCTCCTTCCTGATGAGTTTGTTTATTTCCTGGTTCCCGATGCTGCTCCTGATCGGCGTCTGGGTGTTCTTCATGCGCCAGATGCAGGGCGGCGGCAAGGGCGGTGCGTTCTCCTTCGGTAAAAGCAAGGCGCGCATGCTAGACGAGACCACCAATACAGTGACCTTTGCCGACGTGGCCGGTTGCGACGAGGCCAAGGAGGAAGTCTCCGAGCTGGTGGAGTTCCTGCGTGACCCGAGCAAGTTCCAGAAGCTGGGCGGCCGGATTCCACGCGGCGTGCTGATGGTGGGTAATCCCGGTACCGGCAAGACCCTGCTGGCCAGGGCGATTGCCGGCGAGGCCAAGGTGCCGTTCTTCAGTATTTCCGGCTCCGACTTTGTCGAAATGTTCGTCGGCGTCGGTGCGGCACGAGTGCGCGACATGTTCGAGCAGGCCAAGAAAAATGCCCCCTGCATCATTTTTATCGACGAGATCGACGCTGTCGGCCGCCAGCGCGGTGCCGGCATGGGCGGCGGCAACGACGAGCGCGAGCAGACACTGAACCAGCTGCTGGTGGAAATGGACGGCTTTGAAGGCACTGCCGGTGTGATCGTGGTCGCTGCCACCAACCGCCCCGACGTGCTCGACCCGGCGCTGCTGCGTCCCGGTCGCTTCGACCGCCAGGTGGTGGTGCCCCTGCCGGATATTCGCGGTCGCGAGCAGATCCTGATGGTGCACATGCGTAAGGTGCCGGTGGCGCCGGACGTGAAGGCGGATATCCTGGCGCGCGGCACGCCCGGCATGTCCGGTGCGGATCTGGCTAACCTGGTGAACGAGGCGGCACTTTTCGCCGCACGTAGCAACAAGCGTTTGGTCGACATGGAAGACTTCGAACGTGCCAAGGACAAGATCATTATGGGTGCGGAGCGCCGTTCTATCGTCATGCCCGAGCACGAACGCATGAACACGGCTTACCATGAATCCGGCCACGTCGTCGTGGCCCGGCTGTTGCCGAAGACCGATCCGGTACACAAGGTCACCATCATCCCGCGCGGCCGAGCCTTGGGCGTGACCATGCAGTTGCCGACGGAAGACCGCTATAGCATGGATCGCGAGCATCTCCTGCAGAATATTTCGGTGCTGTTCGGGGGGCGTATTGCCGAGGAAGTTTTCATGGGTCAAATGACGACTGGTGCTTCCAATGATTTCGAGCGTGCCACCGAAATGGCGCGCCGTATGGTGACGCAGTGGGGCATGTCCGACGCGATGGGACCGATGGTCTACGGCGAGAACGATGGAGAGATATTTCTCGGCCGCTCCGTGACCACCCACAAGAACGTGTCCGAGACCACTATGCAGAAGGTGGACGCTGAAATCCGCCGCATCGTGGATGAACAGTACGCCCTGGCACGCCGCCTGATCGAGGGAAACCGGGAGAAGATCGAAGTCATGGCGAAGGCGCTGCTGGAGTGGGAAACCCTCGATGCCGAGCAAATCGCCGACATCATGGAAGGCAAGGCGCCACGTCCTCCCAAGCCAAGTCAGAGCAAGCCGAATCCCCCTTCGGATAACGAACCGACGGCACCGGTAACGCCAACCACCGACACGGCGCAGGAAACCTGAAAAGTTGGTGATGGGTGATGGGCAATGAGTGAGGGGGATTCCCCCCCCACCCATTGCCCATTACTCATTACTCATCACCCAAAATGCTCCACTGCGGCCGATTCACCCTCCCTCTCTCTCGCCCTCTTATCATGGGCATCGTCAACGTCACGCCCGACTCGTTCTCCGATGGCGGCCGCCATGCATCTGCAGCTGCCGGGATTGCGCACGCCTTTAGGTTACGGGAGGAGGGGGCGGACATCCTCGATGTCGGCGGCGAATCGTCGCGCCCCGGCGCGCAGCCTGTCGGCATCGACGAGGAGCTGCAGAGGGTGCTGCCGATCATCGAGGCGTTGCGGGGCAGCAACGTGCCGCTGTCTGTTGATACCTGCAAAACCGAGGTGATGCGCGCAGCTATCGATGGCGGCGCTGATATGATCAACGACATCAATGCACTGCAAGGCGAGGGCGCGCTGGAAGCGGTGGCTGGCTCGAATGTGGCCGTCTGCCTGATGCACAGGCAGGGCACGCCGCAGACCATGCAGCTTGCTCCCGGCTATACTGATGTGGTGGCGGAGGTGATGGCGTTTCTGGAAGCGAGAATGTCCGCCGTACAGGCTGCCGGTATCGACCGCGAACGGCTGGTGGTCGATCCCGGCTTTGGTTTCGGCAAGTCGCTGGAGCATAATGTCATACTGCTGCGTCAGCTCGATCGTTTTCAGGCACTGGGAGTGCCGCTGCTGGCAGGCCTGTCGCGCAAGTCCATGCTCGGTCAGATCACCGGTCTGGATGTGGATGCGCGGCTGATTCCCAGCGTCGCTGCGGCAGTGATTGCAGCCATGAAGGGTGCTAGAATTATTCGTGTGCACGATGTAAAGGCCACCAGGGATGCCTTGCAGATTGTGAATGCCATTGAGGGTTGTGAGGAAAATAATGACTAGAAAATATTTCGGTACCGATGGGATTCGGGGCAAGGTGGGTGAAGCGCCGATCACGCCGGATTTCGTGATGCGTCTGGGCTATGCTGCCGGCAAGGTGCTGGCGGCGCAGGAGAGAAGGTTGCCGCAGGGCGATCATCCGGCAGTGGTCATCGGCAAGGACACCCGCATCTCCGGCTACATGCTGGAATCCGCCCTGCAGGCCGGGCTGTCCGCGGCCGGGGTGGATGTGCTGCTGACGGGGCCAATGCCGACCCCGGCGGTGGCCTATCTCACCCGCGCCCTGCGCGCCCAGGCAGGCATCGTTATCAGTGCCTCGCACAACCCGTTCGAGGATAACGGGATCAAGTTTTTTTCGGCGGCCGGCACCAAGCTGCCGGACAAGACCGAGCGTGCCATCGAGAAGGCGCTGGAAGACCCGATGCAAACCATGCCATCGGCGAAACTGGGCAAGGCGCGTCGGCTCAACGATGCTGCCGGGCGCTACATCGAATTCTGCAAGAGCACCTTTCCCACCGAACTCGATTTGCGTGGGCTGAGGATCGTGGTGGATTGCGCCCACGGCGCCACTTACCATGTCGCGCCGCCGGTGTTTCATGAACTCGGCGCCGAAGTGATCAGCATCGGCAATCTTCCCGACGGCCTGAATATCAACCATGAATGCGGTGCTACCCATTTGCAGGCCCTGCAGGATGCAGTGAAACAGCATCGTGCCGATCTCGGCATTGCCCTGGACGGCGATGGCGACCGCCTGATGATGGTGGATGCCTTCGGTGAAGTATTCGATGGCGACCGGCTGCTTTACGTCATCGCCAAGTATCGTCACCTGCACGGTCAGCTCAAGGGCGGCGTAGTGGGCACTCTGATGACCAACCTTGGCATGGAGCATGCCTTGGAGAAACTGAATATCCCTTTCGCCCGCGCCAAGGTGGGCGACCGCTACGTGCTGGAGTTGCTGGACGAGCGCGGCTGGCAGGTGGGCGGCGAGGGATCTGGCCATATTCTCTGCCTCGACCGGCACAGTACCGGCGATGGCATCGTTTCTGCGCTGCAGGTGTTGCACGCATTGCGCGTGGAAAAGACCACGCTGGGCGACTTCACCAAGGACCTGACGTTGTATCCCCAGGTACTGATTAATGTGCCGGTGTGCAAAGGTTTCGATTTCAGCGCGAGCCCACTGGTTCAGGCGAGGCTGGCGGAGGCCGAGTTGGATCTGGATGGCGCTGGTCGGGTGCTGCTGCGTGCTTCTGGTACCGAGCCATTATTGCGGGTGATGGTGGAAGGAAAGTCCGGCCAAAAGGTCCAGCATTGGGCCGGAGCGATTGCCGATATGGTGCGCCAGACGGCCGGTTGAAACAAGCGCCCTTCACGTTTGCCCCCTCGCCCGCTTGCGGGAGAGGGTTGGGGTGAGGGGTAGTAGTGCCTCTAAGCGGAAACGCCAAAAGTAGGCGCCTTCAGGCAAAATTTAGAAGGAAGATTAGGCCTGTTGGGTGCTCCCCTCATCCCAACCTTCTCCCCGGAGGGGAGAAGGGGTAATGGAAAGAAGCGCTTGTTTTGATCAGCCGAATTTTCCGGTTATGTAGTGGTTACGGCCGCCACTGCGTGGCTTAACATTCGCTTTGCTCATGTGAGCCTCCACCGCTACATTACAGGCAAGTTTTAGCCAAACTTGCCTGTAATGTAGTCTTCCGTCGCGGTCTTTTTCGGTGTGGTGAAAATCATGTCGGTATTGCCGAATTCGATCAGTTCACCCAGGTACATGTAGGCGGTGTAGTCGGATACGCGGGCCGCCTGCTGCATGTTGTGGGTGACGATGATGATCGTGTAGTCCTTCTTCAGTTCGTGGATCAGTTCTTCGATGTGGGCGGTGGAAATCGGGTCCAGCGCCGAGGCCGGTTCGTCGAGCAGCACCTCTTCGGGCCTCACGGCGATGGCGCGGGCGATGCACAGCCGCTGCTGCTGGCCGCCGGACAAGCTATTGCCATTCTGCTTGAGTTTGTCCTTTACCTCGTTCCACAGTGCGGCCTTGCGCAGTGCCCATTCGACGCGATCCGCCATGTCGCGTTTGTTCAGACTTTCATAAAGCTTCACGCCGAAGGTGATGTTGTCGAAAATCGACATCGGGAACGGCGTCGGTTTCTGGAACACCATGCCCACCTTGGCACGTAGTCTGTTCAGATCCTGCTGGGCATCGAGGATGTTCTCGCCATCCAGAATAATTTCGCCCGTGGCCACCTGCTTGGGATAAAGCTCGTACATGCGGTTGAAGGTGCGCAGCAGGGTGGACTTGCCGCAGCCGGACGGGCCGATGAAGGCGGTGACTTTCTTTTCCGGAATACTCAGGTTGACAGATTTCAGCGCGTGGAAAAGGCCGTAATGAAAATTCAGATCCTTGAGGATGATCTTTGGGTTGGTAATCACTGCATCGTTCATTATTGAGTCCTGTTAACCGGTTAAGCGGTATTTTAATGCGATGGGGCTTTCTGGCGGAAAAAAATGCGCGCCAGGATATTCAGGGCCAGCACCATGAAAGTGATCAGCAAGGCACCTGCCCAAGCCAGACGCTGCCAATCTTCATAGGGACTCATGGCAAACTGGAAGATCACCACCGGCAGGTTGGCCATCGGCTGATTCATGTTGCTGCTCCAGAACTGGTTGTTCAGAGCGGTAAACAACAGCGGCGCGGTTTCGCCGCTGATACGCGCCACGGCCAGCAGGATGCCGGTCAGGATGCCGGTGGTGGAGGCCCGCAGAGTAACCAGCATGATCACTTTCCATTGCGGTGCGCCGAGAGCGGCCGCTGCCTCGCGCAGGCTGTTCGGCACCAGTCGCAGCATGTTTTCGGTGGTTCGCACCACCACCGGGATGACGATCAGGGCCAGCGCGAGCGAGCCCGCCCAGCCGGAGAAGTGGCCCACGTTTATCACATAGATTTCGTAGACAAACAAACCAATCACAATAGAGGGTGCGGACAGCAGGATATCGTTGACGAAGCGCGTGGTCGGTGCGAGCCAGCCTCTCTGGCCGAATTCCGCCAGATAGGTGCCGGCGAGTATGCCGATCGGGGTGCCGATCAGGGCGGCGATCATGGTCATGACAAAACTGCCGGCGATGGCGTTGAGCAAGCCACCGTTGCTGCCCGGCGGCGGCGTCATCTGGGTGAACAGGGTAAGGCTCAGGACGTGAAAGCCTTGCGCGACCAGTGTCCAGAGGATCCAGACCAGCCAGAACAGCCCGAACACCATGGCGAGCAGGGAAATGGTCAGGTTGAAGTTGTTGATCAGGCGTCTGCGTGCGTAAAGGGAGAGCATCGTGGGGTTCCTAGGACTGCTTGCCTTCGCGCTTGGCCAGCTGTATCAGCAACAGCTTGGACAGCGAGAGCACGATGAAGGTGATCAGGAACAGGATCAGGCCCAACTCGATCAATGCCGAGGTGTAAAGAGGGCCGACCGCCTCGGTGAATTCGTTGGCGAGTGCCGAGGAAATGCTGTTACCCGGCATCAGCAGGGAAGCGCTGAGCTCATGGGCATTGCCGATGACGAAGGTCACCGCCATGGTTTCACCCAGTGCGCGACCGAGGCCGAGCATGATGGCGCCGACCACGCCGATCTTGGTGTAGGGGAGAACCACATGCCAAACTACTTCCCAGGTGGTGGCGCCGAGGCCGTAAGCCGATTCCTTGAGCAATGGCGGCACGATCTCGAAAACGTCGCGCATCACCGAAGCGATAAAGGGGATCACCATAATCGCCAGTATCAGGCCAGCCGTGAGCATGCCGATACCCATCGGCGGACCCTGGAATAGCGGGCCGATCAGGGCTGCATTGCCGAGGTGCTCGGTGAGCCAGGGTTCGACATTGGCGAAAGCCGGGGCAAAGACGAACAGACCCCACATGCCGTAGATGATGCTCGGGATGCCGGCCAGCAGTTCCACCGCGATGCCGAGCGGGCGCTTGAGCCAGCGCGGCGACATTTCGGTGATGAACAGGGCGATGCCGAAGCTGACCGGGATGCCGATCAGCAGGGCGATAAACGAGGTGGCCAGGGTGCCGGCGATAGGCACCAGCGCGCCGAACTGGTCCGTCACCGGGTTCCATTCCGAGCTGACCAGGAATTTCAGGCCGAACGTCTTGATGGCGGGAAGGCTGCCTATCAGCAGCGTTATCACGATCCCGGCAAGGATGGCGAACACCAGAAAGGCGAAAAATCGCGTGATGTTGAGGAAGGCCAGATCCAGCAGATGCTGTCGTTTCAGGCGGGTGTCAGAGAAGAATTTGGACATAAGAGTGAATTATAACAGGTTCAGGATGCACGTGTCCGGTAGGGAACGGCATCTTCCCGGTCGCAAAACCCGGCCAACTCATAACAAGCGCCCTTCACGCTGGCCTCCTCTCCCGCTTGCGGGAGAGGATTGAGGAGAGGGATTCATGGCGTGGGATAATCCCGTTTTATTCCTGTGCATCTGGAAGGGCTTTCAGGCGCTTCCTGGTCTTTGCATAGCGGTCAAGGCGCCAGTCCTTCAAAACATCCAGCACCAGCTGGAAGTCATCATAATCGAGATCGTAAATCGTCGCCAAGTTGAAGCATTCCTTTTGATCCAGTGCCTTGATCAGTTCAATGAAAACCTGCGATGCGAGATCGTCCGGGGTTTTTAGTATGCGTTTCTCGAGTTTCTTCAGGTTGTTCATAAAGCCTCCGAAGTGGGCTTGGTGAATGCAGGCCGGGCAGCACAGCTTCGCTCCAGGGATGCCCAATTATACTGGATATCCTCCAGGTAGAAAGCGGCTGACTCGATTTGCCGGCCAATTTCCTGCGTTTCGTCAGGTTTCATGCTGGCGAGGCCGTCACGGGCGCGGGACAAGCCGGCGATGGCTGCTTCGAGTTGGTTGTGGATTGTTTCATGGATATTCATCTGGGCTCCTTGAAAGCAAGTAATGTCCTCACAAAAAAACCCCGCGTTCCCACGGGGCTTGATTGTCAGGGCACTTGATGCCTCAATCAGTTCCACAGTGCCTTGCCGCTGGCATCCTTGATCTGGGCTTTCCATGCGCCCTTGACCAGTTTTACGACACTGGCGGGCATCGGGATGTAGTCCATCTCCAGCGCCATCTTGTCGCCGTTGGCGTAGGCCCAGTCGAAGAATTTCAGGACTTCTGCGGCGTTAACCGGCTTGTCCTGAACCTTGTGGATCAGGATGAAGGTGGCGCCGGTGATCGGCCAGCTTTGCTTGCCGGGTTCGTCGGTGAGGATTTCGTAGAAGCCCGGTGCCTTTTCCCAGTTCGCACTGGCGGCGGCAGCCTTGAAGGACTCCTCGTCGGGTTTGACAAACTGGCCTTCCTTGTTCTGCAACTGGGTATAGGTCATTTTGCTCTGCAGAGCGTAGGCGAATTCGACATAGCCGATCGAGCCCTTGATCTGCTTCACGTAGGATGCCACTCCCTCATTTCCTTTGCCGCCCACACCTGCTGGCCAGGAAACCGAAGCTTCCTCACCCACTTTGGATTTCCACTCCGGGCTGACTTTGGACAGGTAGTTGGTGAAGATGAAGGTGGTGCCGGAACCATCGGAACGATGTACCACGGTAATCAGGTTGTCAGGCAGTTTGGCATCCTTGTTCAGTGCGACGATGGCGGGATCGTTCCACTTCTTGATTTTTCCCAGGAAAATATCGGCTAGCACGGTGCCATTCAATTTGATCTGACCTGCCTCAATGCCAGCCACGTTGATGACCGGCACTACGCCGCCCATGACCGCCGGAAATTGCATCAGGCCATGCTTGTCCAGTTCCTCGAGTTTGAGCGGCTTGTCGGAAGCGCCGAAATCCACAGTCTTGGCCTGAATCTGCTTGATGCCGCCACCCGAGCCGATGGACTGGTAGTTCATACTGGTGCCGGTTTGGGCTTTGTAAGCTTCAGCCCATTTGGCGTAGATCGGGTAGGGAAAAGTGGCGCCGGCGCCGGTAATGTTTCCAGCAAAGGCAGCAGAACTCAAAGCCATAGCCAGTGTCGCGGTGGAAGCCAGTTTCAGGGCAAGTTTGAATTTCATCGATTAGTTCTCCTAAGTCGGTCAAAGAAAACAGGGCGTTTCCCCGTTAGCTGGACGCCATGATAGAGGGTGAATATTACAGAAATATTACAAACGGCAAATTGTTTCAAAACCGAGGTCCAATGTCAGGGTTTGACAATGTTGCAACGGATCGCCAGCCGGACAAGTTGGGCGGCGTTTTGCAGCCTGAGTTTCCGCATGATATGGGCATGGTGCACCCCGACGGTTTTGGGGCTGATCGAAAGCATGACGGCGATGTCGGATACCGAATGCCCTTCCGCCAACAGCTGGAAAATTTGAAATTCGCGTGTGGAAAGGGCATGCAACGGATCGTCCGTGGCAAAAAGGCGGTGATGCATCAGGTCCGGGACATACTTTGAGTCAACGAACAGTTTTCCCTGCGCCACCTGGCGTACGGCTTCCACCATTTGCGTCACGCCGCCCTGCTTGGTGAGGTATCCGGTAGCACCTGCCTCCAGCGAGCGCAGTACCAGGGTTTGGCTGTCATGCATGCTGAATATCAGGATGTGCATCGCCGGATCTTTGGCCTTGATGCGGCGCAGAGTCTCCAGGCCGCCGATGCCGGGCATGCTGAGGTCGAGAATCACCACGTTGGGCATGTGCTGCTCATAAAGCGCACAGGCCTCTTCACCGTCGTTGGCTTCCGCCACAACCCGGATGTCCGGCGTATTTTCCAGCAGATGGCGATAGCCGTCCCGTACGACGGGGTGGTCGTCCACCAGCATGACCTTAATTGATGTCGGGGTCGCGGGCTTGTTACTCATGGTTTTCTTCTTTCTTCCATCGGTGCAACCAGTGGCAGCCGAATTTCGACGCATACCCCTTGCCCCGGCGCACTCTGCGACATGAATTCACCCCCCGACGCAATCACCCGTTCCCGCATTCCCAGCATGCCCAAGCCCTTGATCGGCAGATTGGGGTCCATGCCTTTGCCGTCATCCTGCACCGTCAGCAGCAGATGCTCAGGGTCCGACGCCATGTCCGGAACGCGGCGCAGCCACACCTTAACATGGTGGGCCTGGGCATGGTTGGCGATGTTGGTGAGCGCTTCCTGCACGATGCGGTACAAGGTGATATTCAGGGCTTCCGGCAGGTCACCGAGATTGTCATCCAGTTCCATATCGCAAACGATATTCGGGTGGTGCTGGCGCCACTGCGTTGCCAGCTCCTGCAGGCTGTCTGCCAGGCCAAGCTCGTCGAGCAGGGCAGGGCGCAGGCGGTGCAAAATGCGGCGTATCACGCTTTGGACCTCGGTCGCACTGTTACCGATGGCTTGTGCGTTGGCACAAATTTCGGGTTCCCGTTCGGCGCCGGAACTGCTGCAAATCGCCCCGGCTTCTGCCTGGATCGCAGTCAGCCATTGGCCAAGCTCGTCGTGCAGTTCCCGTGCCAGGTGGCGCCGTTCCGCTTCCTGCAGGCTGAACAGGCGCTGCGTGAGCAGGCGATTCTGCCGCAGCAGGTCTTGCGAGAGATGTTCCGCTTCCCTGATCGGGGTAACGTCGACGCTGACTCCGACCAGGCCGGCAGTCTTGCCATCCGGGCCGAAATAAGGGGCAAGCGAAATAGTGTAAAAGAGCTTATTGCCCTTGGAATCGGTCACCATGTGCTCGACATTTCTTTCCGGCACGCCGGAAAGCAGCACCGAGAGTTCCATCCGCTGGAGTCCCTCGGCCTGCTTGAGCGGGATCAGGTCGAAATTCGTTTTGCCCAGAATGTCCGTCACCGAGCGGCCGAAGAATTCCTGACACCCTTGGCTGACGGCGGTGTAGCGCAGATCCTTATCCTTGAAGAATACCTTGGCCGGTATCGTGTTGAGCAGCGCCTCCTGCGCCAGGAGAGTCTGTTGCAGCGTCCCTTTGGTGTGCTTCTGTTCGCTGACGTCGGTCATGACCATGTGGCAGGTGCGGTCCTTGCCGGCAATGCCTTTCATCGGTGCGCTTTCGAGGCGGACGTCGACCTCGGCGTCGCCGCGCTTGATTTTTACCTCGGTGACGATATTGCTGCCACCGACAGAATGGAATACCCGATTCAGATAGAGGAAAAACAGCTGACTGTCTTTCAGGGCCAGGCGGGCGGAAAAGGGTTTGCCGATGAGATTGGCACGCTCGTCTCCCAGCATCTCCGCCCCGGTCAGATTGATTTCCTGGATGCGCCCGGCCCCTTCCAGCGTGAGGTAACCTATCGGGGCGAAATCATACAGGTCGGCATAGAGGTCGCGTGCTTCTTCCAGCCGCTGCTGCGCTTCCCGCAGCTCGATGTTCTGCATTTCCAGTTCGATCTGGTGGACTTGCAGCTCGTGCAGCAGTTGCGACTCGCTCTGCTCCAGTCCGGTCTTGGCATCTGCCTGAAGCTGATTGAGTTGTTCGACCAGTTCCGATTTGCTCATCGCAGCAGGGTCGATACGCATTTTTTCGCCTTCGGTCATCACACTTCCTTTTCGGTGGAGGCGATGGCAGCGGGATTGCCGGATTCGCCCAGCAACGCCGAAACCGTCAGCCAGACCTTGATTTCGCGACCGTCCTTGGTGATGCGTGTGGTTTCGAAGGGCAGTATACGTTCACCACGCTTGAGGCGCTTGATCTTGTCGCGCATTTCCTCCTGGTTTTTTTGGGAGGCCAACACACTGATGTTAAGTTGGAGCGCCTCTTCTTCAGAGTAGCCGTACATTTCCTGCGCGCGCCGGTTCCAGGCCAGGATGCAGCCGGCAAAATCCTGCAACGTGACTGCATCGTGGGAATCGCGCACCACAGCGGCGAGGCGTCGTTCCTGCTGCAGAATCTGGTGCATCTGTTCAGCCTTCTTGGTGCTGTCGATGTTGATGAACGACATCACCACGCCCTCGATGCGATTGTCCAGGGTCTTGTAGGGGCGGATGCTCAGAGTATAGCAGCGGCCATCCCGGTCCTGCACCTCGGACGATTGGGCGGACATGGTGTCGATCACTTCACGCACCTGATTTTCCAGATCAGGGATGTTGACGTTGGGCCGGATGTTGCTGATTGGCCGCCCGATGTCGGCGTCGATCAGGTTCAGCAGCGCTTTTGCGGTCGGCGTGAAGCGCCGGATGCGCAGGTCGTCGTTCAGGATCACGATCGCCAGTTCCGCGCTCGCCAGCAGGTTGGCGAGGTCGTTGTTGGCGCTCATCAGCTCCAGGTTGCGATTCTCATGCTCCTCGTTGATCGTGGAGAGTTCTTCGTTGGTGGATTGCAGTTCTTCCTTGGTGGTTTCCATCTCCTCGTTGGTGCTTTGCAGCTCCTCGTTGGCGGACTGGATTTCCTCGTTGGCGGATTGCAGTTCCTCATTGGTCGTTTCCTGCTCCTCGATGATAGCCTGCATATATTCCCGGCTCGAGATCAGTTCCTGCTCCAGTGCCTGGATGCGCAGGTTGGTGGCATCAGGGTTCTCCGCGTCTCGGGGCGATACGGCAGGTGTCTCGCTGCAAGGCTCGAACAGTACCAGATAGTGCGGCTCGGCGGCCCCCTCTTCCAACAACGGCAGCACCTGCAGATTCACCATCCGGTAGCCGCCGTCGCTGTGGATGCGCACGCCTTCCTTGCGCGCCTTGGTGCGCTCCTTGATGCTCTGCTGTACTGCCGCGCGCAGTTCCAGGACCAGGTCCTGCCGCGCCATCTTGAGCAGGTTGAGGCTGGCGCTGCCGGGTGAGGGCTCGATATAGGGGCCGGTCTGGCCGCGGAAATGGAGAATCTGCAGGTCCTGGTTGATGATCACGCCCGGCGGGCCGTAGGTGGTCAGTATCAGGCGTTCGGCTTCGTGCTGGAGGTCGAGTGCGGACAATGCACGTGCCTGTGGTGCCTGGTCAGCGGCAGACATCGGGGTGGGGGGCAGGATGCTGAAATCATAGCCCGGCAGGGTGGCTACCGATTTTTTGGCGTAAATTTTGCTCTTCTTGTCCACCGTGGCGAACAGATCGGCGAAAGTGCCGATGGTTTCCGAAGTGCCGAGCATCAGGAAACGACCCGGCCGCAGGGCGTAGTGGAAGGTGTGCAACACTTTCTTTTGCAGTACCGCGCCGAGATAGATCATCAGATTGCGGCAGCAGATCAGGTCGAGACGTGAGAAAGGCGGGTCCTTGGCCACGTTTTGCACCGCGAATACGCAGATGTCGCGGATGATCTTGCTGATCTGGTAGCCGCTTGGCACCTTGATGAAAAAGCGCTGCAACCGTCCCGGCGCAATGACGTCACGGATGCTTTCCGGATAGATCCCCTGGCGCGCCTTGTCGATGGCCTTGTCGTCGATGTCGGAGGCGAATATCTGGATATGGGTGCTGCTGGCGCGCTCGCCGAGGAATTCGAGCAGCGTGATCGCCACCGAATACACCTCTTCGCCGGTGGAGCAGCCCGGTACCCAGATGCGCAGTGGCTGCTCGGCGGAATGGTTTTCCATCAGGACAGGGAAAACTTCCCGCTGCAGCGCTTCGAAGGTTTCGGGATCGCGAAAAAAATTGGTGACGTTGATCAGGATGTCCTGGAACAGGGCGTCCAGCTCGCCCGGCTGCTTCTGCAGGTATTTGACGTAATCCTCTATTTTTTCCAGCTGGTGCAGCACCATGCGCCGCTTGATGCGGCGCCGGATGGTGCTGTGCTTGTAATAGGTGAAGTCGTTGCCGGTGCGCGAGCGCAGCAGCACGAAAATCTTGTTCAGGTTGTCGCCACCCTCGGATACCAGCTCACCACTGGGGCCGGTTTCCTCGGGGCGCAGGTAGGGGTGGCGCGCGATCCGTACTAGATCCTTGCCGATCTCCTCTGGCGTCAGGACGAAATCGGCATGGCCGGCTGCAATGACGCTGTGCGGCATGCCGTCGTATTCGGCGGAGTCTTCGCTCTGGGCAAAGGTGATGCCGCCTGCAAACTTGATCGCCTTCATGCCTAGCGTCCCGTCCGATGCCGTGCCCGACAGGATCACCCCAATTGCGTTGCTGTGCCGGTCTTCCGCCAGAGTGTTCAGGAAATCGTCGATCGGCAGGTGCTTGCCGAGTCCGTCCGGTCGCGGCATCAGGTGCAGCACGCCGTGCAGCAGGGCCAAACTGAAATTGGGCGGCATCACATAAACGTGATTTGGTTCTATCCTTGTGCCATCGGCTATTTCGGCCACCGGCATGGAGCTGGCGCGGCCGAGTAGCTCGGGCAGCAGGCTTACATGCTTGGGATCGAGATGCTGCACCAGAACGAAAGCCATGCCGGTGTCTGCGGGCAGGTTCTTCAGCAGTTTGGTGAAGGCGTCCAGTCCACCGGCCGAGGCGCCGACGCCGACCACCGGAAATGTCTGCTCAGTCGGTTCGGGCTGCGAGTCGTCCGGTTCCTGCTGGGTGGGATGGGGGTGAGGGCTGGATTTTTTGGGCATGGGCCGGATTCGGTCGAGTGAATGATTTGATTAACATTACTGCGCTAGCGGGATAATAACAAGATTTCGTGGTCCATCGCCGGTCGATGAACCAGGATTGACCGGGCCGGCCTGAAACGGTATCATGACCCGCTTTGCAAAAACGAGAAAAGAAAAACAGCCATGCGGGAAAAGTTGGTTGCGGGTAACTGGAAGATGAACGGCGGCCTGGCGCAGAACAAGGCGCTGCTGGAGGCTGTCATCGCTGGCATGGCCGGCGTGCAGGGTATGGGTTGCGCGGTGTGCGTGCCTTATCCCTATCTGTTTCAGGCGCAATCCTCGTTGAAGGGTAGCGCGATTGCCTGGGGTGCGCAGAACCTGAGTCAGCACGACAAGGGTGCCTTTACCGGCGAGGTTTCCGCCGCAATGTTGCTGGATTTCGGCTGCAAGTACGTGTTGGTTGGCCATTCCGAGCGCCGTGCTGTTTATGGCGAGGACGATGCCACGGTGGCGCTGAAATTCGAGGCGGCGCAGAAGGCCGGTCTGACGCCGATCCTGTGTGTAGGCGAAAGCCTGCAGGAGCGTGAATCCGGCGTGACCGAGGCCGTGGTTGCACGCCAGCTCGACGCTGTGACCGGGAAATTCGGCGTGGCCGCATTGTCCAAAGCGGTAGTGGCTTATGAGCCGGTCTGGGCAATCGGTACCGGCAAGACCGCTTCGCCGGAGCAGGCGCAAGCGGTACATGCATTTATTCGTGGCAAGATTGCATCCCAGAGCAAGGATGTGGCTGACGGACTGGTCATTCAGTACGGCGGTAGCGTCAAAGGGTCGAATGCGGCTGAGTTGTTCGGCATGCCGGATATCGATGGCGGCCTGATTGGCGGCGCTTCCCTGGATGCGCAGGAATTTCTGGCGATTTGCCACGCGGCAAAGCGCTAAACTGTAAAGAGGTAAGAATGGAAACACTGGTTTGGGTTGTACATATTATTGCGGCGCTGGGCACCATCGGCCTGGTGCTGATGCAGCACGGTAAGGGTGCGGACATGGGGGCTGCGTTCGGTAGCGGCGCTTCCGGCAGCCTGTTCGGTTCCAGCGGCTCAGCCAATTTCCTTAGCCGCGCCACAGCGATTTTTGCCACGTGTTTCTTTTTGACCAGCCTGACTTTGACCTATTTTTCCAGTCACAGGAATCAGACGGTGGGGCTGATGGAGTCGCATAGCGTGATGCAGCCTGCTGTTCCGGCTGATGCTGCCAAGCAAGTAGTGCCTGTTGTGCCGGCCCCGGCTGGTGTTGATGGGTCGAAGTCGGGAGAAATCCCTAAGTAACATCCCTGTTTTTGAATGCCGATGTGGTGAAATTGGTAGACACGCCGTCTTGAGGGGGCGGTGGCGCAAGCCGTAGCAGTTCGAGTCTGCTCATCGGCACCAGATTTTTAGTAAAAATAGCTCGCCTTTCTGTTGAAGAGGGCTATAATTAAATCAGTAAATAATGAATAACTAATAAATCAATTGGGCGTTTGCCATGATGGGCGCCCAGCCTGGTTCAGATGGTGAGGAACGCATGCTGGAAAATTATTTTCCGATTTTGCTATTTGTCCTGGTTGGCCTCGCGGTAGGGGTTCTTCCACAGGTAATGGGTTTTCTGCTCGCACCTCATCGCCCCGACGATAAAAAAAATTCTCCCTATGAATGCGGCTTCGAGGCCTTCGAAGATGCGCGCATGAAGTTTGACGTGCGCTATTACCTGGTAGCCATTCTGTTTATCCTGTTCGACCTGGAAATCGCTTTCCTCTTCCCCTGGGCTGTCGTGCTGCAGGAAATCGGCCTGTTCGGTTTCTTCGCCATGATGATTTTCCTTGCCATTCTGGTGGTCGGTTTCGCTTACGAGTGGAAAAAAGGGGCGCTGGAATGGGAGTAACGGCATGAGCAGGAAGCAGGGGCCCCGCAGAGCGGGGATGCGACCGGCCGCGATTGCCGTTGAATGCCCGAACCTGCGTGGCATTCGGAACGGTGGACGGACAGTAACGGAGGTGTCGCATGGGCATTGAAGGCGTCCTTGAGAAGGGGTTTGTGACCACTTCGCTCGATACGGTATTCAACTGGGCCAGCACCGGTTCGATGTGGCCGATGACTTTCGGCCTCGCCTGCTGCGCCGTGGAGATGATGCAGGCTGGCGCTTCTCGCTACGACCTGGACCGTTTCGGCATCGTGTTTCGCCCCAGTCCGCGCCAGTCCGACGTGATGATCGTGGCCGGTACCCTGACCAACAAGATGGCCCCCGCATTGCGCAAGGTTTACGACCAGATGGCCGAGCCGCGCTGGGTGTTGTCGATGGGATCCTGCGCCAACGGCGGTGGTTATTATCATTATTCCTATTCGGTGGTGCGCGGTTGCGACCGTATCGTGCCGGTGGATGTTTATGTACCCGGTTGCCCGCCTACGGCGGAAGCGCTGCTCTTTGGCCTGCTTCAGCTGCAGAAGAAGATCAGACGTACCCATACCATTGCCCGCTAAACGTCGATGAAACTGGAAACCCTCAAACAAAATCTGCAAGGCGCGCTGGCCGACAAGGTGGTCAGATTCTCCGAGCATGCCAATCAGCTGGCGATAGAAATCAGTCCTGAACATTGGCTGGAAGTTGCGCTCATCTTGCGCGACCATCCCGAATTGCATTTCGAGCAGCTGACCGATCTGTGTGGCGTTGATTACAGTACCTATGGCGATGGCCGCTGGAAGGGCCCACGTTTTTGCGCGGTTACGCACCTGCTTTCAGTCAAAAACAATTGCCGGTTGCGAGTTAAGGTGTTTGCCAGCGACGATGATTTTCCCGTGGTGGATTCAGTATCCGAGATCTGGCCGGGTGCCAACTGGTTCGAGCGCGAGGCCTTCGACCTGTTCGGTATTATTTTCACCGGGCACCCCGATCTGCGCCGCATCCTCAGCGATTACGGCTTCATCGGTCATCCCTTCCGCAAGGATTTCCCGCTTATCGGCAACGTCGAGATGCGCTACGATCCGGAGCAGCGCCGCGTGATCTACCAGCCAGTGAGTATCGATCCGCGCGAACTGACACCGCGCATCGTACGCGAGGAGAATTACGGTGGCTGATATCCGCAATTACACGCTGAATTTTAGCTTCGGCCGGCCTGCGGCCTTAACGTTCGCTATGCTCACGTTAGCCTGCACTGAAATTAAGCGTTCCGTTTTGGAGGTTCAGCATGGCTGACATCCGAAACTACACGCTGAATTTTGGCCCCCAGCACCCGGCCGCGCACGGCGTGCTGCGCATGGTGCTGGAGCTGGATGGCGAGGTGGTGAAGCGCGCCGATCCACATATCGGTTTGCTGCATCGCGCCACCGAGAAGCTCGCTGAACACAAGACTTTCCTCCAGGCGATGCCTTACATGGATCGCCTCGACTATGTGTCGATGATGTGCAACGAGCACGCCTACGTGCTGGCGACCGAAAAGCTGCTCGGCATCGAAGTGCCGATCCGCGCCCAGTACATCCGCGTCATGTTCGACGAGATCACCCGCATCCTCAATCACCTGCTGTGGTTGGGTGCGCACGGTCTCGACATTGGAGCGATGACGATATTCCTCTACACCTTCCGCGAACGCGAAGACCTGATGGACGTCTACGAGGCAGCCTCCGGCGCGCGCCTGCACGCAGCCTACTACCGCCCGGGCGGGGTGTACCGCGACCTGCCCGATAGCATGCCGCTGTATGAAACCGCGAAGATGAAGGTCCACAACGCGAAGCAGGTGGAGGTCATGAACGCCAATCGCCACGGCTCGATGCTGGATTTCATCGAGGATTTTACCAATCGCTTCCCCGGTTGCGTCGACGAGTACGAAACCCTGCTCACCGACAACCGCATCTGGAAGCAGCGTACCGTCGGTATCGGCGTGATTACGCCGGAGCGCGCTCTGGCGCTGGGACTGACTGGTCCGATGCTGCGTGGGTCTGGCCTGGCCTGGGACTTGCGCAAGAAGCAGCCTTATGAAGTTTATGACAGAATGGATTTCGACATCCCGGTCGGCGTCAACGGCGACTGCTATGACCGCTACCTGGTGCGCATGGAAGAAATGCGCCAGTCCAACCGTATCATCAAGCAGTGCGTGGACTGGCTGCGCGTCAATCCCGGCCCGGTGATCACCGACAACCACAAGGTGGCGCCGCCCTCGCGGGAAGGCATGAAGCAGAATATGGAAGAGCTGATCCACCACTTCAAGCTGTTCACCGAAGGCATGCACGTGCCGGAAGGCGAGTGCTACGCGGCGGTGGAGCATTCCAAGGGCGAGTTCGGCGTCTACATGATTTCCGACGGCGCCAACAAGCCCTACCGCTTGAAGCTGCGCGCACCCGGCTTTTCGCATCTGGCCGGCCTCGACGAAATGTCGCGCGGCCACATGATTGCCGATGTGGTGTCCATCATCGGCACCCTGGACATCGTGTTTGGCGATATAGATAGGTAACAGACATGCTTTCCGCTGAATCCCTCGCCCAGATCGACCGTGAATTGAGCAAATATCCGCCCGAGCAGAAGCAGTCGGCGGTGATGGCGGCCTTGCGCATCGCCCAGACCGAATTGGGTTGGCTGTCGCGCGACACCATCGAGTTCGTCGCCCACTACCTCGCCATGCCGGCCATCGCCGCCTACGAGGTCGCCACCTTCTACAACATGTACGACCTGGCACCGGTCGGCCGCAACAAGGTCACCTTGTGCACCAATCTGCCCTGCCAACTCCAGGGTGCCGACAAGATAGCCGAGCACATGCAAAGCAAGTTGGGAATCGGTTTCGGCGAGACCACGGAAGATGGTCGCTACACCCTCAAGGAAGGCGAGTGCATGGGCGCCTGCGGCCACGGCCCCCTGTGCCTGCACAACAACCACAAGATGCACGATCACCTGACCCCGGAGTCGGTGGACAAACTCCTGGATGACATGAAATGAGTTTGAACACGCCCGATACCCAGGTCTGTCTCTGGACGCTGCAACATGCCGAACCCGCCTCGCTGGCGACTTACACGGCCAATGGCGGTTACGAAGCGCTGAAGAAGATCCTCGCCGAGAAGACGCCGGCCGAAGCCATCATCGCCGAAGTCAAGACCAGCGCCCTGCGCGGTCGCGGTGGCGCCGGTTTCCCCACCGGTCTGAAGTGGAGCT
>JAHJJI010000054.1 GCA_018823025.1 Gammaproteobacteria bacterium | reverse complement strand
GCCATCAAACAATGGCGGAGAGAGAGGGATTCGAACCCTCGGTAAGGCTATAAACCCTACGCTCCCTTAGCAGGGGAGTACCTTCGACCACTCGGCCATCTCTCCGAAGTGCGCAAGGATACCGACTTAGATGCAAAAGGTCAAACCGCTCAGGCTCCCTGCTCCAGGCCGAACGCCTTGTGCAACACGCGAACAGCCAACTCCATGTATTTCTCGTCGATCACTACCGAAATCTTGATTTCGGAGGTGGAAATCATCTGAATGTTGATCCCTTCTTCTGCCAGCGTCCTGAACATGTTGCTAGCGATCCCCGCATGAGATCGCATGCCGACGCCGATCACGGAGACCTTGGCGATGCGGTCATCACCGGAAACCTCACGGGCGCCGATGTGGGATTGCACGCCTTTCAGCACTGCCAGCGCTTTTGTGTATTCGTTGCGGTGAACGGTGAAGGTGAAATCGGTGGAGCCGTCCGCGCCGACGTTCTGGATGATCATGTCTACGTCGATATTGGCCTCGCCGACTGGCCCGAGGATCTGGTAGGCAATGCCGGGACGATCCGGTACGCCGAGTACGGTGATTTTTGCCTCATCGCGGTTAAACGCGATACCCGAAATAATCGCTTGTTCCATTTTGTCATTTTCCTCAAAGGTGATCAGAGTACCTTCCCCCTCGTCATCGAAGCTGGAAAGCACGCGCAATTTGACCTTGTACTTGCCGGCAAATTCTACCGCGCGAATTTGCAACACTTTGGAGCCGAGGCTTGCCATCTCCAGCATCTCTTCAAAGGTAATGGTCTTTAGCCGGCGCGCTTCCGGAACGAGGCGCGGGTCAGTCGTGTAAACGCCGTCCACATCGGTATAGATTTGGCACTCGTCGGCTTTCAGCGCCGCGGCCAGCGCCACTCCGGTGGTATCCGAACCGCCACGACCGAGGGTGGTGATGTTGCCTTTTTCGTCCACGCCCTGGAAACCCGCCACCACGACCACATAACCTGCGTCCAGGTCGGCACGCATGTTGTGTTCTTCAATGTCGAGTATGCGCGCCTTGGAGTGCGCGCTATCGGTGAGTATCTTGACCTGGGAACCGGTGTAGCTCCGCGCCTTCAGCCCCAGTTCCATCAGTGCCATGGAAAGCAGTGCAATCGTCACCTGCTCGCCGGTGGAAACCAGCACATCCATTTCACGCAGATCCGGGTTGGGCTGAACCTCCTTGGCCAGGGCAATCAATCGGTTAGTCTCGCCGCTCATGGCGGAGAGCACGACCACGACCTGATGGCCAAGCATCTTGAATTTAGCTACGCGCTGGGCAACGTTCTTGATTCGCTCGGGGTTGCCGACCGACGTGCCGCCATATTTCTGAACAATTAGTGCCATTGCACACCCGCAAAAAATTGATAATTCTAATTCAATTAAGGAAAGATGACGAGCACAGGGAAAATTCACGCCAAATAAATTGATAAATATCAGTATTTCAACCCTATAAGGGAACTCCACATAAAACCCAATGTCATCATTGTTGTGTGTTTTTAAAATAACCGTGATAACATTATGCGAACAATTAGGGTTTTCCCTATTACGCAGTAGGGATTTTATTTAGTCACTTTGTTAATAAATGGCGATAACATCATGAAAATATTTGAAAATATCATAAACCCACGTGAAATCCGACGGAAGCTTGGTTTGAACCAGCAGGAGTTCTGGACCCAAATCGGCGTAACTCAAAGCGGTGGCTCCCGCTATGAAAGCGGTCGCAACATGCCGAAACCGGTCAGAGAGTTGTTGCGCCTCGTCCATGTGGAGCAGCTGGACTTGACCAAGGTCAAAAAAGAAGACTTCGAAATCATCAACTTCATGAAGGAAGAGCATTCAGATTTGTATAAAAGCCTGAAAAAAGCGGCTCGTGCCAAGAAAAAAGAAGCTTGACCCGGATAGAGCCTAGCAGCTCAGCTTTACCGCAACACCCTGCTCCTCGATCTCAGCCGCGAAATTCAACATCCACTCTTGCGGCAATGCTGACAAGCGCCCTGCTTCGGGTTGCATCGAAGTGCGCGCGAGTCCGTATAACAACACACCGTGCAACGGCACTCCTTCTGTCCGCAGCCTCCCGATGAATTTCAGATAAGCCTCCCGCTCAACGTATGCGGGGGGCTGTCCGTCCAGTTCAAAAACACAGGTTTGCAGCCAGGTCGGGCATAACTGCGCAGCCGTCCGCAAATTACCCTGCATTTTTTCTACCGTCTGGCGAGTACTGTTAATCCTGCGCATCCCATTCGCCGTGGCGCTGTCCAGTTTGAACCACACCTCTCCGCCCAGACCAGCCATTTTTCGCAAGCCTTCCTGTACCTTGGCGCGCTGAATCAGGCTGCCGTTGGTAATCAATACCAGCTTGATCTTTCCGATCAGGTCAAATTCCGCCATGATCTCACCGATCAAATCGACAACCTGAACGAACTCCCTGGCACTGGTCGGTTCGCCATTACCTGACAAAGCGATATCGTTAAGCCGCTGCGCCTCGGCTGGCACCCGTCGTTGCATGAAATCACCCTGGAGCAATTCCCGCAAAAAACTGCGCAATTCTCCTGCCAGCTTTATCAAATCAACCTCAGGTGCGCCACCACGCTTGAGGTCGGGCACCTGACAATAAATACAGCGCCAATTGCAGGCACTGTTGGTGTTGAGGTTGATCCCCACTGATACGCCACCGGCACGGCGCGAGATCACCGGATAGACATAAGTCATCCCCGCGCTCTCGCGGTCATGGTCGTAAATATTCAGCACCTTGGACATGTGATCAATTTTAAAGCTTCACTTGCCAAGGCGCCAACAAATTCGGCGCAATGATCCTAGAAACCTTAGTTGGGCGGGGTGGAGTGTATGGTTTTGGGGGTGCAGGGCAAGGCACAGCGACGCGGAATGGTCGTTCCATTCCAAGGAGTTGTAACGCTGCCATGTGCCCCCAAAACCGTACACTCCACCCCGTAGCGGACTCACTAACCGGGTGAAGCGGCATATCATGAACAAGTTTATTGAAATCACAGTGTTAAATATCCAGTCGAGCGGTCAACTGAGGTTTCTAGGATGATATAATCCACCGGGAATTGACCACCACCCTGGCCCTCCAAATATGTTGATCACGCGCAGACTCGAATTTGATGCCGGCCATCGCATCCCGCACCATAAAAGTCAGTGCCGCCATATGCACGGCCATCGCTACGCCATCGAAATCAGCCTGTCCGGCAACATCATCAATACGCCTAGCTCGTCGGAAGAAGGCATGGTCATGGACTTTTCCGACGTCAAGGCCATCGCCCAGAAGCATGTAGTGGAACCTTGGGATCACGCCTTCCTGGTGTATGCAGGCGACACCGTCGTTATCGACTTCCTGAAGAGCATTGAAGGACACAAGACCGTTGTGCTCGACTGCGTGCCCACTGCGGAAAATCTTGCCTCCAAGGCGTTCCAGATTCTGGATTTAGCCTACCGCGACACCTATGGCAACAATCTGCGCCTCGAACGGGTGCGAATTTACGAAACCCCCAACAACTGGGCCGATGCAACGAGGGGTGAGTGAGCCCCTGAGTCGAACTCAGGCCTCTCCAGTTTTCGGCAACTCTATCGGCTCCAAGTGAAGAATGAACTATTTGAACTGGACCCCCGCTGTTTTTTTAAGCTTGCTGACGAACCTGGCAACAGCAGACGAAGTCCATGTCGCAGTAGCCTCCAATTTCGCCGCCCCGATGGCAAAAATAGCGGCCGAATTTGCTCGGGATACCGGCAACAAAGCGCTTGTTTCCTCTGGGGGAACGGGCAAACTCTATGCTCAGATCAAGAACGGCGCACCCTTCGAAATATTCCTGTCCGCTGACGAAGAAACCCCGGCAAAGCTCGAAAAGGAAGGACTGGGCGTAGCCGGCTCCCGCTTCCCTTACGCCTTCGGCAGACTGGCACTGTGGAGTCCAAAATCCGACTACGTCGACCCCCAGGGCAATATCGTGAAGCATGGAAAATTCAGGCACCTCGCCATCGCCAGTCCCAAGCTGGCGCCCTACGGGCGTGCGGCGCAGGAGGTTCTGGAAAAGCAGGGCGTATGGCAATCGCTGCAGCCCCGGCTGGTATTCGGCGAAAACATTGCCCAGACCCACCAGTTCGTTTCCAGTGGCAACGCCGAGCTCGGTTTTGTTGCGCTTTCCCAGATCAGGCAGGACAGCGCAGAATACCAGGGCTCGTACTGGCTTGTACCGCAAGCAATGTACACCCCGATCCGCCAGGATGCGATCCTGCTCGCCAGAGGCAAGGGCAAGACCGCAGCAGAGCAACTGCTCAAATTCCTGAAATCGGACAAGGCCACCACGATCATCAAACGTTACGGCTATGATCTACCATGATATGGAACCCGCCTTGAACGCCTTTGATTTTGCCCCGGTCTGGCTGACCCTGCGCCTGGCGACCACCACCACCCTGCTTTTGCTCCTGATGGGCACACCGCTCGCCTGGTGGCTGGCACGCACCTCATCCTGGCTGAAGATACCCGTTGGAGCCGTCGTCGCCATGCCGCTGGTGCTGCCACCGACGGTGCTGGGCTTCTATCTGCTGATGACCCTCGGACCTCAAGGCCCGGTGGGACAGTTAACCCAAACGCTTGGCTTGGGCACCCTGCCCTTCACTTTCGCCGGGCTGGTGGTAGGCTCGGTACTGTATTCCCTGCCCTTTGTAGTGCAGCCGATCCAGAATGCCTTCGAAGCGCTGGGCAGCCGCCCCCTGGAAGTGGCATCCACCTTGCGCGCCAGCCCCTGGGACCGGTTTTTCAGCATAGCCGTCCCTCTTGCCAGGCCCGGCTTCCTTACCGCCACCATATTGGGATTCGCCCACACCGTGGGTGAGTTCGGCGTGGTACTGATGATAGGCGGCAATATTCCCGGGGCCACCCGGGTGCTTTCCGTAGCCATCTACGACCATGTCGAGGCAATGGAATATGCACAGGCCCACTGGCTAGCCGGCGGCATGCTGCTGTTTTCTTTCCTGGTATTGCTGGCGCTGTATGGCTTCGGCCAGCGCACGCAGAGAGTGGGCCCATGAGCGGCCTGTCTGCCCGGTTCAGCCTGGTCCTCGGTGATTTCCGGCTGAACGCTTCGTTCGATGCACCGGGAAAGGGCGTAACCGCGCTGTTCGGCAACTCTGGATCGGGAAAAACCACGGTGCTGCGCTGCCTCGCCGGCCTGGAAAGAGCACCGGACGGCTATCTCGCCGTGAACGGCGAGATCTGGCAGGATGAAAACAACGGTTTCTTCCTGCCCACCCACCGCCGCCCTCTGGGGTATGTGTTTCAGGAAGCCAGCCTGTTTCCCCACCTGAACGTGCGCCGCAACCTGGAATATGGCTGGAAGCGCATCCCGGCGGCGGAACGACGGGTGAGTTTTGAACAAGCTGTCGAACTGGTCGGCATCGGGCAGCTTCTCGACCACAACCCGGCGCATTTATCCGGCGGAGAACGGCAACGCGTGGCGATCGCCCGTGCACTGCTGTCCAGCCCGCGCCTGCTCCTGATGGATGAGCCCTTGGCTGCGCTGGACCTGGCCAGCAAGAAGGACATCCTTCCCTACCTGGAACGCCTCCACGACGAGCTATCGATCCCGGTCATCTAT
Source organism: Gammaproteobacteria bacterium (assembly GCA_018823025.1). Taxonomy (GTDB): domain Bacteria; phylum Pseudomonadota; class Gammaproteobacteria; order Burkholderiales; family Sulfuricellaceae; genus Sulfuricella. Next base: position 2,778 of record JAHJJI010000054.1, on the reverse strand, counting down.
GTCAGCCATTCCCCGGACGAAGTAGCGCGGCTGGCCGACCACATGGTGCTGATGGATAGGGGGAAAACCGTGGCCCATGGGCAGCTTCATGCCATACTGGCGCGCCTGGATCTACCCCTGGCCCACGGCGACGAAGCGGGCGTGGTGCTGGATACCGTGATCGGGGGGCATGACGACGATTTCCACCTCACCCGGCTGGATTACAGCGGCGGCAGCATCAACGTCGCCCGGCAACCCCATGCACCGGGGCACCCCATGCGCCTGCGCATCCATGCCCGCGATGTGAGCCTCGCGCTGGGACGTCACGACGATTCCAGCATCCTCAACATCCTGCCGGCCCAAGTAGTGGAAATTGCTGACGAGAACCCGTCTCAGGTCATGGTTAAACTCGATACGGGAGGCATCCCGCTGCTGGCGCGGGTCACCCGAAAATCCTGCGCCGTGCTAAAACTTCAGCCGGGAACAAACGTTTTTGCGCAGGTAAAGAGCGTTGCGCTGCTTGGATGAAGGTGTTGCGAAAGGCGACTGCCACTCGTAGCGCACCCTACCCGAAGCACTTCAAGCTTCCCCTCTGATCAACGTCTGCCACATGGAAAGATCAACTTCCCTTCGCGACCCTTATGGGACATTCAGGGCTCTAAGTAGCGGACACCCAACTTTGAATGTATGACAACTAATCAAGGCATCTACTGTTGAAGCGCTCATTGTTTCAATGCGGGGACACTATAGACGCACCGCTCGGCATAGATACTGGCCAATTTGGCCTGATCAAGTTTGGCGAGTTCGGTAAAGTCAGGTGCACCTGCCATAAATTCAAGTAAACGCTCTTTGGGCGTGTCGCGATAGCTTTTGAGGAAAAAGTCGTACAGTTCCAACGGAGTATCTGCTTTGGTCGTACGCTGCCCCACCTCTCCAAAGAATGTATCTGGATGCCTACGCCACGCTACCATCTCCAAATCGGAAAGGGGCCAAGTGCAGACAATCCCTTTGCCATTGTCGAGCGTAAGTCCACAGAACGCTTTTTTCTCTGCTTCCATTACCGTTGCAGTTGTTAGCCTCCCTGGTCGCTCATTACCGTCTTCGTCCTGGACAAGGTAATTCTGCCCAATCAGTAATCGGGGCACGTCTTCATCAAACGCAAATTCGGGAATCTCGCCATCAAAGGTTGAAGGAATATCGCTGTGATCCTTTATGGACTGTATCAGCTCATGCATCTCTATATGGTGATCTCTAGCCTCGATTGCAGCCCGTAATGTCGTTGTGACGTTGGCCTTAAAATCGGGAATTTGAAAACCGTCGATATCTAAACCACAGCGAAAGGAAGATGAATCCAGATGATGTTCCCAAGGTGTATTGGTAACAATCAGATAAGCCGACGGCAACGGTTGTCCATTGATGAACTTGCCTTCGAAGGCTCGCAGCTTTCGAATGGCGGAGTTCATGTTGGCGGCCCCTTCAGGCTCGCTACCATCGTCGGGTAGGTTGATATCAATGAACACGATCCGCAGGTGAGCTGCATGTTTGGCTAACGCTCCTGTGAGTAGGCGCCCCATCCGTAGCCTAGCGCCAGCACGATGTTTTGCTTCGACAGAGAACTTTCGGCCGGTTTTGGTGAAAGTGGCGGTGAATTCGCAATGTGATGTACTACGATCATCCTCATTCTCGAATTCAATCTCGAACCCTGCCCTAATCAACATCGCGGCAACAAACACTTCATATCGAGCCCCCTCAAAGTTGTCGAGATTGCGCAAACGGGCCACCAACTTTTTCTGCAGCTCGGCATTGTGATCCAAGGCGTACAGATCATAGGCTAGGTGCATGTACGCAGCGACCGCACCTGTCATCGGAGCGGAGGCTACTGTTCCCTGCTTGGTGATGAATGTTTTTTGGTGGGCGCATAGCTTTTGATACCAGTTTAAAATCGGATGGCGTTCCTCCGGCGGCTTGGCAAGTTCGGCGTTCCCCCACTCTGGATCTAGTGCCATCTTGATGTAGTCGCTCAAGAAGTCGTGAAAGGTCTTCCAGCCTTTTGAGTGCAACAGACGATTCTTGACGGCGACAAGACGATGCCCGCTACTAGTTTCCGCTGAGATGATGGGCTTGCCCAGACCCTGTTGGCGTTGCCGCTGAACATGGGCTGCTTCAGCACGCCGTTGCATTTGGGCTATCGCAGGATGAAGTTGTTCCAGATGTACAATGGAGCCGTGACAGCGCTTGTACTTCTTTCCACTACCGCACGGGCATTTTTCATTGCGACCGATTTTTGACATGTTGAGAATTATGGCCGAATTGGGCGATCATCGAAACTCCTGATATCAAATGGTCACGCCGTCCCGTTGCAGGAACTTTGATTCGATCAAAAATCGGCAAACACAAGCAATGGGCGGCCTGCACTTAACCTTTCCGGGAGCTTTATTTTCGCAATAGCCTCGATAGCAGGACGATTCGCCTTGAACGACCTGACCAGTTCGGCGGCACTGCGTGAGGTGGCACCGAAGTGATCCATCAGAGCCTCCTCGGATATTTCAAACGAAGCCATGACACCATCAACCACAGCCTCAAATGCTATGGTAGTGTTTGGTGTATAGGTTGGCTCAGTTGGTGGGAAATGAAAGGTGGCCATATTCCAATCCATAATGATTAAGTAACCGGCCACATGACCGAGACGATAACCAGCATACCCCGCAAAAAAACAAAACACAAAACGGCACAGATATTTTGTGAATGACCGCAATGGAGCCTTGGATTCAACCGGTGGATGCAACAGATTGGCTGAAT
>JAHJJI010000053.1 GCA_018823025.1 Gammaproteobacteria bacterium | reverse complement strand
TTCTGTTGTCGGCGCTGGCATTGGGGGCGATCATCGTTGCCCTGGTTACGACGCCAGCCACGGTTCGTCTGCAGTGGCAGTTGGGGCGCCAGAAGCGGCGTATCGAAGAGCTTGAACGCACCTGCAACGATCAGAAAGCGAAACTGTCGGAAGCAACGCAACAGCAGAATTTCGTCACTATCGAGCACGAAAAAGAACCTCCTGCCATCAAGCTTCAATAAATGGCTTCAGATAGTATTTTGTTGGAAACGAGCAACTCGAAATGAGGCATACGTAATTCGCTGATTGCTTGGTCCAATGATCGGTGGGCATTAGAATGTGAGTGGTTGTCTACGGTTGGCGCTACCTGATTGGGAAGCAGTGGTGTCAATGAACTGCCGGCCATGTACTTTCAAGTCCATTCAGCGGAACGTCAGCTAACTGCCTGCCAAGAGACTCTGGAGATAATGGTTCACGGCACTCCATCGGCCTGAGCCGTCCCTCAGATACCCCTTGGTGGCACTGTGTTGAAGACAGTGCGAGCGCCCGCCTTCTAAAACTGCCAATGCGCACTCCTGTTAAGGGTTGTCAGATGCCTGCCCTCAGCCGCACATCTGTCTGGGCACGGAAGAGCCCACCGGGCAGGTGTCGGACAACCCTTAACATTGGAAGACGCAGGCAATAGACTCACCGCACTATAAAGAAGCCCTCGCCATCGGCAAATATCCTATCGCCATGGAACTGGTGGACTCCTGTGCCAAATTGATGACCGGCCCAACCGTGAAATATCACGTCACACAACACGACGCCGAGAAGTTTCTCCATTCGCTGGATAAAGCACTGCACCATTGAGACGCAAGCACACAAAAATGAAAGCCTCGGAGGGATGCGAGGCTTTTTGTGTGTAGAATTTTCAAGATCGTAAATTGTGATCTTAAACACTGGCCTTGTCGGATGAGGTATTCGTAACCATCCGCTGTAGGGCAGCGTAATGCCAAAACTATCTGGTGGCAGTGTGCCATCTGCGGTCATAGCAACCAAAAAAAATGCTCCGGTTTGAATGACAGGTAACTCCTACCGAAGGAGACCTTCAGATTGGCGGGGCATCAGGCAGTAGTTTGGCCAAAATGGGCAGAAGGGCCTTAAGGGAACAACGTCTGCTATGTGTCTTCGTTCGAAGTGCTGACGCCGGACATGACGTGCCGGATGGAGCCAGCATCCCGGACCGGTAGATCGGTTGCCATGAGATAAACTGTCTAGCACGGATCCACGAGGGTTGAAGGGGATTCAGGTCATTCTGACTTACCTGTCGGTGTCGAATCGTCGTCGCCGAGGGAACCCTGGCCCGCCAGCGCACCGGCCCCAGAAACTGGGAGGCAGTTTGTAAAAACACCGTTACTAGGAAACATTCTGGAAATTTGATCTATGCTTAATATGTTTAAGTAGGCTAAACAAGATCTTGCCTTTTTGAGAAAAGCCCGCCCGAGAGCACTCGCGCATGTTTGAAGAGCGTATCTGAAGAATGACAAACAAAATCGAGGTAATGATGGTACAGGGCCCGCGTATCTACAATCTGTTTCCGCTGTTGGCCGGTTCGATCCGCGATTGGGAGGCGCATCTGCCGCGAATTGCGGAAATGGGATTCAACTGGCTGTTCCTGAATCCTTTTCATTATCCCGGGTTTTCGGGCAGCCTTTACGCGGTGAAGGATTATTACCGCCTGCATCCGGTCTTTCAGGGGGGTAGCCGCAAAACGCCCGATGCGCTGCTGGCGGCGTTTGTGCGGCAGGCCGAAGACCACGGCATCAACGTCATGATGGACTTGGTAATCAATCATACTGGCAGGGATTCGGAGCTGGTGGCGCAGCACCCGGAATGGTTCGCGCGTGAAGCCGATGGTTCGGTACGCTCGCCTTTCGCTGTCGATCCTGATCATCCGGATGACGTTGCCAAGCGCACCGTATGGGGGGATCTGGCGGAGATCGATTACGAACATCCCGCCGATCTGGAAGGACTGATGGCCTACTGGAAGGCGCTGGTACGGCATTATGTCGAGCTGGGTTTCCATGGTTTTCGCTGCGATGCCGCCTACAAAGTACCCGGGGATATTTGGGCGGAAATCATCGCGGCGGCACGGGAGGCCTATCCCGACACCCATTTCTTTGCGGAAACGCTGGGCTGCCAGCCGGAGGAGGTGGCGCAGTTGCACGATGCCGGTTTTGATTACCTGTTCAACAGCGCCAAATGGTGGGACTTTCAAGAGGATTGGCTGCTGGAGCAGTACGAGGCCTACCGTCATATCGCGCCATCGGTGGCGTTTCCGGAAAGCCATGATACCGAGCGGCTGGCGGCAGAATCGGGGGGCGATGAGCGGGTGTCCCGGCTGCGCTATCTGTTCGCCGCATTCTTTTCGGGCGGTGTGATGATGCCGGTGGGCTTCGAATTCGGTTTCCGGCACAAGCTCGATGTGGTGAAGACGCGCCCCGACAACTGGGAAAAGCCGCTGTTCGATCTTACTGATTTTGTGCGCGCCACCAACGAGATGAAGGCCAGCACGCCGCTATTGAATGAAGAAGGATTGCAGGTGCGCTTTACTGCGCCTCATGCGCCATTGGTGGGGCTGCTGCGGCACGGTTCCGGATCGGGCGGACGGGTGGCGGCACTGATCAACAGCGACCCCGAGCATAGCCACGACTTTTCCATTCAGGAAATGGCCGAGGCGATGGCATCTGCTCTTGAGCATATCCGTGAAATCACCCCGCTGAGCGTGCATGGTCCGCTGGCCGGACACAGCCGGATTCGCCTGGCGCCCTGGGAGATGCGCGTGTTTTATGCAGAGGGAGGATGATTGTTGAGATGCGAACCGGGCTGAACCATGCTATGTATTTTTTTGATGGCCCGCCGAACAAGAAATTTAAGCTTGCTAATACAGTTGGTTGGACTCATGGGTACTGGGCAATGTTAAACGCAAAGCTTTCGCACTATATGGGTAACCCATCCATCATGCCACTAAATGACTGCTGTTCTCCATGTTCCTGCCGGTCATTCAATGTGGTTCATCTGGCCGCAGATGGCACAACTTGGGGCGATAGCTAAAGCAGGGTAATTCAGGCAAGAAATAAAGCTACCGCAAGGCCGGAAGTCGAAAATTTACTCGTATTATTTGCGGATTATCTTGGATAAAATCATCCGATCATTGGATAGCCGCCGAATAAAAAAACCCCGCAAATTTGCGGGGTTTTTTCGTAATCACCCGCCGCACTGCGGACAGTGCGGCGAGCCGTTCCTTGCTGACGCAGGGAAGCCGAAGCTGAATTACATCATTCCGCCCATGCCACCCATACCGCCCATGTCGCCACCCATGCCGCCGCCAGCCGAATCTTCCTTCGGCATCTCGGCTACCATACACTCGGTAGTGAGCATCAGGCCAGCTACGGAAGCAGCGTTCTGCAACGCGTAACGGGTCACTTTGGTAGGATCCAGCACGCCCATTTCCACCATGTCGCCATAGGTGTCGTTGGCTGCGTTGAAACCGTAGTTTCCCTTGCCTTCAGCAACCTTGTTCACCACCACCGACGGCTCGACGCCAGCGTTGGCGACGATCTGACGCAGCGGCTCTTCCAGGGCACGTAGCACGATCTTGATGCCAGCATCCTGATCGGCGTTGTCACCCTTGATTTTGCTGATGGCAGCGCGGGTGCGCAGCAGAGCTACGCCGCCGCCGGCGACGATGCCTTCTTCCACGGCTGCGCGGGTAGCGTGCAGAGCATCTTCTACGCGGGCTTTTTTCTCTTTCATTTCGACTTCAGTAGCAGCCCCGACCTTGATCACGGCCACACCGCCTGCCAGCTTGGCGACGCGTTCTTGCAGCTTTTCACGGTCGTAGTCGCTGGTGGTTTCTTCGATCTGCTTGCGAACCTGCTTGACGCGACCTTCGATGTTGGCGGCATCGCCGTTGCCATCGATGACGATGGTTTCATCTTTGCCGACTTCGATGCGCTTGGCTTGGCCCAGTTCGGCCAAGGTGCATTTTTCCAGAGACAGGCCCACTTCTTCAGCGATCACGGTGCCGCCGGTGAGGATGGCGATGTCTTCCAGCATGGCCTTGCGACGGTCGCCGAAGCCAGGTGCCTTAACGGCGCAGGTCTTCAGGATGCCACGGATGTTGTTCACTACCAGCGTAGCCAGCGCTTCGCCATCGATATCTTCAGCGATAATCAGCAGCGGGCGGCCAGCCTTGGCGACTTGCTCCAGTACCGGCAGCAGATCGCGGATGTTGGAGATTTTCTTGTCGTGCAGCAGCACGAAAGGATTTTCCAGCAGGGAGATCTGGCGATCTGGATTGTTGATGAAGTAAGGGGACAGGTAGCCGCGGTCGAACTGCATGCCTTCAACCACTTCCAGCTCGTTCTGCAGGCTGGTGCCATCTTCTACGGTGATCACGCCTTCCTTGCCGACCTTGTCCATGGCTTCGGCGATGATGTCGCCGATGGAGCTGTCGGAGTTAGCGGAAATGGAACCCACCTGAGCGATTTCCTTATTGGTGGTGCAGGGCTTGGAGTTTTTCTTCAATTCGATGATGCAGGCTTCAACCGCTTTGTCGATACCGCGCTTCAGATCCATCGGGTTCATGCCGGCGGAAACGTATTTCATGCCTTCGCGCACAATCGCCTGGGCCAGCACGGTTGCGGTGGTGGTGCCGTCACCGGCTACGTCGGAGGTCTTGGAAGCGACTTCCTTGACCATCTGCGCGCCCATGTTCTCGAACTTGTCTTTCAGTTCGATTTCCTTGGCGACAGAAACGCCGTCCTTGGTGATGGTAGGGGCGCCGAAAGAGCGCTCCAGAACCACGTTGCGGCCTTTAGGGCCAAGGGTGACTTTAACTGCGTTGGCCAGAACGTTGATGCCGGCCACCATGCGATGACGAACGTCGTCACCGAATCTTACGTCTTTTGCGGACATATTTTAGATCTCCTGAATGCTTAGATGATGTTGGGTTATGCGCTTCGTGCTAACCCAACCTACATGATTATTTACCTTCGACTACGCCCATGATGTCTTCTTCGCGCATCACCAGCAGTTCATCGCCATCTACCTTGACGGCCTGGCCGGAGTACTTGCCGAACAGCACTTTGTCGCCGACTTTGACATCCAGCGCGCGCACTTCACCGTTTTCCAGAATCTTGCCCTTGCCCACGGCAACGATTTCGCCCTGGTCAGGTTTTTCTGCGGCAGAGCCGGGGATGACGATACCGGAAGCGGTTTTTTCTTCGGCTTCCAGCCGCTTGACAATAACGCGGTCGTGCAACGGACGAATTTTCATTGTTTCAATCTCCTGTCAGGTCTAGGTTAACGAAATAAAATCCGGCAAACCGCCTGCGCTGTTTGCCGGTAAAAAAACTTTCGGAATGTCGCTGTTAGCACTCATGTCCGATGAGTGCTAATAATAGGGGCTGGGCGCGTTAATTTCAAGGGGAAGATGAATGGAACGTCCAACAGGTTATTAAAAATGGGCGCCATTCAGCAATATAAGGCACCATTAATTCGTGCCTGGCTCCTTTCACCTGGCCAATAACACGAGATTAAAAAACCAGGAATTGTCTTCGAATTGAAAGAGAGAGCTTTACATGGCATTCTGGAGTACTCGGATTTTCAGGCATCCAAACCTGAGCTGGTGCGTTATTCCAAAAGAAAGTCTATTAAGAGAGGTTGAATTTGTTTGTGGAAATTAAAATTTATCGACAAATTCATAAAACATGAAATCACTTAAATATATCGTTATTGCTTTTGTCCTTAGCTGGACAACCGTCGTTCTGGCAGGTGAACCGCTTGGGTTTGGCTTGTCGAAAAAATATTGTCTGGGAGATGTTTGTCTTGGCGAAGCCGACGCAGACCATCCGGAGTTGAAAATAGGCGAGGCATTAAGGAAAGCAGCCCGATACAAGAAAACTCCCATTTGCAACAGCTCGGATGCCTCGGTGTATTTGCGGGATGTAAAATTCAGGAATGGCACGCAAGGGGTCATCTACTTGCTTGCCGACCCTGGCAATCTGAATGCCCAGCCCGAAAAATATTTTCGCATCAGCAGCATCACTGTGAAATTCGATCCGTTTCTTTCGGCGGATGGCGTCAAGGAACTTCAGCAAAAGATTGCCAGTCGTTACGGCATGGAACGGTCAAGCTCATATAGCTTTGGGGCCAAGGACGGGAAGCGGACTATCAGTTTTACAGTTTCCCCTTGGGAATCAAGGATTGCCATTAATGGCATAGATAATCTGGAGTTTCAGGCCCAGCCCGGATGCTCGCCAAAACTGCCTAACCTGTAAACTCAGGCCACTCAGGCGAGGCATTTTAAAAGGTGAGGGGCAGGTTGCCGTTTGTAGTGGTGATATCGAGTCGATGACGTGGTCTGCTAAAATGGAAGTCCACTCTCCCACAGGATGACTCGCTCCCCCATGGATATGAAAGTATTGTCAGACAAACTGGGGCTCTCCTTTCTGGCAGAGCCGTGGCTTCTTCAAGTCTTCCTGGTAGTCCTGGCTACCGTGCTGGCTAGCGCCGTCGCCCAATTCCTGCTCCGCCGTGCGGAGAGGATGGTCAGCCTGACTACCAGTCATTGGGATGATGGCCTCATCCAAGCGGCAAAAAGGCCGCTACCCATAATCATCTGGCTGGTTGGCATCGCCTTCGCGGCCGGTATCGTGGGCAAGGAGACCGGCGCTGCTATCTTCGATGCGGTGCCACCCATCCGCAATGTCGGCGTGGTGGTTTGCCTGGCCTGGTTTTTGATCCGCCTCATTCACAACGTCTCCTGCAGCATAGTCGTGATGCGCGAGGAAAAAGGCGAGGAAGTCGACCTCACCACTATCGACGCACTGTCAAAGTTGGCCCGCCTCACGGTGATCATCATCGCCACCCTTATGGCGATGCAAACCCTCGACTTCAGCATCTCGGGAGTATTGGCTGCCGGGGGCATCGGAGGCATCGCCATTGGTTTCGCCGCAAAGGATTTGCTGGCCAACTTCTTCGGGGGACTCACCGTCTATCTGGACCGGCCGTTCAGTGTGGGCGATTGGATACGGTCGCCGGATAAGAAAATCGAGGGCACGGTGGAATACATCAGTTGGCGACACACGCGGGTCAGGGCCTTCAACAAGAATCCTATCTACGTGCCGAATGCCTTGTTCACCACCATCGTGGTGGAAAATCCCTCGCGAATGACCCATCGCCGTATCAAAGAGACCGTTGGCATCCGCTATGAAGACATCGGCGTGATGGGTGCGATCGTGGCAGACGTTAAGGTCATGCTGCAGAACCACGCGGAGATCGATGCAACCCAGACATTGATCGTCAACTTCAACACCTTTGGCCCTTCTTCTCTTGACTTCTTTATCTACACTTTCACCAAGACCACGGCCTGGGTCCACTTCCATGAGGTGAAGCAGGATGTGCTCCTGAAGGTGGCCGAGGTCATCGAACGGCACGGCGCTCAAATTGCCTTCCCGACCCGTACCGTGCATATCGAAGCCTCCACCCCTCTGCTGGAGGACCATTAACGGCCGTTTTTAGGCCATAATTCAAGCGTAAATGTTCGAGTTTTTTTATGGTTGTGACGGATCGAATCCCAACGAGAATATCGACAATGCTATTGGATGCTTAATAAGTGAGACACAGTATGTATGCTTCATAGCGGATAGGCTGGGCTCGCTGTTACCACTGGATGATTTCCGGGCAACATGCGGGTATTTTTGGCGGGTCACAAATCAATCATAAGGAGGATGAGCAATGAAATATATGTGGATCGTACTGAGCATGTTGGCGATTTCTTTTCCAGTAAGTGCGGATGAAACGATGAAAACCCAGGCAAGCAAGCACGGGTTCCAAGATACGCAGGCTCGCCTGGAAACGATGCTGAAAGAGAAAGGCTTGACGGTGTTTGCTAAAATTGATCACTCCGAAGGCGCGCAAAAAGCTGGGCTGAAGATGCGGCCCGCCACGGTAACCATTTTTGGCAACCCCAAAGGGGGTGCCCCTTTCATGGTGGCATCGCCCGAGTCGGCCATCGATTTCCCGCTCAAAGCCCTGGTATGGGAAGATGCCACGGGAACGGTGTTCATGAGCTACAACACCATGACGTCGATCGTTGCCCGACATAACATCAAAGGCCTGGACGAGTTGGCAAAGAAGCTGGATGGATTACAGGCCGCGATTGCAAAAGCTGCGACGGAATAGCTGCCATCGTAAAAATACACTCTAAGCCACGTATATAAGGCCCATTCCCCCTTTTGGAAACCGCCTTTAACTGGATTCAAATGGCATGGTTTAATGGAAGCAGGTCAGTGATCCGCAACGCCCGCAGGGTGGGACGCTAATCAGCCGACGGCGACCACGGTATAGCCGTGTGCTTCGCGCTCCGTGCCGATGATCTGCAGCCAGGTGCGTAGCTCGTCCACCGAGCAGACTGGCTGTTTGCGGTGCTGCCGGCTACGCAGGCCGAGGCTGCCCCAACTACGGTTGAGCACCAAGTCGCCGAGCAGGTCGTGGCCGAAAGTGACGGCATACCAGCTGTGCTGATTTTTGTCGTGGTCGTGTTTTTCCCAGTAGAGCATGGGGTAATTATATAAGTAAATCCATAGCTTCGGGGCATCATCCCAAGGGGGATTCTGCTGTGAGATAATGTGCACTATCGCATCCATCTTCCGGGGCCTCCCGCGCTCAATGTCTAACCAGGAATTTCTCCATCGCAGTCTGGCCGCCGTCTGGCACCCCTGCACCCAGATGAAGCAGCACGAGACCTTGCCGCTAGTGCCGATTGCCCGCGGCGAGGGGGTGTGGCTGCATGATTTCGACGGCAATCGCTATCTCGATGCGGTGAGCTCGTGGTGGGTCAACCTGTTCGGTCACTGCAACCCGCGCATCAATGCCGCGCTCAAGGATCAGCTGGACCAGCTGGAGCATGTGATGCTGGCCGGCTTTACGCACCAGCCAGTGGTCGAGCTGTCGGAACGATTGTCGCACCTGTCCGGCCTGGGGCATTGCTTTTACGGTTCGGATGGTGCTTCCGCCACCGAGATTGCGCTGAAGATGAGTTTCCACTATTGGCGCAACTCGGGTCGCCCGGCAAAGAATCGCTTCGTCAGTTTGAAAAACGGTTATCACGGCGAAACCGTGGGCGCGCTGTCGGTCACCGATGTGCCGCTGTTCAAGGATGTTTATGCGCCCTTGCTGCGGGAAAGTGCACAGGTGCCGACGCCCGACTGGCGCAATGCCGAATCAGGAGAGTCGGCGCGGGATTACGCGCTGCGCTGTGCAGCGGCCTTGCGCGCGCATCTGGAATGTCATCATCAGGAAACCGCAGCCTTGATTCTCGAGCCACTGGTGCAGGGCGCGGCGGGGATGGGGATGTACGATGCCGAGTACCTGCGCCAGGCTCGATCGATTTGCGACGAATTCGAGGTACACCTGATCGCGGATGAAATCGCCGTGGGTTTCGGGCGCACGGGGACGATGTTCGCTCATCAGCAGGCCGGGATCAGGCCGGATTTCCTGTGCCTGTCGAAAGGCATCACTGGCGGCTACTTGCCCTTGTCGGCGGTGCTGACCACCGATGTCGTTTACCAGGCGTTTTACCATGATGACACGGCGCGCGGCTTTCTCCATTCCCATTCCTACACCGGCAACGCGCTGGCTTGTCGCGCAGCGCTGGCGGTGCTGGATATTTTTGAGCAGGACGATGTGATCGCGGCCAACCGCGTCAAGGCTGCGAGTTTTAACACTATCGCCGTGCCGCTCAAGACGCATTCGCGCATCAGGAATTTTCGCCATAGCGGCATGATCTGGGCGTTCGAGGTGGCGGATGTGGCGCCTGGCTTCGCCCGTGCATTCTTCGAGGAAGGGCTGAAGCGCAGCCTGCTGCTGCGCCCTATTGGCAGTACGGTTTATTTCATGCCGGCCTATGTGATCAACGAGGAGGAAATCAGGATGCTGGTGGCGGGCACGCTGGAGATTATCGAGGGATTATGAACAGGATATGGCTGTTGCTGGTGTTGATGTGGACGGTGTCGGTGCAGGCTGCGCCACTGCCCACCTCTGTCGCCAAGGCGTTGCGTGAAGTCGGCATTCCCTCTGCCAGCGTGGGTGTGTTCGTCCAGGATGTGGCGGCCAGAGAGCCGCTGATCGCTCACCAGGCCAGCAGGTCGATGAGCCCGGCATCGACCATGAAACTGGTGACCACTTATGCCGGTCTGGAGTTGCTCGGTCCGGCTTATACCTGGAAAACCGAGGTGCTGACGAGTGGGACGGTGGCCGGGGATGTCCTGACGGGCGACCTGGTCATTAAGGGCTATGGCGACCCGGCGCTGACGCTGGAAAGTTTCTGGAGCCTGTTGCGCGACGTGCGCGGGCTGGGCATCCGGGAAATTCGCGGTGATCTGGTGCTGGACAACAGTTATTTTCAGACGATAGCTGGCGATCCGGGCTCCTTCGATAATGAGCCTTTCCGCTCTTACAACGTGATGCCCGAGGCGCTGCTGGTGAACTTTAAAACCGTCCGCCTCCGTCTCGTTCCGGAAGCGGACGGCGGTGTGCGCATCATCGCTGACCCTGCGCCAGCGCGGCTGCGAGTCGTGAATCGCTTGCAGCCGTTTGATGGTCCGTGTAACGACTGGCGCGAGGGAGTGTTGACGGAAGGAATTCGGTACGGAAACGATGCGGCCACGGTCGTGGTCAGCGGTAGCTATCCGCGTGCCTGTGGCGATAAGTCACTGTATTTAAGCCTGTTCCATAATACTGGTCATGTCGATGCGCAGTTCCGGCAATTGTGGCAGGAACTGGGTGGCACACTAGTCGGCGGCGTGCGTGAGGGCGTCGTGACGCCTGACATGCGGCTGCTGGCAAATCGCGAATCCAGGGCGCTGGCAGAGGTGGTGCGCGATATCAACAAGTTCAGCAATAACGTGATGGCGCGCCAGTTGTTGTTGACTATCGGACGAGAGGTCGGCGGCGAAGGTTCGACGCGTGTTGCAGGGCAGGTTGTCGATAAATGGCTGGCGGAGCAGGGGATGGCGTTCCCTGAGATGGAGATCGAGAACGGTTCCGGACTTTCGCGCACCGAGCACATCAGCCCGGCGCATCTGGGCACGCTGCTGCTAACCGCCTGTCGCGGCCCGCTGATGGCGGAGTTCGTGTCTTCCCTGCCGATCGCGGCAGTGGACGGTACCATGAAAAAACGGCTGCGCGATCAGGGCGTGGCGGGGCATGCCCATATCAAAACCGGTTCGTTGCGGGGAGTGAAGGCGGTTGCCGGTTATGTGCACGACCGCAAAGGGCGTAGCGTGGTGGTGGTATTCTTCATTAACCACCCCGATGCATCCACAGGCCAGGCGGCCCAGGATGCGTTGCTGGAGTGGGTGTACAGCCGAAATTAAGCGGCAGGTTTTTTGCTCTTCAGGGTGATGTCGGCCTGCAGCCCGACCAGCACCTTCTGCATGCCGATACGGGCGCGGGTATTGAGCACGATAGGGCCATTGATGTTGGCGTTGATATTGGTTTTGGAGCCTGCATCCGGTTGTTGCTTGTAGGCGATGAGAAAAACAGCGATGTCATCCACGCTTTCCATCTTCAGCAGTTGCTCTTCCTCATCGGACAGGACGAATTCGTAGTTCAGGCCAAACACCGCCGGATCGACCACCGAAAAGGCAACGCTCGGATCGTCGATGGATTGCAGCCAGTGCACCACAGGCTGTTCCTTGTCTTCGTGGAACAGCTTGTAGCGAGTGCAGTTTTCAAATCCCGGCATCCCTTTGGGAAAGGTCAGGATGCTTTCCGGATCGATTTCCTGCGTGCCGAATTGAATGGAATGAAATTTCATATTTTTTAAATTTCCTTGATTGTATTGGTCAAGAATGTAATGTGATTTGATGGGCCTGTAAAGCTTTCAGGCTTTGTCTGGCTGAAGCAGGTCGATCCTGAAATCGGGTTCGTAGGGTGGGACGTTGCACTCGATGATGTTCTGCGGCGCAACATCCAGTCGCATGCCGGTGATGTCCGCGCGGATCGGCAGTCGCGTGACGCCGCGGTCCACCAGTACCAGGGTGCGTATCTCCAGCGGGTTTTTACCTGCCAGGTATTCCACGGCCTTGAGCAGCGAGTGGCCGCGGTAGAGCACGTCGTCCACTACCAGCACCGTGGTATTGGTCAAATCCAGGGTAGCCTGTTCGTCGCTTTCGGTCAGCTCGGTTTCGGGATGCAGCAGGGTGAGATCGTCGGCGTAGCGTTTGACGTGCAGTTTATACAGCGGCAGACCGATGAGGCTGTAATCGCGAGCCAGCCGGTCGCGCAGCATTTCCGCCAGGGGTGCGCCGCGGCGCAGCAGGCCGACGATGGCGATCTGCTGCCGGCCGGTGAGCAGGCCGGCAGTCTGGCGCGCCATGTCGGTGAGGACCGCGTCGAGATCGGCTGTATCGTAAAGACAGGTTCGTTGACCTGGTTGTTTGTCCATGAAGGGCGTGCAGTGCGGCTTATTCCTCGCCGCCCTTGAGTTCTATGTGAAGGCGGGCTAGCTTGGATTTGATACGCTGCGAGTTCTTGTAATGGTCGCCGCGCTGCACCATGTCCATGGCGGCCGTTTTTTCGCCGGCATCGGACATCCGAATGATCTGAGCAGCGCCTTTGTGGAAGTCGGTGTGGACAACCCGGATCTCTTCGAACAGGGGGTTATCCTTGTATTTCTGGCCTGCCCCGTAGATCCATTTTCCCAGAACGCACTGGTTGTCCTGGCAGACAATTTCAGGGTCGAGCTTCTCGTCACATTTTCCCTCGATGTAGTTTTCCAGGCGCACTTTCCAGCGCACATGGGCCTCGATGGCGCTCATGAAATCGAGTTCCTGGGTGTCGGGATTATTTGCGGTTGCCGCTGCCGGTTCGGCGGAGGAATTCTTCTTGAAAGAATCGAATAAGCCCATGCCCTACTCCTGAAGTGGTTTAACAACGAATCGAAGAGTAGGCTTTTGTCATCGCTGCGTCAACAGTGTGCGGCTACAGGCCCAGGCTGCTCCAGAGTTCGTCAACCCTGCTCTTGATTGCTTCGTCCATGACAATCGGTCGGCCCCATTCTCGCATGGTTTCACCCGGCCATTTGTTGGTCGCGTCCATGCCCATCTTCGAACCGAGGCCGCTGACCGGGCTGGCGAAGTCGAGGTAGTCGATTGGCGTATTTTCGACCAGCAGCGTGTCGCGCGCCGGGTCCATGCGGGTGGTCATCGCCCAGATCACTTCCTTCCAGTCGCGGATATTGACGTCGTCGTCGGTGACGATAATGAACTTGGTATACATGAACTGGCGCAGGAACGACCATATTCCGAACATCACACGCTTGGCGTGGCCGGCGTACTGCTTCTTGATGCTGACCACGGCGAGGCGGTAGGAGCAGCCTTCCGGCGGCAGGTAGAAGTCGGTGATTTCGGGGAACTGTTTCTGTAGCAACGGTACGAACACTTCGTTCAATGCCACGCCAAGGATGGCCGGTTCGTCCGGTGGCTTGCCGGTATAGGTGCTGTGGTAGATCGGTTTGTTGCGCATGGTGATGCGCTCGATGGTGAACACCGGAAATTCGGCCTGCTCGTTGTAGTAGCCGGTATGGTCGCCGTAAGGCCCTTCCAGTGCCATCTCGTCGGGGTGAATCACGCCTTCCAGCACGATCTCGGCGCTGGCCGGAACTTGCAGGTCGGAGCCCAGTGCCTTCACGACTTCGGTTTTGGATCCGCGCAGCAGTCCGGCAAACTGGTATTCGCTGAGGGAATCGGGTACCGGCGTCACCGCGCCGAGGATGGTGGCCGGATCGGCACCAAGGGCGACAGCGATAGGAAAGGGTTTGCCGGGGTTGGCCAGCTTGAAGTCGCGGAAATCCAGCGCGCCGCCGCGGTGGGCGAGCCAGCGCATGATCACCTTGTTCGGAGCGATCACCTGCTGGCGGTAGATGCCGAGATTCTGCCTCTTCTTCAGCGGTCCGCGCGTGATCACCAGTCCCCAGGTGATGAGCGGCGCTACGTCGCCCGGCCAGCAGGTCTGGATCGGCAGCCTGGCCAAGTCGGCAGCCTGGCCTTCCCAGACGATTTCCTGGCACGGAGCGGATGACAGCTCCTTCGGCGCCATGTTGAGCACCTGCTTGAACAGCGGGAATTTATCCCAGGCATCCTTGAGGCCTTTGGGGGGTTCCGGTTCCTTGAGAAAGGCCAGCAGCTTGCCGACTTCGCGTAGCGCTTCGACGCTGTCTTCGCCCATGCCCATGGCAACGCGCCGGGGCGTGCCGAACAGGTTGGCCAGCACCGGAATGGAATGCCCCTTGGGTTTTTCGAACAGGATCGCCGGGCCGCCCGCTTTCAAAACGCGGTCACAGATTTCCGTCATTTCCAGGCGGGGATTAATTTCGGCGCCGATGCGCTTGAGTTCGCCCTGTTTTTCCAGTTGTGTAATAAAGTCGCGCAGGTCGTGGTATTTCATTATGGAAGCATTTCCTTGCCTTCGTTGAGGCGGAGCCAGCCTTTGACGATACGGTAAATAACCCAGATGCAGTCAGCGGCCAGGATAAACCAGCCAATGATGAGGATAAATGTAATGGCGCCGATGGCCCCCCACAGCAGGCTGAACCAGAAAGTGCGGATCTGCCAGCGGAAATGGGATTCCAGCCAGGTGCCCTTGACGTCGTCCAGTTTCACATAGCTGATGATGATGGCGACAATGTAGGGCAGGCCGAATCCCAGAATCGCAATTGCCTGCAGGGCGTAGACCACGGTGGTCAATGTTTTTGCGGAATCGAGATTGGTGTTGCTGACCGGGTCAGTCATGGTTTTCCTCCCCGCCCGTGCGGAGTGACCGGTGAATTTTAAATAGTGAACAGAGTATCGGAATGGTTTTGCTCAGGCAACTATTGCCCAGACAAATGACCGGCATTTTCCGCCATGGCCATCACCTCCAGTCAGCATCTGGCCGGACCTGCCGCAATTCAGGAGTGCCAGGCCAGGCTCAGTTCAACGTGTTGATCGCTTTTGTTTAATGTTTTGTCAACCGCTATAGATTAGCCACGTTGTTAGGATCATTAGGTGGGAAACCACCGTACTTCATAACGGAGGCGTAGATGGGCAGTCTGAGCAATGAGTCCTTTGATGAGTTCCTGGACTCCCTGAAAGAAGCAGGTGTGGTTATCAGCAACGAGCGCGAGTTGCGCGAGCGGCTCGCAGAAGTTCAGCGCTGGCGCTTTGCTTTCGCGACGCTGACTTCCAACGGTGGAAGGATCGGTATCCGATTCGAAGGTCGTAGCGCCGGCGTGAACGAGGCTGAAATCCATCGTGCCTTTGCCCAGTTCCAGCTACCGGAAAGCCTGGAAGCTGTTTTTGCCGCCGGCCTCAAGGCCAAGCACTGATTCACCTTTCCTGGGCGCGCTGACTTTCCCCAAACAGGAGTGGTCAACGCGTGCGGAATGACATGTGACAGGCCACGCAGCTAGTCATGACTTTTTGCAGTGCGGTGTAGGTCTTGGCCGTATCCCCTCCTTTTGCTACCTCGGCGAATTCGCTGGCCGCAGCGTGCATACTCCACCCCATCTGACGCATGGCGTCAGGCATGAATCGCCCCGGCCCTTGGCCGCGCGCCATCACGGCATGCTTGCCCATGGAGCTGTTGCCGAGGCGTTTTTCTGCGGTTTCCGCCGCTGTCGCCAGGTTGTTTTCCGCCAGATATCCGAAAATTTCATTCAGCGCCACCAAGTGATCCTGCATGTCGGTGCGCATCAGGGCGCGGGATAGTTCGGGCATGGTGACCAACTGGCGGTGATCCTGCGGAGGAACCGGAGGTTGTACGGGTTGCTGCGCAAGAGCCAGCGGGCTTGGCAGCAGCAGGGCAAGGGAAATCAGAGTGTAGCGCATAGGGTCTCCTAGCGGGGTTGGGTGCGTAATGCTGCCAGGGATTGTCCTAGCACGGAGAACGCAGATTTGAGGAACAGGGCGGCAATGGCGCCGCCGACAATAATATCCGGCCAGCGCGACTGGGTGAAGATGACCGCGATGCCGGCCACGATCACGCCAGCATTGGCGAACAGGTCGTTGCGCGAGCATAGCCACACCGAGCTCATGTTGAGGTTGTCGGCGCGGTGGCGATAGAGCAGCAGGAAGCACCCGGTATTGGCAGCCAGCGCCAGCAGGCCGATGATGCCGATGGTTTCGCCGTCGGGCAGGATGGGATGGAGCGTTTTGTAAACCGCCTCCGCCGCCACGCCCAGGCCGAAGGCGAGCATGATCATTCCCTTCAGCAGCGCCGCCCGTGCCTGCCACATCTCGTCGCGGGTCAGAACATACAGGCTGAAGCCATACACCAGCGCATCGCCCAGCATGTCCGAGGCGTCCGCCAGCAGGGAGGTGGAATGTGCGGCCATGCCGGCGACGGCTTCCACCGCGAACATGACGACGTTGACGGCCAGTACGATCTTGAGCACGCGGCCATGGTTGGCGCGCATGGCATTCAGGGTGCAGGATTTGTTTTCACAGCAGCCGGTCATGAAAGTCCCATTACAATAAACTACGCAGGCCGAGCCAAGTCGCGCTGAAATAGTTAAGCAGAATACCGCCGAACACCGCCGCGCCAAACCAGTTGTTGTGCAAAAACGCCTTGAAACACTTGGCGCGCTCGCGCTGTCTGATCAGGGTGTAGTGGTAGATGGCAATGCCGGTAGCGACAACCAGCCCGGCGTAATAGACCCAGCCCAGGCTAAGCTGGAATCCAACGCTGGCGAGGATGGCCAGCGTTGCGCTATAGCTCAGCATCACCGCCAGAATGTCATATTTGCCGAAGGTAATGGCCGAGGTCTTGATGCCGATACGGAGGTCGTCGTCGCGGTCCACCATGGCGTATTCGGTATCGTAGGCGATCGCCCAGAATACGTTGGCGGCAAGCATCGCCCACGCCACCGGGGGCACGCCGCCTGTCTGGGCGGCAAAGCCCATCGGGATGCCGAAGCCGAAGGCGATGCCGAGATAGGCCTGGGGGATGGCGAAGAACCGCTTGGTGAAGGGATAGCTGGCGGCGAGAAACACTGCCGCGACCGAGAGCTGGAGGGTGAGGATGTTGAGGCGCAGGATCAGCAGGAAGGACAGCAGCACCAGCACTGCGAAAAGCACCAGGGCTTCCTTCTTGCTCACCAGCCCGGCGGCGAGCGGACGGTTCTTGGTGCGCTCCACATGCGGGTCGAAATCGCGGTCGGCGAAATCATTGATGACACAACCGGCCGAGCGCATCAGCACGGTGCCGAGGGTGAAAATACACAGGATGATCCAGTTCGGAGAGCCGTTCGAGGATAGCCACAACGCCCACAATGTTGGCCACAGCAGGAGCAGGATGCCGATCGGCTTGTCAAGCCGCATCAATCTTTCGTATTGGGTGAAACGTTCGGCCAGTGTCATGGGCGGAGTTCCAGAATGTCTGGCAGGAATACTTCGGTAACCAGGATCGGCCTGCCTTCCAGGTAAAACACCGAGCGTCTCGCCCACAGGCTGGCAGGCGGGTTCAGCAGGACAGTGCAGGCACGTTTGTAAAGCGCATCGCGCCGGTTGAGTTTTTTGAATTGCAAGGGTGTGCGTTGTACGCGCGGGTTGGCAAATAGTGCCGCGCCCAGCGGTTTGCTGCCGAGCCGGCCCAGTCCTTGCCAGGTGCCGTGCAGGCTGGTGGCGGGCAGCACGCTGTGGGCGAAAACCAGCGGCGTTTCTCCGCAGTACAGAAACACGTCGCGCAGTAGCGCGCGCGAGTGGTGCTTCAATGCAACCATGTGTCGCTCGGACGGCATGGCCACGCTGTGCTGCTGCTGCACATGACGCACGCTGAAGGCGGTGCAGCGCATCTGGATGCGCCGGGTGAGAGAGCCACGGTCAAGCAGCCAGGGGCGGTAGCGGGTGCAGCTTTCCGACAAACGGTTTTGCCACAAGGATTGCAAGTTGGGATGCCTCTCTAAATTCTAAAAACAGCAAAAATCTTTCACCGCAAGGGACGCAAAGGTTCGCAAGGGAAAACCAAACCTCAGACATGCCAGACGAATTGCACTTCCTTTGCGAACCTTTGCGTCCCTTGCGGTTAGTGCTCTTTAAGTATGATCGAGAAATGGAGCCACGCCAGATTATACCTTCAAGTATTGTTCTGCACCCGCCAGCCAGCGCTGCAAATGGCGCTCCGCCACCTCCGGCTGTTCGGCGATGATTTTTTCGGCGATGCGACGGGCAGCTTCGAGCAAGCCCTGATCCTGCTCGATATCGGCGATATGTAGCAGTGGCACACCGCTTTGACGCGCGCCGAGGAATTCGCCGGGGCCACGCAGCAGCAGGTCCTGGCGCGCGATTTCGAAACCGTCGCTGTTTTCGAAGATGATCTTCAGCCTGGCACGCGCTGTTTCCGACAGGGGGGTCTGGTAAAGCAGGATGCAGGCACTTTTTGCCGCGCCCCGACCGACTCGCCCGCGCAACTGGTGAAGTTGGGAAAGCCCGAAGCGTTCGGCGTGCTCGATCACCATCAACGAGGCATTGGGCACGTCCACCCCGACTTCGATCACCGTGGTGGCGACCAGTAGCTGGATTTCCCCTGCCTTGAAGGCCGCCATGGTGGCCGCCTTGTCGCGCGCGTGCAATCGGCCGTGTACCAGCCCTACTTTCAGTTCCGGGAAAGTGGCGGTCAGGGTTTCGAAAGTCTCTACGGCGGTCTTGAGCTGAAGGGTTTCCGACTCCTCGATCAGAGGGCAGACCCAGTAGGCTTGGCGGCCAGAGAGGCAGGCCTCGCGGACTCGCGCCACCACTTCGTCGCGGCGGCGGTCGCTAACCAGTTTGGTGACTACCGGTGTGCGCCCCGGCGGCAGTTCATCTATCACCGAAACGTCGAGGTCGGCGTAGTAGCTCATCGACAGGGTGCGCGGGATCGGGGTGGCACTCATCATCAGTTGGTGCGGTTGCGCACCTTTTTGCTGCAACGCAAGGCGCTGGTGCACGCCGAAGCGATGCTGCTCGTCGATGATGGCCAGACCAAGGTTGCGGAACACGACCTGCTCCTGAAACAGGGCATGGGTGCCGATCGCGAGCTGGGCATCTCCTTCCGCAACCGCCATGAGTGCGCCCTGTTTTTCCTTTTTCGGCAGGCTCGCCGCCAGCCAGACGACGCGCAGGCCGAGCGGTCCCAGCCAGGCGGAGAGCTTCTGGTAATGCTGCTCGGCGAGGATTTCGGTGGGGGCCATGATCGCCGCCTGAAAGCCGTTTTCTATCGCCTGCAAAGCCGCCAGCGCCGCGACGATGGTTTTGCCGCTGCCGACATCGCCCTGTAGCAGTCGCTGCATCGGGTGGGGCTTGGTCAGGTCGCTGGTAATTTCCGTCATGACGTGCTGCTGGGCGCGGGTGAGCGGAAAGGGTAGTGCCGCTAGAAGGGCGCGAGTGAGGTGGTGCCGGGGTGGCATCGGGGCGGCAGACTGCGCACGCCGCCGCCGGTAATGCTGATGCATGGAAAGTTGCTGTGCCAGCAATTCGTCGAACTTGAGCCGCTGCCAGGCAGGGTGGGTGCGTTCGGCCAGCAACTCGATCGGCGCATCTGGTGGGGGTTGGTGCAGATAGGCGATGCTTTCCGCAAAGGCGGGCAAACCCAGCGGCTGCAATACCTCGTGGGGCAGAGTGTCGGCCAGGTCGCATTTGGCGAGGGATGCCTGCACCAGTTTGCGCAAGGCGGCTTGTCCCAGACCGGCAGTGGTGGGGTAGATCGGTGTCAGCGCCTCGGCGACTGGCGCATTTTCTTCCACCATGCGGTACTGCGGATGCACCATTTCCATGCCGAAGAATCCGTGGCGCATTTCTCCGAACAGGCGCACCCGCTTGCCCGGGGCAAGTTGCTTGATCTGGCTGGGGTAAAAATTCAGGAAACGCAGCGTCATCATGCCGCTGTCGTCCTCAACCCGGCATACCAGGGTACGGCGCGGGCGGTACTGGACGGTGGTGTCGGTGATCTCGCCTTCGACCTGGATGGCTTGCCCCAGCGATGCATGGGCTATGGAGTGGATGCGGGTTTCGTCCTGGTAACGTAGCGGCAGGTGCAGCAGCAGGTCGTGTGCAGTATGCAGGCCGAGTTTGGCAAGCTTGGTTTGCAGAGCCGGCGGAAAGGGCGAAGCGGATGCTTCATTCTTCGGCTTTTTGCTTGCGGCAGTTGTCATCCGGGCAATTGTACCCGAGGGTATGGCTTTCGGTCAGGAGTTGGCGTGGAAGCGGTATGAATTTCCTCTTGTCTTGGCACGATACATGGCCTCGTCGGCATGTTTCATCAGGGAGTGACGATCCTCGCCATCCTGTGGGTAGAGACTGATGCCGATGCTGGCGGTGATGGCGTTGCGGGATTGCCCCTCGATCATGAATGGCAGGGCGAGTTCATCGACGATGCGCTGAGCGGTGACGGCAGCAGTTTCCCGATCGGTACCTGAGAGCAAGACGGTGAATTCGTCGCCGCCCAGGCGGGCAGCAGTGTCGGTGGCGCGCACGCAACTCTGGATGCGCGTGGCGACTTGCTGCAGTAGCTGGTCGCCTTGATCATGGCCGAACGTGTCGTTGATATTCTTGAAGCTGTCCAGATCGATAAACATCAAGGCGAAGGGTTCGGTATCCCGCTCGGAGCGAGCCAGTGCCTGCTGGATGCGGTCGTAAAGCAGACTGCGGTTAGGCAGGCTGGTGAGAGGGTCATGTGTGGCCAGAAATTCGATGCGCTGGTGGGATTCTCTGGCGGCGGAAATGTCGCGGAAAATGCCCAGTGCCAGTTTCTCTCCGGCGTGTTCGATCAGGGTGCACTTGGCGTGGACCGGGATTGTGCGGCCGTCCTTGCCTTGGGCGAGGTATTCCTCTTCGCAGGTGCCTTCCTGTGCCAGGCGGGCGAGCGCTGCCACAGCACGAGGCTTTTCCTGGTCCGGTGCCAGGTCCAGGATATTCATCTGCAACAACTCTTCACGACTGTAGCCCATCTGTATTTCTGCCATGCGGTTCGCGTCTATCAGCTTTCCCCGAAGGTCGGCAAGCAGGATCATGTCTCCGGCTTGCTCCATGATCTTGCGGTATTTTTCCTCGCTGGCCCGTAGCTGGGAAACCGTGCTGCGCAGCGAATTCGCCATGTCGTTAAAGGAACTGGCGATGTCGTGCAGTTCATCGCGCGTGGAAACGCTGGCATAGGTATGAAAATCTCCCCGGGCTACCCGTTTAGCGGCTGTTTTCAGGGCCAAAATTCCCCCGAGAAGACCGCTAGTGAAGCCCAAGAAAAGGTAGGCGGTCAGTGCCAGGGTGAGGGCTGTCACGATGAAGATTAGCCGTCTTTCGGCAGTAAGGTGGTTCACTCTGTCTTGGACCATCTTCTCCAGATGTGGCAGGGTGACGTTGCACAGGCGATAGGCAGCATCGATGGCCAATGTCCCCGCAGCGAACAGCGCTTCGCCATTGGCCTGGATAGTATCGGAAAGGAGTAAACCGTCCTCCACCTCGAAAACGAAAGCGTGAGTGGCGTTGGTGACGCTCTGTAACGGCTGTTTTAGCTGCTCGCGGAGCAACGGACGAGCAAAAGATTTATCCATCCGGGCGAGCAGGGTGTCCTCGGCTTTCTGAATATTGCCTAGAAGGGCGCTGATTCGGTATCTGTCCTCGGTACTCAGCGTGTTCTTCTGGGCGGCGCGGGCGGCCAGGGCACGTGCCTGCCCGAGGTTTTCGATCAGGTTGGGGATGTGAAAAACCACCACCCAAGTCGTGTAATGGATGGAGAGATCATCTTCCAGGCTGAGGCCAGCGGCATCAGCTAGATTGAGCAGAAAGGTGTTCAGGCAAATGATGAATTCAGTGTGAAGTCGGAAATCCTGCTCGGCCGTCAGGGTTGGAGTCACTGTCAGCAGCTTGCGCCATTTTTCCTTGATTTCCTGCCATTCGTGCGAGGAGTTGAGTCTAGTGCCGTAGAGTCTGTCGTAATCGTCCAGTTTCCGGATTTGTTCTTCAGCTTGAGACTCGAAGGCGGCCAGCCTCTTTTGAGTTGCCTGATCTCTACTCAGGGCGAGCTGCGATAACCCTCGGTGAGCCTGGGCCTGGGAGGTGAAAATCTTGATTGGCTGGATCGCCCGGATACCGATAATTTCCAGCTCTGATGTGGCTATTCGGTCATTGAGCCTGGGGATTAGCAGGGTGATGAGCAGTACGAGTGGAATAAGCCCGATGATTCCCACCAGCAGCAATTTGTGCGGGAATTTGAGCTGATTCATCAACCATCTGGCGGGGAAAAGCAGTATTCTCATAACATACACTTATGGGCTCATAAACGTATGTTATCCATCCTGCTGTCAAAAGCAAGTATTTCCCGCCGAGGGTGGTGGATGGGCTAATCGCTGGAGGTCAGAATCGCATCCATTTCCACCAGTGCGCCGCGCGGCAGTTCCTTTACGCCCACTGCAGCACGTGCCGGGTAGGGCTGCTCGAAATAATGCGCCATGATCTCGTTGACCTTGGTGAAATGGGTCAGGTCGGTGAGGTAGACGTTGAGTTTGACGGTATGGTTAAGGCTGCAACCGGCGGCCTTGGCAACCTCGCCCAGATTGAGGAAGACCTGATGAATCTGTGATTCGATGCCATCGACCAGGATCATGGTCTGTGCATCCAGCCCGATCTGTCCGGACAGGTAAATGGTGTCGCCTACTTTTACGCCCTGGGAATAGGTGCCGATGGCGGCGGGGGCATTGGGGGTGGAGAGAATTTGTTTGGCCATGGGGTTTCCTTTCTTTATTGATTGTTTTGGTTTTGCGCGCATTTGAAACGTGCGTGATGCGATGTTTGTAATTCTATCGGATATGTTACGGTACGTTTTGACAGCCACAAAAGTTGGCCATCGATTCCGACACGGTTCCGTCGCCTGAGAGTGGCGGTTTTTGTGGGTTGTGACCCTCCGTATTTGACTCGTAGCGGCCCTTCGAAGCGGTAATTTGAAATTCCTTGGGAAATCTGGTGCGATTCACCCTGTAAATTGACTAGGTCGCTACGCAATTCCGCTTCTCTTTAGCGCGGAACAAAGCATTATCTGCCCTCGCCAGGGGGACATCCGGGTCGGTGTCATGACGAGTTAATTGCGTTAATCCAATGCTGACTGTGTACTGAATATCCATTCCTTCGTGGTGAAAATGATCACTTTCAATCAACTTTCTCAGGCGCTCCGCACGGGCAACGGCATCGTCCAGAGATGCGCCCGGCATGAGGATAGCAAACTCCTCTCCACCCAGTCGCCCAACCAGATCGGTTTCACGCAGGTCTTTTTGCATCAAAGCGGCGAAATGCTTGAGCGCCGCATCGCCGGTTGCATGACCATAGCTATCATTGATACGTTTGAAATGGTCGAGGTCCAGCATCAATAGTGATGCCACATATACATCGAGGCGCCGCATTCTCGCCAGTTCCTCGCTCATTCTGGAAAAGAAGTGTCGCCGGTTCGGTAATCCGGTCAGAACGTCCGTCGTCGCCAATGCGTTTAATTTTTCCTCAAGATTTTTTCGTTCCGAAATATCCTGAAAGGCAATTACTGCACCAACCTGAACGCCCCGATTTTCCAAAGGAGTTGCAACTACGCTAACGGGGAAAGTACGGCCATCCTTGTTGGTAAACCAGTCATCAACATGACGTACAACCCCGTCCTTCACGGTTTGTATAACAGGGCAATCTTCTGCCGGGTAGATTTCTCCATCTGGATGGTGGTGATGAAATAGAGCGTGCGGATTCTGGCCAATGATTTCATGCTCGGCATACCCTAGCATTGAAAGCGCGGCCGGGTTGATAAATGTACACTGGCCTTCCAGGGTAATCCCAAAAACTCCTTCACCGAGAGCGGCTAGATGCATGCGCCCAGCCTTTTCTTGTTGCTTGATTCGCCTGTTGGCCAGGAGCAGCAGTATCGAGAGCGCCAGAATTATTCCGATTGCAATGGCTCCCGCACTCAATTGCAGACTCCAGCGCGCCCAGGCGTCCTTTGGCGTAAAGGCTGGCGCCTTCTCGAAAGGGGGTAGTCTTAGTGCGCGCGCCAAATTTTCCACCGGAAGATAGTCACCCGGAGCGGTAAACCCGTAAATGTCAGCAGCTTTCGCAACGGGGCTGTCAGGTTCGATTTCCAGCAAGGCAACGGCCAGTTCACGCACTGTCTTTTTATTGACATAAGGAAGGGCCGCAAATGCCCATTCGGGGTAGAGATGTGTTGAAACCAGAAAAGGAAAGTGCGAAAAGGATT
>JAHJJI010000052.1 GCA_018823025.1 Gammaproteobacteria bacterium | reverse complement strand
AGGGGTGAGGCGGAAAGTCAAAAGCGGTGCGGTGGTGGATTGCTTTTCCGCCTCACCCCTCACCGCCTCACGCCTCGCGGAACTGAAAAATGATGCTTTTCGATTACACGGTGCTGGCCGTTGTCGGTATCTCTATCCTCCTCGGCTTGTTGCGCGGGTTGGTGCGCGAAGCGCTTAATCTGCTGGCGTGGGTGGCTGCATTCTGGGTGGCCAACGCCTATACGGTGGAAATTGCGCCCATGTTGCCGGAGGCGATTCCGACCGAGTCGGTGCGCTTTGTTGCTGCTTTTGTTCTGTTGTTTCTCGGCGCGCTGTTGCTGATGAGCCTGGTGACGATTGCCGTGGCGGAACTGGTAAAAACCCTGAAACTGGGTACCTACGACAAAGGTCTGGGCGCGTTGTTCGGTTTTCTGCGGGGAGGGCTGATTGTCCTTACGCTGGTGCTGTTGGCGGGGATGACTAGCCTGCCGCATCAGGGGTTTTGGCGCAATGCCATGTTCAGTGCGCCGCTGGAGGCGGTCGCGGCGGATGTGAAGCCGTGGCTGCCTGAAGGTTTGTCTAAACGAATTAGTTACGAGTGATTTAACCATGTGCGGAATTTTAGGAATAGTGGCGAAAAGCCCGGTCAACCAGCTGCTCTACGACGGACTGCAAGTCTTGCAGCACCGCGGTCAGGACGCGGCAGGGATAGTCACCGGCGAGGGGAACACTTTCCACATGCACAAGGCCAACGGCCTGGTGCGCGACGTGTTCCGCACCCGCGACATGCGCAATCTGCTTGGTAATATGGGGATCGCCCATGTACGCTATCCCACGGCAGGGAGCGCTTCTTCCTCCGCCGAGGCGCAGCCATTCTATGTCAACTCACCGTTCGGCATCGTTCTCGGCCACAACGGCAATCTCACCAACACCGAGCAGCTGCAGGAAGACCTGTTCCGCCAGGATCTGCGTCACGTCAATACCAGCTCAGATTCCGAGGTTCTGCTCAACGTGCTGGCGCACGAGTTGCAGGAAAATGTTTCCAATCACCGGCTTGATCCCGCTGCCGTCTTTGCCGCGGTGGCCGGGGTGCATCGGCGCTGCCGGGGTGCCTATGCAGTGGTGGCGATGATTGCCGGTTACGGCCTGATCGCTTTCCGCGACCCCTATGGCATCCGCCCGCTGGTGATTGGCTATTGTGATACCGAACTGGGGCGCGAATATCTGGTTGCGTCGGAATCCGTCGCGCTCGACGTGCTGGGCTTCAAAATGCTGCGCGATGTGGCACCGGGCGAGGCGATCCTGGTCGATGTGGAGGGCAACTTCCACAGCCAACAGTGTGCTGCCAGCGCCTCCCTCAATCCGTGTATTTTCGAATACGTGTACCTGGCGCGGCCGGATTCGGTGATAGACGGGGTTTCAGTGTATGAAAGCCGGTTGCGCATGGGCGAGAGCCTGGCCGAGAAAATCCGTACCGACTTCGGCCACCTGAAAATCGACGTAGTGATCCCGATCCCCGATACCAGCAGGCCTAGCGCCCTGCAACTGGCGAACGCGCTGGGTGTGCCGTATCGCGAGGGTTTCATCAAGAACCGCTACATCGGCCGCACCTTCATCATGCCGGGCCAGGCGATGCGCAAGAAGTCGGTGCGCCAGAAGCTCAACGCCATCGGCATCGAGTTCCAGGGTAAGAACGTGCTGCTGGTCGACGATTCCATCGTGCGCGGCACGACCAGCCAGCAGATCGTGCAGATGGCGCGCGAAGCCGGTGCCACCCAGGTGTTTTTCGCCTCGGCTGCACCGCCGGTGCGCTACCCCAACGTCTATGGCATCGATATGCCGACACTTCAGGAACTGCTCGCCACCGGCCGCAACGATGAACAGATTGCCCGCGAGATCGGCGCCGACGCACTGATCTACCAGAATCTCGATGCGCTGGAGCGCGCCGTGAGGATGGCCAATCCGGCCATCGCCTGTTTCGACACTTCGTGCTTCGACGGTCGTTACATCACTGGCGACATCACCCCGGAGTATCTGGCGAAGATCGAGCATGCACGCAACACCCCGCGTCCGTCGGGTGACTCTTCATCGAGCAAGCAACTGGATCTGAACCTGGCGAGGGAAGAATGAACGAATACGACGATTACGAGCTGGAAACCCTGGCAATCCGCGCCGGCATCGAGCGCAGCCAGTTCAATGAGCATTCCGAGGCGCTCTACCTGACTTCCAGCTTCATCTTCGGCAGCGCCGCAGATGCCGCGGCGACCTTCTCAGGGCAGAAGCCGGGCAACATCTACGGTCGCTTCACCAATCCTACTGTTACCGCCTTCCAGCAGCGCCTGGCGGTGCTGGAAGGGGCGGAAAGCTGCGTCGCCACCTCGTCCGGCATGTCTGCGATCCTTGCCACCGTAATGGGCCTGCTTTCTGCCGGCGACCACATCGTTTCCTCGCAGAGCCTGTTCGGTTCCACCGTGCAGTTGTTCGGCAACATCATGAAACGTTTCGGCGTCGAAACCACCTTCGTTTCCCAGACCGATGTCGCTGCCTGGAGTGCGGCGCTCAAACCCAACACCAAGCTGTTGTTTGCCGAAACGCCATCCAACCCGCTGACCGAGATTTGCGATATCGCCGCCCTGGCCAAAGTTGCCCATGATGCCGGTGCGCTGCTGGCGGTGGATAATTGCTTCTGCACGCCGATCCTGCAACGGCCGCTTGACCTCGGCGCGGATATCGTCATCCATTCCGCCACCAAATATCTCGACGGACAGGGCAGGGTGCTGGGTGGTGCCGTACTCGGCCGCAAGGAGGTGATCGACCCGGTTTATGTCTTTTTGCGTACCGCCGGCCCAACCATGAGCGCTTTCAACGCCTGGATTTTCCTGAAGGGCATGGAAACCCTCAAGCTGCGTATGGAAGCGCATTCGCGCAGCGCTCTTGAGCTCGCGCTGTGGCTGGAACAGCAGCCGCAGGTGGAGCGGGTTTATTATCCCGGCCTGCCCTCACACCCGCAGTACACGCTGGCCAAGCATCAGCAAAAAACCGGCGGCGGCATCGTCGCCTTCGACGTCAAGGGCGGCAAGGATGCCGCATGGCGCGTGGTGGACTCGACCCAGATGATTTCGATCACCGCTAACCTGGGTGACACCAAAACCACCATCACCCATCCCGCCACCACGACCCATGGCCGCATTACTCCCGAGCAGCGGGCAGCAGCTGGGATAGGGGATGGTTTGTTGCGAATTGCGGTTGGGTTGGAGGCGGTTTCGGATATTCAGGGGGATTTGGCGCGGGGGTTGAAAGCCTGAGGGGCTTTGCATTTTATATTGCGCGGAAATGAGCGGGATGCAACAAATGAGCAAAGAGAATTTGATCATCGAGCCAGGCAGCGGCAACGTGTTTGCTGACCTGGGTTTCCCGCTCGAAGAAGCGCAAAACCTGATCCTGCGGGCTGAGTTGATAAACCAGATTGAAGATTACGTGGCCAGCAGCGGCATGACTCAGCAGCAGTCGGCGAAGAAGTTGGGCGTCACCCAGCCGCGACTGAATTTATTGCTGAAAGGCAAAATCAATGAATTTTCCATTGATGTGCTGGTGAATATGGCCGCCAAGGCGGGAATGCAGGTTGAAATGAAGGTGAAGCGGGCTGCCTAGAGTTGTTGTGAAGGTTTAGTTGTTGCGCTTCGCGCAATTGTTTGGGTGCCGGGGGTAGCCCGGCTGGCTAGTTACTTTCTTTAAACGGCTAAAGAAAGTAACCAAAGAAAGCCGCCCCTCTCCACCGCCCCTTCGGGGTTCCCTGCGTTGCTCGCCAAGCCGGGCT
>JAHJJI010000051.1 GCA_018823025.1 Gammaproteobacteria bacterium | reverse complement strand
TTGCAAAGGGGGGGATAAAAAGCGCCGCGCTCATAACAATAACTTGAAACACGACCGCCGCAAAGGTCAAACCTTTTTGAGTCCCCCGGCATAGCCGGGGGTTTACCCAACTGAATTATTTTCGGGTAACCACGCTGTCAGTCTCGTTCTGTCTTCTTCCACCGCGTCTCGCGGCGAGTGAAAAAATCACGGTACATGGGCAGCTTCCACATGAGGTAGCCTGGCACCGCGGCAAGTGCAGCCAGCGTCGATTTGACTCCGGCGAACCGCATCCAGGACATCAACACAGCCGCAACGAACGCCACCGCTGTGCCTGTCAGAAAGCCAAGCGGGCCACCATGCCCATAGAACGCATACAAGCCGAGCGACAGGCTTGCAGCAATTACCCACATCAGTCCGAGGAATGCCAGTGGCGGCACGCCCACCTCCAGCGCCAGCGCAATGCGGTTCTTGTCCAGCCGCTTCAGGCCTTCAAGCATCAGCCTCGGTCCGGTACGAAAGACCAGGAACATATGACCATGCTCCCATCGTTTCCGCTGACCCAGTGCCGTGTCTTCGCGTTTCGGCAAGTGCCCATCCACCCTTGCCTCTGGGACAAAGGCTGTCGGATACCCCTGCCGCAGCAAATCGATGGCCAGCTGGTAGTCTTCCGCGATCGACCCTTCTCCCTGCGGCGCATTCCTGAGGATTTGAAACGGATAGGCGGAACCGCTGCCATTGAGCAGGCAGGGCAGACCAAGGGCATGGAGACCCAAGGGACGGACATAGTTCTTGAGCAGAACGGCCAGGCTCGATAGCGTGGACAAGCCTTTCTCCACGTCAGCTGGCGCAAAGAAATAAGCCCCCATGACCGGTCGATTCAGCTCCCACGCCCGCGTGGCGAGCATCCGCACTGCCCCCTCACTCACCACACAGTCTGCGTCCACCACTACCACGACATCCGGCGGACTCGCATCAAGCCATTGGAGGCCTGCCTTCAGCGCATCGGGCTTGCCTCCGTGGCCTTCGTCCTGTACCTCGATCACCTCCGCCCCCAAACGCCTGGCAACCTCTGCCGTCGCATCGGTGCAGTTGTGGGCAACGCAAAGTAATCGGCAATTCGGCGGCAGATCGACGAACAGGGAAGCGAGGCCGCGGCTGATCACGCCTTCCTCGTTGTGCGCGGGGATGAGCACGACTGTACGCGGAAACTCCTTCTCCGGCGTGGCAGTAGCAGTCACTCTCCTCTCGCGAAAACCCAGGGCAGCGATGGCTTCCACAACCACCACCAGCATCGGCATCGACGTGAGCACTGCCACCAGCCAAACCAGCGCGCTGAGGCCCATCTCCGCAGTCATTGCCCTACCTCTTGAAGTATCAAAACAGCATTACCAGCAGCAAAGTTTGTCCGGTTCATCTTCGCACCCATGCGTTTTACCCCGCCTGTAGTTTCAAGTGACAGGGATTGCTCCGTGCCCCCTGAATCTACTTGTACTCGATCAAGCCCAACTTCTGCCCTGTGAAACGACGATACAGAAACTTCATCTGGCCGATCGCTTCAGGAAATTTCCCGAGAACCAGGAATGCTGCTCGCCACCAGTTTTCTCTGACGGAGCGCGTGCCACGTTGAGCCAAACGGACCACCTGCAACGGGTAAATCGCCAGCAACGCAAAACCCCATGCGCCCCACCCCAAAA
Source organism: Gammaproteobacteria bacterium (assembly GCA_018823025.1). GTDB lineage: Bacteria > Pseudomonadota > Gammaproteobacteria > Burkholderiales > Sulfuricellaceae > Sulfuricella. Next base: position 13,136 of record JAHJJI010000051.1, on the reverse strand, counting down.
CGGCAGCAAGCATAGCCAAGGGAATCATCGCGCCCCAAACCCATGCACTTCGCGACTCCCGCACCCAATGCCGTTCCGGCGGCGCACCATGCAGATACGCCCCCTCGGCAAAGGCATAGCCGCCGCGCACGGATCGTTTCCACCACTGCCCAAAACGTGTCATCGCGGCATCATGCAACGCCATTTCAGCATCAAGCCGCCAAACCTGCCACCCCGCTGCCCGCAGGCGGACACACAATTCAGGCTCCTCCCCAGCAATCAGATCCGCGTGATATCCACCCGCATCCTCGAACGCTCCAACCCGCACCATGGCAATGCCACCACAGGCCTTTGACAACCCTACCGGCGTATCCCACTCAATATCGCAAAGCAGGTTATAAACCGATTGTTCCGGGTGCCTCTCCCTGAGCCGGCCACACACCATTGCGACGTCATTATGCCCATCCAGGAATGCCGCAGACGCTTCTAACCAGCCCCCGACTATCTCGCAATCCCCATCCACATATTGGACATAGGCCAAGCCAGGCACCAACTCAAGCAGTTTGTTGGCTCCTTCATTTCGTGCTCGAGCCGCTGTAAAAGGCGTGCTCAAATCCAACTCAACAACCCCTAACCCCATGCCAAGAGCCATCGCAACGGATCCGTCCGTCGAACCGGAATCGACATAGACCACCCGATCCGCAATTTCCTTAACAGATTCCAGACATTTTCGCAGACGCTCTCCCTCATTGCGCCCGATAACGACAACCCCGATGTTCATGTCTGTTTCCCAACACGGGGGATAAACGCCCGGCCCGTCATGATCGCCCGCAGGTCGCCCCAAAGCAGATCAAACATGTACCATTCAGGGTCATTATTTTCACGGCTGCGAGCCCCGATGTGCAAGCTTCTGCGCAGCAGGAACGAGGATCGTCCGATGGCCCAGAGCACATCCGCCGCAACAAGCCCGGCGATGCCATAGTGCTTGACGAAAAAACGCCGCCGCGAGTCGTACCAATACTTGGCCCTTCTTTTCGCCGCGACGCGTATGCCGGTAGACGCGCCCTCCAGATGCATCACCCGCGACTCAGGCACATACCAGCATTCCCAACCAGCCTGTTGGGCTCGGCGACAGAAATCCACTTCCTCGAAATACAGAAAATAATCTTCATCCATCAGGCCGATATCCTCGATGACCTGCCGGCGTATGATCATGCTTGCCCCGGATACCCAGTCGCAAGGATGGGCCACGTCCTGCGGCGGAGAAGTGACAACATATCGATGAAGCAGACGGCTAAGCACACCCAAACGCGCCCCCTCATCCAGCTGGCTCAACGGAGAGTGAAATGTATGTGCGGAACAGTCCACGCCCCCATCGGCATTTTCCAGTCGACTACCCGCAATACCGACGCGGGGGTGGGCATCCATGAAATCCACCAAGGACTTCACTGCCCCTGGTCGGGTCACGGTGTCCGGGTTGAGCAGCATCACGTAATCAACCATCTCGACCGAAGCCAACGCCATCCGGATGCTTGCGTTATTGCCAAAAGCAAAACCGCCATTCCTGTCAAGGGGCATAACGTCAGCCCATGACGACCAGTCCTCGCGCTCGATGGCGGCAGTCAGTTTCTCAACAGAATCGTCCCCCGAGTCGTTGTCGACCACAACGAAGCGGTTGCCCGCCAGATCAGCCGCTTGCGTAGAAAGTGCACGCAGACAGTCGATAGCCAACTCTGCCGTGCGATAGTTTACGATGACAATCCAGACACTACCCATTTCAGTTGCATTCACCTGAATTATTCATTATTTCAGATTTGCATCATCTATTTTATTAACCATACATTTTATACGCAGGTTTAGCTCTTTAAGCCCAAGCCGCCTTGTTATGATCTCCTGGAACACCAGCACTGCGCCATACTTACGTAGCCGGCAAACGAATGTACCCAATTTCGAATGTAAATATAGCCATCTCTTTTCGATTGATGACAGTACAACTCTCGGGTGTCCACTCAACTCGTAGCCCCTTAATAGCAACCTGTCTCCAATCTTTTCTTCAATTCTCTGAAGCATTTTCTTGCTCGTCTTGCGCTTCCACTGCTCAATCAAGCCAGGATTAAGGGGTTCATAAGAACTGCCCTTAATATAGTCGAACATGCGATCACTGTATTCAACGCCAAGAAAATTACATATGCGCGTTAATTGCTCTGTGGGATTCCTTACGAGATCTCTGTAACGCAGTTCGATCCATGATCCATCTGGAAGGGTTTCACGATATTGCTCCCACTCCATTTCCGTTTCCAGCCACGAATCTGCTGCAACATAAGCATTTCCAGCCCACCCCATACCCACGATCGAATTGGCGACATCACGACCGTCCCGAAGTAAATAGATGTATTTCGCTTTGGGCCAGATTCTGCCAATTTTATTGAACTGAAAATGGATGGTCGCACCCACGATTGCTTTCCCATCTCGGATTCGCTTTTGTTCCAGAAAGTCGTTCGTCATGGCCACAAAATCAAGATTTTCTTTGATTTCAAAGTGGCTATGCTGAAAAACACGGTCATTTCTCAAAAATTCGCAATAATCCCCGATATCAGGAAAACTTCCATCATCTGAAATCTGGCTTACCAAATATTCAGATTCGAGATTAAAAGCGATGTCAGGATGATGATCCAGCATCAAACGCAACAGCGTTGACCCTGATCTCTCGGAGCCAACCAGAAATACATGTGTACTTGAGTTCACACTCATACCTCAGAATTAATTAGATTCGTAAGTGCTAATTCAAACTTTGTTGTCGCCACATCCCAAGAATATTCTCTGGCTTTTCTGTACGCATTATCAGATAAGATTTTCCAATCTGGATCTTCCATATTTGCAAATTCCGTGATCGCTTGTACAAAATCCTCTACAGAATCGGGCAGTAGCCTCCCATTGTTCGAGGAGATTATCTCAGGAGCTGCACCGGCATAAGTTGAGAGAACTGGCGTTCTGCAAGCCATCGCTTCCAATATAGGCAAACCGAACCCTTCAGATCGGCTAGTAAATAACCATGCATCACAGACGGAATAAATTTCTGGAATTTTATTTTGAGAGGGATTGATATGGTATTCCACCCAGCCAGGAAGCATTTCAGGCGCTTTGTGCGCGCCAAAGGCAACCACTCTAAGATTTGGCAATAGTTTTTTAGCTTCAATTATCGTATTTATAGCTAAAGCATGATTTTTTCCTTCGGACACTGAAATCAGTGTCCCAACTGTAAATACATTTTGTTTGCCCCTTAAAGGAGCATCAAACTGACTATGGTCAACCGCATTTTCAACCAGACTACAATGCACATCCCGATACAAAACACGCATAACCTCTTGCAGCCATTTCGAGATCACCAGTTTATGCAACGGCAACCAATAAGTTCTTTGAGCCCTATTGGGGACGTTAGCGAATATCTCATGCCCCTGAATCAAATACACCTTGATCCCTTTTATAGGTGAGAGGGCAGCCACCCACTCGGCCGTTTCCCACCATGTAGCAATGATAATATCCGCATCAGGCACATCTGCATCAATGACAGGTCGCCAACTTTTTAATACATGGTGGTCTATTGAACAATCCTGCAGCATTGAAAGGTTGGACAGAATCTTCGCATTCGACTCTGTAGTTCTTCGCCACCCCTTACCATTGAGAAAATATTTCAGGTTTTCTTTGAATGAAGGAGGCTTTGGCGGGGGGAAAACGAGACGCACTTGATGCCCACTGTCTCGCAGTGCTTTCGCATGAATCAATGCCACGCGTATCCCGCCGGAAATATTTACTGTCGGTAAAACAAAAGTGATTTTCATATGCCATTCCACTAAGGTATCCAATGCCCACTCACGCTATACAGGACGTAATTTTGGCAACAATCAGAACCAACCTCAAACTACGAGAATCCCACCTAAAATATTGAATACCGGAAAAATAAATGTGATACGTATTGGTTAGCTGGAATGTTTTCCCCTATCAATTGATGGGGGCATAGCGTTTTTACGAATTCGATACCCCACAATTTCCCCAGTCAGTTTGTTTAATGGCAGTGAATCAAGTATTTTGCGGCGCAGCCCTCTTCCGCCATCATGCTTTGGCACATCATCACTCGATGGCCAATCAAAACGGGAATATTCAATAGCCTCAATTGATCCGGTCGTTGTTCTGCAGCAGCGCTCTATCGCCCAACTATATATAGGCGTAACGTGATAACAGCCCACGAAAGAAGGCTCTTTGAAATAACTCAATTCGCCGCCCAGCATGAAAGCCATTCGACTTGCTATCGATTCAACGTTAGGAGTGGTAAATATCAGCTCCCCATCTTGTTTTAAGCAGCGTATTGCCTCTCGAAGAAAGAACCAAGGGTTCTCTAAGTGCTCCATCACTTCGACCGCCAATATGACCTCAAACCTTTGATCATCGAACTCCATTTTTTTATTCAAATCAGCAAATGAACAAGCCATGTTCTTAATAATAAAGTGTTCCGGATGCAAATCAACACTGCTTACATTAAAGCCCACTTTGTTTAGCAGCCAAGATAAACCACCGCGCCCTGCACCCGCAACCAGAACATCACCCTCTTTTTTCTTTAATAATCTGAATGCACATTCCCAAGTACCAGGAGCTGTCTGTGGCGCAGAGTCATCCGGCAAGAGCTGTAACAGATCAGTCAATTGTGATAATAACTTTCCACTATCCATAAATACCTTTCGATTACAGATGAAGCGAAAATTCAACCCCAATTTGTTAGTGCAATGCTTGTAAAAAACCCCAACCCACAACTGCAGCGAGCCCGAACATCGGCAAACCAATCAACTCTCGCTTCCAATCTATCAGCCCGTGTTGCGCTTTAAAGTACACAGCCACCGGCCACCCGGTGAACTGGCTTACCACAATCGCCATCACTGCACCTTCAATGCCCGCCAGGCTGAAGCCCAAAGGTATGCCCGCATATAAAGCAACCAGTCGAACCATGGCGGCGGCAAACAGGTACCTCATCGAACCCATTGCCAAGCAAAACTGGTACACAAGTGTGTACCGTCCTGCGATCAACCCTAAAGCAAGAACTGTCAGCATTGGACCAGCAGCGTGATAGCGCTGGTCATATAATAACTGAACCACCCCTTCTCCCACGACAAAAAGAAAACCCGCAGCTCCAAACAAGCAGAGGTCTGCAATCATTTGAAGATGGTGATATACCTTGGCAAGGTTCTCCGGTCGCTCACGCACCACTTCGCTGACAGCAGGAAAGACGATTCTGGATAGCATCGAGGTGAATAATTCTGCGAACGCGTTGCTCAACAGAAAAGCTACCGAATACAAACCCATTTGTACTGGATCCAAGAAACCGCCAAGAACGATCCGGTCGCCACTGTTCACCAAGAATCCAATAATCGACAACAGAAATATCCACTTACCAAAATGCAGAATCTCTTTAGCTGAATCCGAGTCCCAACGAAATTTGTTTATTTCCCCAGGCAACCATATATGCCCCATTACACAACGCACTGTTGCAGAAACAAAAGCCCCCCCCACAAGCGCCCATATACTGTGATAAAGACTAGCCCATACAACCATCACCACGAGCGCTGCCATTTGGCTAAACAACTCTATTTGAGTGATAGCCTTGATCTGTAGCTTGCGTTGTGCCAACGCGATTTTGGTGGATTCAAAACCCTGGATCAATGCAGTGAGCGAGAATACGCCCCATATCCAGGGCAGCAAAGGATTCGCATATACAGTTCCCGATGCCACCCAATTCAGGCTAACGGCCAACGGCAAAGCACTGGCAAACCCGAGCGCCAACAACCAAATAAATATTCCGCGCACTATTTGCACGGTCCAAGCCGTATTCAGAAAATCCGGATCTTCGCCACGACGGTTTTGAATAATCGCCTGACTGATACCCAAATCAGAAAAGAGCACCAATCCCGTCATAAGAACATAAACAATTGCCATCAACCCGAACGCCTCGGGGAAAAGCAATCGAGTGAGAATAAGGTTACCCCCCAGCCGAATAACTTGAGAAGTAACAAAACCGGTTACTGCCCAACCCCCTGCACGAATGACCCTTTGCCTTAGAGTCTTCATTGTCGTTGCCATCTGAGATACACGAGCACAGGAAACCTTTCAACAAACCGAACTTTCATCAGGCCGATCACGCCCGCCGTATAGCACCATTTCAGCAGCAAACCGGCAAGCCCACACATAACTCGGCAACTCTTAGCAATAAGAACCACGCGGTGAGTTCTAAATCCTCGGCCCGAAGTCAGGGTGGCTGGATTTATGGGTAATTATGCAAATCACATGACCGCAGCAACGATCCTCTCACACTTTTATGTCAAAACAATGATTCGCGCATTCCTTTCTCAAGGAATATAATTAATTTTTACTCAAATCGACACCACACAATAACAAACCAAGCATGCCAGAACATCTCCGAGCATTATTTATTATTCTTGTCCTTTCAACGGCTTTCTTTGCTTTCGCACACAGGCCTGCATGCGCCATTACAGCCGTCAGAGATTATACTCGAAGGCGAAATCTTTGGTTCTCATTAACGCTTGCCGCCTTTCTGGCCCACAGCTTCTGGATTTACACATTTATTGCCATACCGCTACTAATCTATACAACCCGACGCGAAACCAATCCGCCCGCACTATATTTTTTCATCTTGTTCGCCCTGCCTATAGCCACAATCCCCATCCCCGGGATGGGCTTGATCAACTATGTCTTCGAACTTTCCCATGCCAGGATACTGGCACTGTTCATCCTGCTCCCCGTATTTTTTACCCTGATCCGACGAACCAGCACACTCTCCTTCGGCCGGACCGGGCCTGACAGAGCATTAGCCGCCTATATCCTGCTTACCGCCCTGCTCTACCTGCGCGAAACCAGTTTAACGGACACCTTGCGCCAAACCTTCTACCTGTTCATCGATGTTTTCCTACCCTATTTCGTCATCAGCCGCTCGCTGAAAAATCTGCAAGCCTTTCGCGACGCTCTGTTAAGCCTTGTGCTGGCGATCATGGTGATTGCACTGTTCGCGGTTTTTGAAGCCGCCAAGCACTGGCTGCTCTATCAACCCATGCTTGGTGCGCTTGGACTGGGAGGGGGAATGTTTGGTTACCTTGTGCGCGATGGGACGCTTAGGGCGTTGGTCACGACAGGGCACCCCATCGCATTAGGTTATCTTATGGTTACAGGGATGGGCCTTTACTTGTTTCTGCAACGCTCTATCAAGCAAAATCTCATCCGCCGGCTTGGCATGGCGTTGCTGGCGGCCGGTTTGATCGCCCCTTTGTCACGCGGACCCTGGATTGGTGCAGCCGTGCTATTGGTTGTTTTCATCGCTACTGGCCGATACGCCGTTCGCCGTCTGATGAGTTTGGGGCTGGCGGCACTACTTGCCTTGCCTTTGATTGCCATGCTACCCGGTGGCGAGAAGGTGATCAATTTGCTTCCCTTTATCGGATCGACAGAAAAAGGAAGTATCACCTACCGCGAGGACCTGATCACTAACGCAATAATCGTGATCAAGCGCAACCCCTGGTTCGGCTCTGCCGATTATCTCAAATCGCCTGAAATGGAGGCCATGCGACAGGGCGAGGGCATCATCGACCTTGTCAACACTTACATCCAAATAACTCTAGAAACAGGATTTGTGGGTCTTGGGCTGTTTGTTGGTTTCTTTGCCCTGACGCTCTTGGGCCTATACCGGGCCATGCGCTCGATTCCGGACAGAAATAGCGAGGAACGCCTGCTAGGCCAGGCATTATTGGCCACTCTACTGGCCGTCCTGCTAATAATCTTTACGGTAAGCAGCATTTCGATCATTCCAATTGTGTACTGGTCCGTTGCCGGACTGGGGGTGGCTTATGCGCAGATGGTACGAAAACGGGTGCCCAGTTCGGTGGGTTAGAGACGTTGCGGGCAATCTGTCCCAGCACATGTCGATGTGCTTTTTCTATAGCCCGGAGGCTACGAATGGTAGTATGTGCCATAACATTCCGCGTTGCTGCAGAAACTTTGTGTATACATGTTCCGAAATCTTGAGCACTTCATGAGCAAAACGTGGATGAGTTCAATCCTAACCATGTTCGTTCTCGCCGCCCTGATGGGCGCGCACGGCGCGACAGCGATGGCGCGTAACCACAGTACCGGCTCCACCCATCCACGCTTCTTCTAAAAGACTATGCACTGGCTCCTTTCCGCCCCCTTCATCGAAAACCCTGCCGTAAACACATGGTTACAACCTTTCGTGCCGGGCACCAGGCACACTTTCCAGCCAGTACCGGCCCCGTATCAGCATGACCGTTCGCGGCGGCAAACGAATGCTGCCCAGTGGCTGGATTATTACTCGCATGGTGCGGCCACTTGGTCTGCAAGCAAGCAACAGCCCATCGATACCGGCATCATCACCGTTTTTCCTCAGTTGCCGCTGATTATCGGCCTGCACAAAAGACTGTCGCGCCGAACAACGCCATTGCTGGCCTGGACTTTCAACCTCGGCAGCACTTATGGCGGTGCAAAAAAAACCTTGGCCCGCTTCGCCTTGCACAGCGTCGACCGTTTCATTGTCCATTCAAGGCGCGAAATAGCCTCCTACAGCGAATGGCTGGACCTTCCCCCTGACCGGTTTCGCTTCGTTCCCTTGCAACGCCCAGTAGAGTCCATAAACTTTGCGGAAGACAAGGCACGCCCCTTCGTCCTCTCCATGGGTTCGGCGCGACGCGACTACCGGCTGTTTTTCGAAGTAATGGCCGACCTTGCCTATCCCACGGTGGTTGTGGCCGGTGCCCAAGCCCTCGAAGGCTTGCGCATCCCGAGCAATGTGACTATTCATCACAACCTCAATATCACTCAATGTCACGAACTTGCACAGAAGGCGCGCATCAATGTAGTACCGATCGACAACGCAACCACCGCCTCGGGACAGGTGACGCTTATCGAATCCATGATGTACGCGCGTCCGACTATTGCGACGCAGTCCATCGGTACTGAAGATTATGTCGAGGACGGAAAAACCGCTTTGCTAGTCCCTGCCGGCGATCATGACTCGATGAAATTTGCCATCCAGTCGCTGTGGGAAGACGAACAGCGGCGCAACGACTTGGGACTGGCGGGGCGAAAATACGTTGAGGATTATCTGTCAGATGCTGCGGCAGGGCGTGAACTCGCCCTGGTTCTCGATGAATTGGAAGATCGCTATCAACACGTTCGATGAAAGAAAAACGATCAGTTTCACTTCCCCTGTTACCCAATCAAACCAGAGCACTCATTCCCATGATCCTAGAAACCTCAGTTGGCCGATGCAAACCCTTCGATACGCCCGCTGCGCGTGCTACTCAGGGCGAACAATCTCTCACCCAATGGGTGACCACCCCGTTCGTGCTGAGTAGCGCGGTTTTTTGCGCGTATCGAAGCATGAGCGGGGTGGCAACTAATGTTTTTAGGATGATTCAACTTCTCATTCACCTATCCGCATTATCGATATCTCATCGCGTAGAGGTTGCCCGTGTTTAATCAGACGAAGGACTGGCAAGCCGGGATTCTTGCAATTGCCTTGTTACTTACTAATGCCGCCTATGCAGATAAGCTCGGTGATGATATCAAAAAACCCGCTGTCTTCAGGGTGACGACGGATGTCGTCAACCAAAACGTGCTCCCCTTCACCGCCACCATCAACGGCTTCGGCAACTCGCTGATTGACCGGGGGGCTGGCTTCGAACCCGTCATCTTCCGCAACAAGCTCATTGCGCTCGAGGATTCGCCCAACCGCGTCGTCGCCGATCCCGCCGCCATATCACGTTATGACACCCTGCGCGAAGGCTTCCTTGATCAGGCAACGGTACATATCTACCGCATTGAGAACGGCCGTTTCAGAATGGTGCGCGAAGACCGGGTCAAGACCGGTGGATCGCACGCCAGCGGCTGGGTCAGCGCTATCAGCGGCAGCCAAATCGTCGCGCCCGGCTCCACCCGCTTCAGTTTCACCTGGGATAGCTGGAATCGACCGCACGCCAAGTACTACTTTACCGTACGCGCAATCGACAAGTACGGCAGCCTTTCTCCTGTCGCACCTGCCTTCGAAATCGATAGTCCGGAAAAACCTGGCGGTGCTACTGGAGCACAAAATGTGCTCATCGACTTCAAACCAGCCAAAGCACTTTTCTCCAGCCCGAAAGCAGCCCCCGCGCCTAGGGCACTCAAAGGTAAACTTGGCAGCGACGGAGTGCTGACATTGGAATGGGACCCGGTCGACTCGCCTGATCTGGCCGGTTATATCGTCTACCGTTCCGACTACCCACCGCACCAGCACAGTGGCTACTACCTTCAGTTGGCCGGCACGCCCGCATCGGCAGCCCAGCACATCAAAGCGGGCGACATGATCATCGTCGGCAAGAAAAGTTATTCGCCCTCGCGTAACCGTGATCTCTCCAACCGGGTCTGGGGAGTGGGGCCTGAATACAATAACCTATTGCCAGGACTGCTACAAACCTTCCCCGACGAAGCCCCCGGCAAGACATGGTCGCTCATTCCTCATGCAGCCAATACACCGGTCGAGGATGCTGGCGAAACCTGCCTCAAGCTACAACTCGCCGCGGGTACCAAGGAAACGCTGGCCATCTACAACCACAGCGGCACCAGCCAGTTCTGGTACGACGTGCTGGAGAAGGAAACTTATACGGTCGAGGTCTGGTTGCGCCAGGAGGGCAGCGGCACAGTGCAGTTCAAGTTGACCGGTTTTTACGATACTGTGCCGCAAAAAATCAAGCCTGCGGTCTTCAATGTCGGCAATGGCTGGAAGAAGTATGTCGCACACTTCACCCCTGCTGTGATTCAAGGCGGATCACGCCCCTATACAATGGTTCTGGACTTCACCGGCCCGGCCACCTTTTATGTCGACAATTTTCGCGTCTACCGATCGGACACGACTTATCTGGATCTGCTGCCGCGCGAACTTGAAGCCATCAAATCAGCAGGAGTTTCAGCCCTGCGCACGCATGGCCTGATCAAGACCGGCACCCGCACCTATGACATGGAGCAACTCACCAACAGCGGCGGCGTGATTAACGGAACGGGAAAATTAAACACGCTGCCTCAGACACTGATGATGATGCGCAAAGCCGGCGTGCAGCCCTGGCTGCAAATCGAGTTTCACATGAACCCCCAGGAGTGGCTGGCTTACATCGAATACATGGCCGCGCCTTACGACCCCAAAGTCGACACCCCCGCTAAAAAACCTTGGGCCTACAAGCGCTATAGTCAGGGGCAAACCAGGCCATGGGTAGATGAGTTCGACCAGATCTATTTCGAATTGAGCAACGAGACCTGGAACGGCCTCTTTGCGCCATGGACTTTCGGCGCCATGACCGACGCTGCGTCGAAGAAGATCTACAGCCCCGGGCAGACCTATGGCCTGTTTCAGGAATATGTGCGCGCTATCATGCGGAGCAGCCCCTATTGGCAGCCGGCAACCCTAGACCGCAAATTCGTCTTCATGCTGGGCGGATGGTCTGGCGTCATGGCCTACAGTCACGATGCGGCTTCAGCTTCCCCTTCGTCCGGCTTTCTAACGATCGCGGCCTACAACGGCGGCTGGGACGAGGCGGAAGGCCCACCCAAGCTGGGCGCGCCCAGCCTGTTCAACACCCTGGCCCACGTCAACCAATCGGCCATTCCGGTGGCAGATCTCTATGCGAAGGATCTGCTCGATCTGAGAGCCAAAGGCGCTGGCAAGTTGCGCCTGGGCACCTATGAAGCAGGCCCAGGCTACGTACTGAACGGCCTCAACAATGCCACCGTTACAGAAAAGCAGGCGCAGGAGCAGGAGCAGGTCATGAAAAGCCTGGCAGCCGGCACGGCAACGCTGGATTCATTCCTGGCCCAAGCCTACCGGGGATTCGACGTGCAGAATTTCTTCACATTTGACAGCGGCAATCTATGGAAATCGCACGCGAAATGGTATCACGGCGGGCAGGCCTACCCATCATGGAAGCTGCTCGCCCTGTTCAACAACGAGGCCAGCGGCGATATGCTGCGCACCGAGACCTTGAGCGTTCCGAGCGCTGATCTCAAGGCATTCAGCCGCCGGCAAACCATCAAGGACGCCCCGCTGGCAGCGATCTACGCAACGCACAAGGCAGACCGTTACAGCCTTTTTGTGCTCTCCCGAAAAGTCCCGGATTACCCTGTTAGGGGCGACGATGGCTACACCCCTGTCAACGTCGAACTCCCGTTCAGCGAGGCAAAATCCATCACACTCTACCGGATGACAGGCGCTCCACAGGCGAACAATCTGCTGAGCGACAACGTGAAGATCGAGAAGCTTGAAATACCGCTGTCAAAACTTGGCCGGCGCTTCAGCCTGAATGCCGAGACCGGTGCCGACGAGCGCGGCCTACCACCGGCCTCCACCTTCCTCTATGTGTTTGATGGCGTCAACGCCATAAAGGGCACAATCCAGTCACCGAAAAAATAATCCGTTAACTGCCTGACCTGCCGCCCGATAGGGTGTTTCTGCAGAACCAGTTTGAATCCGGATTATCCATTGGAATCCTAGTGCGTGTAGGAGCGCCGCCCCCGGCGCGAATGCAGCCGAAAATCGCGGCGAGGGCGCCGCTCCCACAACGGTGTTTTGGCTCTAATGGGTAATCCGGGTTGAAAAATAACTTGGGTAGTAGCCGATCGCCCAAAACAAATTATGTAGGTTGGGTTGCGGCGCAAAAAACCGCGCCTAACCCAATCTACATTCATCTGCGCAATCTGTAGAGAGTGACTCCGTGTTCGAGTTATATTTTTCTCGGCCTCTAAATTTCGAATCAATTTCACCTGATTACTTACAACTGTGAAAGCACCCCATCCATACTTCAGCAGGGTTGAGTGCGAAGGGGTTAATTCGGAACATAATCGCTTATTGAGGGATTCAGCGTTTTCACGAAATCAACCAAGCGGCTGTCCGCATCTGCAAAATCCTCACCAGGCCTAAGTGGCGATGTAATTCGTACGAGTGTGGCATCCGTTCTATTGAGGGTCAACGCATCCCAGAACACAAACCATTTCAAAAGATACTCGTTGGTAATGCTGCGGCCATGCATCTGGAACCAGTAGTAAACCAGTTGCTTGTTGTC
>JAHJJI010000050.1 GCA_018823025.1 Gammaproteobacteria bacterium | reverse complement strand
TCATGTATCAGGCCAAGGCCTGGATAGACATGTTTGGCTACCGCCTGTTCAAGGCCCTGGGGTCCCTTATCATCATTGCCCTCACCCACAGGGCCCTGGTAGGTGAGGGGGTGGCAGATCTTGGCTGGGTGACTTTGGGTGGTTGCGTCATTTGGGCCTGGGTGCTGGTGACCCTTCACCGGGAATACCTGGCCCTGACCCGCCCGGGAACCCAATGAGCCTGCCCCTTGTGTATCCATGAAAGCCAACTGCTGACTTTAACCATTTGGGGACTCACTGGAAAGCATCCGGGCTGGTGTATGATTAATTCTTTCAGCAATTTTCTGTAACAACGATGACTAAAAATACCGCCACCCTGCTGATTTCCTGTCCCGACCGCAAAGGCCTGGTCGCGGGCATCGCCGATTTCCTCTACCGACACAACGCCAATATTCTGCACGCTGACCAGCATCAGGATAGCGAACTGGGGCTGTTCCTGATGCGCGTGGAATGGGACCTGCACGATTTCGCCCTGACCCCGGAGCAGTTCGCTCAGCTCTTCGCGCCGATTGCCGAAAAATTCGAGATGCAGTGGCGCCTGGCACTGTCAACCCAGCGCCCCCGGGTGGCGATTTTCGTGTCGCGCTATGACCACTGCCTGGTCGATCTGCTCTACCGCCACCAGGCTGGCGAACTGCACTGCGACATTCCGCTGATCATCGGCAACCACGACGACACCCAATGGATCGCCGATTCCTATGGGATTCCGTTCCAGCACATTCCGGTATACAAGGATAGCAAGGAGGAAGCGGAGAAGACCCAGCTCGCCCTGTTGCGCCACCACCATGTCGACCTGATCGTTCTGGCGCGCTACATGCAGGTATTGTCCGCAGATTTCATCCGCCATTATCCAAGCCGCATCATCAACATCCACCATTCCTTCCTTCCCGCCTTCCTCGGCGCCAAGCCCTATCACCGTGCCTTCGAGCGCGGCGTCAAACTGATTGGCGCAACCAGCCACTACGTCACCGAAATGCTCGACGACGGCCCGATTATCGAGCAGGATGTCGCCCGCATCTCGCACCGCGACGCGATCGACGATCTGATCCAGAAAGGCCGCGATCTGGAAAAGATCGTGCTGTCGCGCGGGGTGCGCTGGCACATCGAGAACCGCATCCTGCTATACGCCAACAAAACGGTGGTTTTTGACTAAGATGTCCGGCGAACTCAGCGAACTGATCGGCTACCCTGCCGCATTCCTCACCACCGTGGCCTTCGTACCGCAGGCCTGGAAATCCTGGCGCACCCGCGACCTGTCCGGCATCTCGTTGCCGATGTATGCCCTGTTCACCCTTGGCGTCGCATTCTGGCTGGCCTATGGCCTGCTCATCGACAGCACACCTATCATTATCGGCAATGGCATCACCCTGGTACTCGCCACCGTGGTGTTGTGGCTCAAGCTGAACGAGCGGAAATAATCGCAATGTAACGGAGGGTGGCCTGTATCCCTCTGAACATACTGAGTGCTTCGGGGTAAATCGCACATAAAAAACCCGCCTGTCAGGTGGACAGGCGGGTCAAAGAACCGCTTGCGGGCGGCTCGTGGAGGACAACCCGATCAAGGGTCTAGCGCGCCGCCTTGGGAACGAACGCGATAGGGTGATATTAGTCGAGGAGGGGAAGCACCGTCATTGACAATTCTCAATCGGCGGCAATCTTGTTAAGCATGGCGGCATCACATTTGAGCGAGACGCTACCGGGAATCTCCTGTAGTGCCCCGCTACGTTTGAATTCGGCGATGATGCGGCTGGCGGTTTCGGTGGTAATACCAAGCATCGACCCCATGTCTTCGCGCCCGAATAGCTCGCAGCTGTTGCCTTCCCTGCCGCTGACCAAGCGCAGTAGCAGGCGAGCCATGCGCGCCCTGGCACTGCCGGTAGCGAGCTGGGTCAGCCAAGCATCCGCCTCGTCCAGCGCGCGCTGCCAGCGCACCATCAACTCCTTGCGCAGCTTGTGATTCTCCTGGTCCAGCCGCTGGATCACTTCCAGCGGAATACGGCAAATTTCCGACTGCTGCAAAACAATAGCATCATGCTGATAGGGCTGGCCAAGCAGCGCTTCCAGGCCGGTGACATCGGTAGCGCGGAGCAGCCGGACGATGCGCTGGCGACCGTCCGGCAGATACTGGACCAGCTTGAGCAGACCACTGCGAATGGTAAATACCGCCCGCGCCGGATCGCCCGCCCGGTAAAGCACTTCATTCGGGGCAAGCGCGATGTCGTCGATGGGGTGGTGTATGCTCTCGCAATCGCTGATTTCCAGCCCGGCAAACAGAACCGTTTTGCGGATACTGCAACTGACGCAGTTGGAACCGCCAGGTGGTAAAATTTTACTCATGCGTAATGATGGTCCAAGTTAGACATCGAAAAAGGTATGCTCATTAATCTGACCCTGTGGTGGTTATCTGGTTCCGGTATCTCTGCCAATCGAAGCACGGCCCTGGGTCGGTCTTGCGCACCGGGGCGATATCCGAATGACCGACGATTTCCTTGATCGGATAAGCCTCCTGTATGGCAAGCGTCAGCTCCGCCAGCTTCTCGTACTGGATATCGGTAAATGGATCGTCATCGCTGCCCTCCAGCTCGACACCGATTGAAAAGTCATTGCAGCGAATACGGTCATGCCAGTTCGATACACCGGCATGCCAGGCGCGCTTGTTGCAGGACACGAACTGGATCACCTCGCCTTCGCGGCGGATGAAAAAATGGGTAGAAACCTTGAGATCGGCAATCATCTCGTAATAAGGATGCTGCCAGATATCGAGCTGGTTGGTGAAAAAATCGATCACGCCACTGCCGCCATAGCTGCGCGGCGGCAGGCTGATGTTGTGGATCACCAGCAGCGGAATATCGAACTCCACTTCAGGCGGTCGATCATCGCAGTTGGGCGAGGCGATGAAATGCACGCCCTGCAGGAATCCTGACTTGTCTATCTTCACGGTGCCTCCTCGGCAGGTAATGTTAAGGCCTTCTCCACGGCCTGCTGCAGCATTCCAGGCAGCAGAGGGCTATGTATCCCGGCATGAAAATGGCCGTCCACGAACAGTATCAGCGCAGGCAGATGGAATATCTCATACTCGCGTGCCAGTGCGATGCTTTTTTCCACATCTACCTTGAACAAGCGGTCGACCCAGCCTGCCAGCGCCTGCGGCAATACTGCCTCGGCTTTGCGGCATGTGCCGCAGTGCGGGCCTGAAAACAGCACCAGGCTGGCGCCGGGACTTTGCGCCAGTCGCGGGTAGAAGTCGAATTCAGTCAAGTTTGTAAATTTCACAATGCTATAATCGCGCCACGTTTTTTCAGGGAAACTGCCCATGACCACTTTTGCCACTCTGTTCCTGATGCTGATCGTCATTTTAATTGCCGCCGAGGTATTTACCAACGCATTAGAGCATTTGGGCGAG
This sequence comes from Gammaproteobacteria bacterium, assembly GCA_018823025.1. GTDB lineage: Bacteria > Pseudomonadota > Gammaproteobacteria > Burkholderiales > Sulfuricellaceae > Sulfuricella. Next base: position 14,086 of record JAHJJI010000050.1, on the reverse strand, counting down.
AAGCTGAAGATTTCGGAAGGCGTCACCGGCTCGCTGTTTGCGGCTGTGGGCACTGCCCTGCCGGAAACCATGGTGCCTCTGCTGGCGCTGATGGCGGGCACTGCCGACACCCATCTCAACGAGGAAATCGGGGTCGGCGCGATCCTCGGTGCACCGCTGATGCTGTCTACCCTGTCGATCTCTCTGATGGCACTGGCGGTACTAAAAACACGCGGTGCCCACGGCCATTTCACGCCGGAGCGAACCGGCCTGACCCGCGACCTGAACTTCTTCCTGGCGGCATTTACCTTTTCCGCCATCGCCCTGTTCGTGCCTCACCAACAGGCCGCTATCCGCGCTGCCATCGGCTTCACCCTGGTTCTGACATACTTCGTCTACATCATGCTCACCCTGCGCGCTTCCGCCCATCTGGTCAAGGAAGGCCATGGCACCGAAGCAAATGAAAAGATGTTTCTGTGCCGTCTGGGACTGCCGCAGAACATGGCGGCGATCCTGTTCCAGCTGGCCCTCGGTCTGGCTCTGCTGGTGGCTGGCGCCAAGGGCTTCATTCACGGCGTGGAAGATGCATCCAGCCTGCTTGGCATCTCTCCCCTGCTGCTGTCGCTCCTGATTATCCCGATCGCCACCGAGCTGCCGGAAAAGGTCAACAGCATCCTGTGGATCCGCAAGCGCAAGGATACTCTGGCCTTTGGCAATATCACCGGCGCAATGGTATTCCAGGGCACCCTGCTGCCCGCCATCGGTATCATGCTGACGCCGTGGGAACCGCGCCAGGAAGTTCTGGCGGGCATCGTTATCACCCTTCTGGCCGCGCTATGGGTCAGGCTGATGGTCAGTCGCGGACAGATCAAGGTCTGGCATCTGGCCGTTAACGGGGCGATGTATGTTTCTTACCTGGTTATTGTTCTGAGCTAAGAAGCTGTCTCAGTAAGTGGCTGACCTTTACTGAGACAGCTTCTAGCCGAAGCTTTACCTTCAATCTGCATGGAGGTATTCTGCCCGTAATGCATGGATCTGCTTCGACAGATCCGCATATCGGGAGATATCGCAATGGCCAAGAAACCGGCAACCACAGAGCCATCACCTCAACCCGCGAAAAACACAGATTCCGCGCCTTTCTGCCAGGCACTCGCCAATCACCTCACCTATTCAGTCGGCAAGGACCATTACACCGCCACCCCCCGTGACTGGTTCTTCGCACTCGCCCATACCACGCGCGACCAGATGACCGCACGCTGGATGGAGACCATGCGGCGCTATTACGAGGCAGACGCCAAACGGATTTATTACATGTCGATGGAGTTTCTGATCGGCCGCACCCTGACCAACAGCCTGATGAATATGGGCCATTACGACGAATGCCTGAAGATGGCGACCGAGGCCGGACTGGACTTGGAGCAGGCGCGGGCGATGGAGCCCGATGCCGCTCTCGGCAATGGCGGACTGGGGCGGCTGGCCGCCTGCTTCCTGGACTCCATGGCAACACTCGGCCTGCCGAGCTATGGTTACGGCATCCGCTACGAGTACGGCATGTTCAACCAGCGCATTGAAAACGGCTGGCAGGTGGAACACCCTGACAGCTGGCTACGCTACGGCAATCCCTGGGAATTTCCTCGCCCGGAAGTCCTGTATCCGGTCAAGTTTTACGGCCGGTTAGTTGAATACACCAGTGAGGCAGGAAGCTTACGCCACCATTGGGTGGATACCGAGGATGTCATGGCGATGGCCTACGACACCCCGATTCCAGGCTATGGCGGCAAGTCGGTGAACAACATGCGGCTATGGGCGGCCAAATCGTCGCGCGACTTCGATCTGAAGTATTTCAACGAGGGCAACTACATCAAGGCGGTGGAGGACAAGAATGAATCGGAAAACCTGTCCAAGGTGCTCTACCCCGACGACACCACGGCAATGGGCCGTGAATTAAGGCTGAAGCAGCAGTATTTCTTCGTATCCGCTTCGCTGCAGGACATGCTCTACCGCTTCAACAAGTTTCACAAAAACTTCGATGAACTGCCCGACAAGGTGGCGATGCAACTCAACGACACCCACCCGTCGATCGCGATTCCCGAACTGATGCGCATCCTGCTGGATCTCAACCACCTTGACTGGGATCGTGCCTGGAACATCGTCACCCGCACCTTCTCCTACACCAACCACACGCTCATGCCGGAAGCGCTGGAGACCTGGCCGGTAAGCCTGCTCGAGAAAATCCTGCCGCGTCATCTGCAAATCATCTACGAAATCAACCACCTCTTCCTGAATGATGTCAGACACCAAAACCCCGGCGATACCGAGCTATTGAAACGCATCTCGATCATAGACGAGGACAACGGACGGCGCATCCGTATGGCCCACCTGGCCATCGTCGGCAGCCACCAGGTCAACGGCGTGGCGCAAATCCACACCGAGCTGATGCGCCAGACCATTTTTGCCGACTTCGATCGCTTCTATCCCGGCAAGATCATCAACATCACCAACGGCATCACACCGCGGCGCTGGCTCAACCAGGCTAATCCCGGCCTTGCCGGGCTAATCACGGAGCACATCGGCGACGGCTGGGTCACCCACTTGGATCAGTTGAGCAAGCTCAAAAAATTCGCCACCGACAAGGCCTTCCAGGGGAAATTCCTGCGGGTCAAACAGGCCAACAAGGAATCTCTGGCTAAAGTAATCGAGGAAAAACTGGGCATCAAAATTAACCCCGCCTCCCTGTTCGACGTGCAGATCAAGCGCATGCACGAATACAAGCGACAATTGCTCAACCTGTTCCACGTTGTCACCCTGTACAACCGAATCCGCGCCAATCCAGGGGAAAACCGGGTGCCCCGTACCGTGATCTTCAGCGGTAAGGCGGCTCCCGGCTACGCCAGAGCCAAACTGATCATCAAGCTGATCAATGACGTAGCGGACATCGTCAACAACGACCCCGCCATTGGAAACCAGCTCAAGGTGGTGTACATACCCAACTACGATGTCACCACCGCCTCGGAAATCATTCCCGCTGCAGACCTTTCCGAACAAATTTCCACCGCCGGCACCGAAGCGTCCGGAACAGGCAACATGAAGCTTGCCTTGAACGGTGCGCTGACGATCGGCACGCTGGACGGCGCGAATGTCGAAATTCGCGACGAAGTCGGCACGGACAATATTTTTATATTCGGGCTGAATACGGCTGAAGTCGCCGAAATAACTAGCAAGGGCTACAACCCCTGGGATTATTACCATGGCAACCAGGAACTCCGGCAGGTGCTCGACATGATCGGTTCCGGCTATTTCTCACCGGATGAACCCGAGCGCTTTCGACCGATCATCGACTCGCTGACAGCTGGCGGCGACCAATACCTGCTGCTCGCCGATTACACCGATTATATTGCCTGCCAGGAAAAAATCGATGCACTCTACCGCAACCCGGCAGAGTGGGCGCGCAAGGCCATCCTCAATGTAGCTGGCATGGGCAAGTTCTCCAGCGACCGCACCATCAGGGAATATGCGGAGAACATCTGGGGAGTGAAATCAGTCCTGAGGCCTGAGACCTGAGACCTGAGACCTGAGACCTGAGACCTGAGTTTAAAACTATCGCGCAGCGATACAACGCACTCGGTACTTTCCACTCCGGGCTCAGCACTGCATTTCCAGACTAATCCATCCCCAGCCGTTCCAGTCGGTAACGCAACGCCCTAAAGGTGATGCCAAGCAGCTTGGCTGCCGCGGTCTTGTTGAAACGGGTTTTTTCCAGCGCTTCCAGAATCGCTTCTTTTTCCACGGCGTCGAGATATTCCTGTAACGGCAAGCTTTTCATCTGTGCCATGTCCTTCGGATGCTTCGCCGCGAGCTGCAAATCCTCGGGACATATCTCGCCACCCGTAGTTAGCGCCATCGCCCGCTCGAGGATGTTTTCCATTTCGCGTACATTGCCGGGGAAATCGTACTCTTGCAGTTCCTTCAACGCTGCCAGGCTCAATTTCGGCGGCTCGGCATTCAGACCCGCCATTTTCTTGAGCATCTCCCCCGCCAGCAGCGGGATATCGTCAGGGATCTCGCGCAAAGCCGGCATCTTCAACACGATCACGTTGAGCCGGTAAAACAAGTCCTGGCGAAATTTTCCACTTTCAACGCATAGCGTCAGATCTTGGTGTGTGGCGCTGATGATGCGCACATCCACAGGTTCTTCCTGAGTGGCACCCACCTTGCGCACCATTTTTTCCTGGATAACGCGCAACAGTTTCACCTGCATCGGCAAGGGCAGGTCCGCCACTTCATCCAGAAACAGTGTTCCGCCGGCTGCAGCCTGAAAAAACCCCTCCTTGTCCTGGTTGGCCCCGGTGAATGCGCCTTTCTTGTAACCGAAAAACTCGCTTTCCATCAGGTTTTCGGGAATCGCCCCGCAATTGACAGCGACGAAGGGTGCATCGCCACGCGGTCCATCAAGATGGAGTAACCGTGCCGCGAGCTCCTTGCCGCTACCCGATTCCCCGGAAATATGAATCGGCGCCTGGCTGCGCGCCAGCTTGGCTATCATCTGGCGGGTCTGCAGCATCAGGGGTGAATTGCCCAGCAATACCGGCTGGCCGACAGCAGTCTGATTTTCTTCTATTTTTCTTGACTGACTTGAGCTGGGCAATTTGAGCGCGGAATTAACCAGCGCACGCAACTGGGCCAGGGAAACCGGCTTGGAAAGGTAATCGAATGCGCCCGCCTTGAGGGCGGCGACCGCATTTTCAGCGCTGCCGTAGGCGGTGATCACCGCCACCGGTTTGCCGGGGTAATTTTTGGTCACATATTCCAGAAAACCAAGGCCATCCCCGTCTGGCAAACGCATGTCGGTAAGACAAAGATTATAGTAATTCTTGTGCAGGTACTGCTCCGCTTCGAACGTGCTAGCCGCCGCATCGACATCCAAGCCCATGCGCTGCAACGTCATTACCAGCAGCTCGCGGATGTCGGCTTCGTCGTCCACAACCAGCACACGGCGCGGTTGCTCTTCGTTATTCCGGGAAACTGGCAGTGTCCGGCTCAACGCATCTCCCCTTCAGTACTTATCCTGAATTGCCCGCCATGCGGGGCTTCAATATAATCGAGCGTGGCCCCGTTCGCTTCGCACAGTTCGCGGGCAATATAAAGCCCCAAACCGGTGCCTGTGCTGTCGGTGGTAAAGAATGGCTCGAACAGCTGGGCGCGCAACGCTTCGGCAACCCCGGGCCCGTCATCGGCTACATCCAATTGTACAACATTCCCGGGCGAGGCAAATGCCGCGTGCAGACGGATGCTGCCATCCCGCCGCTGGCAGTAGCGCCAGGCATTGCTGCACAGGTTCCACAGCACCTGGTCAAAGTGATGCCGGTCGAAGCGTACCATCAGGTCATCCGCCACATCCAGAACAACAACCCTCGACGGGATTTTCTCGGTCTGGCAAAACCGTTCGGTGAACTGGTGCAAAATCTCGCCCATGCAGAACGTTTCCGGCGTGGCGCGGTCCCTGCGGTTAAGCTTCAGGACATCCTGAACCATCCGGTCGAGACGATGGGTGTTGTCATGAATGATCTGCAACAGCCGTGTCTGGGTCGCATCCTTGCCGGGCTCTTCCTGCAACAATTCAGTCGCATGGTTGATCGCGCTCAGGGGATTGCGAATCTCATGGGCTATGTTGGCCGTCAGCCTGCCCAGTGCCGCCAGCTTGTTCTGTTGCGCCCGCGCCTGCATCAGGCTCAGGTCCTCCAGAAAAATGACTGCACCCAGCACCTCATCCCAGCCGATCGCGGTGAAGCTTGCCTGAACCCGCTTGCCAGTGGCCGGCACAGTCAGCTCAAATCGATTGTTGCTCGGGTCTCCGTGCCAGCGCTGCAGGCACTCGGATAATGCGGGGAAATAATCGTTCAGGATGAGCCGACTCCAGATCCCTGACGGCTTTCCCAGCAATTTCTCGGCTTCGCTATTGTGCTGGCGCACTCGCCCCTGCTCGTCCACTACCAGCACGCCGTCCTGCATGCCCTGAATCACCAACTGGTTGACCTGGGCCAGATTGGCAAGGTCGATGCTCTGCCTCTGCGCCAGAGTTTCGGTCACAGTCAGGCGCCTGGTCAGGACAAAGGCCAGCCCGGCGATAGCAAAAAATCCCATACTGGTCAGACTGGCTTGCAAATAATCCTTGACGCTTCCTGCCAGCACCAGCACCTGATAGGTCTGCTCGAGCAATAGGGCTATGCTCGCCATCGCGGCATGGAACATTGCCAGGCGGCCACGACTGACCATGCCGATGGCTACCAGCGGCGCCAGCAGAAGCAGCCCCAGTCCACTCTGAATGCCCCCGCTGGCATGCATCAGCAGCACGATAAATAAGATATCCGCACTCACCTGGGCACTCAGGAGCAGATTGAAGCGCGGCCAGCGAATATCGATCAGCACAATCATCAACGCTGCAAGGAACACGTAAGCAATGCTGGTGGCGTAGAACAGGGAGGGATGATAAGCACCAAAGGGATTGATGGCGCCAAACAGAGCGTAGGCGACGGCAAAAGTGCCTGCCAGGGTCAGTCGAAAAAGATTAAAATAGCGGAGATACCGCCAGTATGACTCGGGTTGAGGCCTGGGCCGAACCTGTAGCCATTCTGTCAGCATTGCAGGGTATCGCTCGGCCGAATCGGCCGGGCGAACGAAGGATTATTTCTGATGGAGTTGGCGATGCTCATTGGTGCAAAAGGTTTCACCATGACTGACGATGCTTTCGCTTCTCGGAAGATGCACGCCGCAATGGGCGCAGCACACCATATCCTCGCCAGCTTCAGGTTTTGTTGTGTCCTCCTGCCTGATCCTGCGGCCATAGCTTTGGACGAGGCGGTAAACAACCCATGCGCCCAAAGCAAGAAGTATCAGTTTGATCAACATCACTCTGCCTCAGTCAACGAGGCGCCCCAGGGTTAAAATTCGGATGAACTGGTCGGGGTGAGAGGATTCGAACCTCCGGCCTCTGCGTCCCGAACGCAGCGCTCCACCAGGCTGAGCTACACCCCGTTTTGATTTGTTTTATCAGTAGCTTCGTGTTACAGAAAAGTCTGCCAATTGTAGCAAAGATTCCTTGTATTTTGAATGCGGCAGATGCGAAATCGCCTCGCACGCCACACGGGCTTCAGCCTTCGCCTGGCTATTCGCATAATCCAGCGCACCAGTATCACGAATCGCTGCCATTACGGCATCCAGTTCGTTCAGGCCGCCATGTTCGATCGCCCTGCGGATCACCTCGGCTTGCTGAGGCGACCCATTTTTCATGGCATAAATCAGGGGCAGCGTAGGCTTACCTTCAGCCAGATCATCACCAACATTTTTCCCGGTTTCGGCATGGTCACCGGAATAATCCAGCACGTCGTCGATTAACTGGAATGCTGTGCCCATGCGCATCCCATAGACGGCCATGGCCTCCTCATCGGCACTAGAGGCATTGCCCAGGATCGCACCGAGGCGAGTGGCGGCTTCGAACAGTTTTGCGGTTTTGTAGTGGATCACCTGAAGATAGCGCGCCTCGTCGATATCCGCATCGTTACAGTTCAATAATTGCAGCACTTCACCCTCGGCGATGACGTTGGTTGCATCCGCCAGTACTTCCATGACGCGCATGTTGCCCGCTCCGACCATCATCTGGAAAGCCCGGGAATAGAGGAAGTCGCCGACGAGCACGCTGGCGGCATTGCCGAACAGGGCGTTGGCAGTGGCGTTGCCGCGCCGCAGATTCGATTCGTCCACCACGTCGTCGTGCAGCAAAGTGGCGGTATGGATGAATTCGACCACTGCGGCCAGGACGTGATGATAGCCGCCGGAATAGCCGAATGCCCCCGCCGACAACAGCACCAGTGCGGGGCGCAGGCGCTTGCCACCACTATTGATGATGTATTCGCTGATCTGGCGGATCAGCACGACTTCGGAATAGAGCCGCTTGCGGATGACTTCATCCACGGCTAGCATGTCCGACTCGATGGGGATGCGTATGGCTTCCAGCGACACAAGAAAATCCAGAGGTTGGGTGAAAAAGGGCTAATGGTAGGAACGAGGGCAATTCTGTGTCAAGTTTTTCCAGCCCTGCCCCTGATTTCTAAACAAATTTCCAAAGAATATTTAACCCTCGCCATGAAATTCTGGTACAATCGCGTTCCTTTTTAAAAGCTAAGTAATTGGAGCTCAATATGTATGCGGTCATAAAAACCGGTGGCAAGCAGTATCGCGTTGCCCCTGGCGAAAAATTGAAAATAGAACAGATACCGGCAGACATTGGCAGCGAAATCGTACTGGATCAGATATTAATGGTTGCAGACGGTGAAGCAGTCACGGTAGGCACGCCCCTGGTAAGCGGCGCTACGGTCAAGGCGACAGTAGTCGCTCATGGTCGCGGCGATAAGGTGCAGATTTTTAAAATGCGTCGTCGCAAGCACTACCAGAAGCATCAGGGGCATCGTCAGAACTACACCGAGATCCGCATCGACGGCATCGCGGCGAAGTAAGGAGAATCAGCAATGGCACATAAAAAAGCAGGCGGCAGTGTACGCAACGGCCGCGACTCTCATTCCAAGCGCCTGGGCGTGAAACGCTACGGTGGCGAACTGGTTTCCGCCGGTAGCATCATCGTGCGCCAGCGTGGCACCCAGATGTACGCTGGTGACAACGTCGGCATGGGCAAGGATCACACCTTGTTCGCCAAGGTTGCCGGCACCATCAGCTTCGCCATCAAGGGCGCAGCTAAACACAAAGTGGTTACCATCACTCCGGCTTAAACCAGCCGGATAGTGCAGCCTTTAGGCCCTATCAAACGATAGGGCTTTTTTATTTGAGCACTCACAATGAAATTCATTGACGAAGCAAAAATCGAAGTCCATGCCGGTGACGGCGGCAACGGGTCGGCCAGCTTCAGGCGCGAGAAATACATCGACAAGGGCGGGCCGAACGGCGGTGATGGCGGACGCGGCGGCAGCATTTATGCGATTGCCGACCGCAACATCAACACCCTGGTGGACTATCGCTTCGCCCGCATCCACCGCGCTGAGAAGGGCGAAAACGGGATGGGCTCGGATTGCTACGGCAAGGGCGGCGAAGATATGGTACTGCGCGTTCCTGTCGGCACCGTGATTACTGACTTCAACACCAATGAAATCATCGCCGACCTTGCCAAGGACTGCGAAAAAGCCTTGATCGCCAAGGGCGGCAAAGGCGGCCTCGGCAACCTGCACTTCAAGTCCAGCACTAACCGCGCCCCGCGCCAGTTCACTCACGGCGAACTGGGCGAAGTACGTGAACTCAAAATGGAGCTCAAGGTACTGGCCGACGTTGGGCTGCTGGGCATGCCCAATGCCGGAAAGTCTACCTTCATTCGCGCTGTTTCGGCGGCCAAACCGAAGGTGGCGGACTATCCCTTCACCACATTGCACCCCAACCTCGGCGTGGTACGCGTAGAGCACGACAAAAGCTTCGTTATTGCTGACATTCCGGGCCTGATCGAGGGCGCAGCCGAAGGCGCCGGCCTCGGCCACCAATTCCTGCGCCATCTGGCGCGCACCCGAGTGCTGCTGCATCTGGTCGATATCGCCCCCTACGACGAAACCGCCAGCCCGGTGGCAGAAGCTCATGCGATCGTCAACGAACTCAAGAAATACGATGAATCGCTATACCAGAAGCCGCGCTGGCTTCTGCTGAACAAGATGGACATGCTGCCCGCGGACGAACGTGATGCGTACAAGCAGCAATTCCTCAAGGATTTCGGCTGGGATGGGAAATGTTTCATCATTTCCGCCCTCACCGGAGAAGGCTGCAAGGAAGTGGTCTACGCCATTATGGAGTTTCTCGACCAGAACCGGCCGGTGGAAGAGCCCGCAGAGGACACGCAGGAAGCGCAACCTTGAGCTCGATTATCGCCAACAGCAAACGCCTGGTAATAAAGGTCGGCAGCAGCCTGGTCACCAACAGTGGTGCCGGCCTCGACCATGAGGCCATCGCCACCTGGGCAGCGCAGATCGCCGCCCTCAAAGCCATGGGGCGCGAAGTGGTACTGGTCTCTTCCGGCGCGATCGCCGAAGGGATGCAGCGTCTCGGCTGGAAGAAGCGACCCAATGCCGTACATGAACTGCAAGCCGCAGCCGCAGTGGGCCAGATGGGGCTGGTGCAGGTCTATGAAACCTGTTTTCGCAAGCACGGCCTGCACACCGCACAGATCCTGCTGACCCACGATGATCTCGCCGACCGCAAGCGCTATCTCAATGCCCGCTCCACCCTGCGCACCCTGCTTAAGCTGAACACCATCCCGATCATCAACGAAAACGACACCGTCGTCACCGAGGAAATCCGCTTCGGCGATAACGACACCCTGGGGGCTCTGGTCACCAACCTGATCGATGCGGATGCGCTGGTGATCCTGACCGATCAGACTGGCCTGTATTCTGCCGACCCGCGCAAGGACCCTGCCGCCACGCTGGTGGGCGAAGCGCGCGCCGGTGACCCGGTACTGGAAACCATGGCAGGCGGAGCCGGCAGCGATATCGGTCGCGGCGGTATGCTGACCAAAATTCTTGCCGCCAAGCGTGCGGCTCGCAGCGGCGCCCATACCGTGATTGCCTGGGGGCGCGAGCCGGACGTGCTAATCCGCCTCGCCCAGGGCGAAGCGATAGGCACCCAGCTGATTGCCGGCAAAATGAAGACCGTGGCACGCAAACAATGGCTCGCCGATCACCTCCAGATCGGAGGCAAACTCACGCTCGACGATGGTGCGGTCAACGCACTGCGGAAGGAAGGCAAAAGCCTGCTGCCGATTGGCGTGAGCTCGATTACCGGGGATTTCGAACGCGGCGAAGTGGTGACCTGTATGGACACGACAGGCCGTGAAATTGCCCGTGGCCTGGTCAATTACAGCGCGCAGGAAACTCAGAAAATCCTGCGCCACGCCAGTGCCGAGATTGAATCAATCCTGGGTTACGTCGACGAACCGGAATTGATCCATCGGGACAACTTGGTGTTGCTGTAAAGCATTACCAAGTTGCAGTGAAGACTAACGTTCGCGTAGCTAACGTTATGCCGGAGCTACAATCTGGTTCTGCTGTGATAGCAGAGCAAGATTGCGGCGAAGACTAACCTTCTGCGAAGCATAAGTTAGGTCGGAGCTACATCTGGTTTTTCTTTAAGGTTGCGAGAAGACTAACACTCGCACTTTCGCCCTAAGGCCTGAAGCTGCGCTTCAGCAGATCGACCGCTTCCTGAGGGTTTTTCACGATAATGCCGTTGGGACAAAAGAAATCGTCATAAAGCATGTGATGTTGACGGTTACGGTCCTGGTAGCGGATCGGCTCCCATTTGGCGAAGCGCGCCTTTGACCAAGCCCCTTCCTTGCGCCCGAAGGCGTAAAGCTTCCTTTCGCGGTTGGCGCAGCGGATACCCTCGAAGCTCACATTTGAGGCACCCGCCGATGATTTGACAATCATCGTGTAGCGCACCACACCATCCTCACCGGTACTGATGGAAGCGACATCGACAAAAAACCTGTTATCAGTGGCGGCGCTAACGAAGAAGGGCAGCAGGTTTTCTTCCTTCGGGTAAGCAGGGAGTTGAGCCTCGATCTCGGCCCACGGCTTTTCCTCATCGAATTCGTACTCGAATTTCCCCCATTCCGCGTGGGCCGTCAGCGGAATGGCCAGTAGCAACAGGGCTAAGAGCTTATTCATTCCCTACTTGGCGAGCTGCACCTGAATTTCGGCGAAAGTCTGGGCGATTTCCAGTGTCTGGATTTCCGTGCCCAGGAGTCTTGAAACCTGGGAAGTCGAAAAAATACCACGCACCTGTTGGGCATGACCTAGCCCTTCGGTATCCACCACCAAGGCATGCTGGCGGCCACATTTTTTCAGGGTTGAAACGATATGGCCCACTTTTGCTGAAGAGACATCCTTCATACACAGAACTTCCAGTTTTTCCTGCGGCGTCATGATGTTGCGCACCAGAACATCCTCCCGCTTGCAGCCAGACTTCTGGATAAACTGCACTGGTTTCTCGCCCAGAATATCGGTAGCGGTAACCAGCCCGAGGACGGTTTCCTGATCATCGATCACCAGCAGCAACCTGACGCTGTGCCGAACCATACGCTCCCTGGCGGCATCTACCGTTTTTTCCGGCCCGATGGTCACCGCCATCACCGCTTTCAGGTCAGTCATCACCCGCACCGCTGGGTCGCCCAGTTCGACATGCGCCGGTGAGATTTGCAAAGGTTGGTAATACGTCGCCCCATGCACCAGGTTGCTAGGCGGTAACGGGAAAAAATCAATCATCTTGACTCCAGTTCATTCTGATTTATTGAGGTAGCCTGCCAGCTCGTTGAGCGCCAAGCGGTATACATCGCGCTTGAATTCGATCACCGATTCCAGAGGAATCCAGTAATGGTGCCATCGCCAGGCATCGAACTCGGGATGCGAAGACGCGCGCAACGACACATCGCTGTCGCGCCCGGTCAAACGCAAAAGAAACCAGATCTGCTTCTGGCCCCTGTAGCTACCGCGCCACTCTCGTCGCACCCAGTTCTGCGGCACATCATAGCGCAGCCAGTCCCTGGTGCGGCCGATAATTCTCACGTGCTGTGGCTGCAGTCCGACTTCTTCCTCCAACTCCCGAAACATTGCCTGCTCGGGTGATTCACCGGCCTTGATGCCTCCTTGCGGAAACTGCCAGGAATGCTCCTTGATACGTTTGCCCCAGAAAACCTCATTTTTTGCATTGCATAGAATGATGCCGACATTGGGGCGATAACCGTCCCGGTCTATCATTTGTGAAACACCTCAAATTCGTTAAGTTAACGTAATTTTTTCACATTTCACCCGGCAATGAAAGTCAAATAACGCACACCCATGACCGAAGTCACGATTACGAATGAAACAGACTCACCATACACCTGCGTATTTCGAAAAAAACACCGCATCACCTTTCGTGGGACAAAGACATAAGGCACCAGTTCAACACGCAATATTATCTAAATCAGCAGGCGCTTTTCAGTGTGGACATTGAGGCTGCGCAGACCTTCTACGAACTTGAGAAATTCCAGCCCATATGTCTGCTCCAGCTCCCTGGCACGCTGGCGCAAATCGTCCCAGCGTGGATTGCCCGGGCTGCGCTTGAAACCAAACACGACGATGTTACCGTGCTTTTCCGTAGGCAGACACAATGTCAGCCCATTGAAACTGGTCCCGATACGCTGCAAGTAGGCATCGAAATTTTTGTCGCTGCCCCACATGTTTACCGCCAGGATTCCACGTTCACTCAGTGCTGAGGCACAGTCGTCGTAATAACGCTGGGTAACCAGCGAATCGGCCAGCGAAACACCGTCGAAGCCATCCACCATCAATACATCGGCGCTATCAGGGTGGTCGGCCACATACTGGCCTCCTTCGGCTATCACCACATCGAATCGTTCGTCTTCCGGCGGCAGCTGAAAATAGGCGCGCGCTGCTGCAGCAACCTGCGAGTTCAGCTCCACCGCCGCGATGCGTGTGGCCGGCATGCGGTGATAAACGAATTTGGCCAAAGACCCCCCTCCCAACCCGACCATCAGGAAGCGCACGGGATCGGAGTTAAACAGGAGAAGGCCCATCATGCTGCGGGTATAGGCCAGTTCAAGGTCGTTGGGCGCGCTGATGCGCATAGAACTTTGCACCGTCTGACTGCCCAGATGCAACGACCGCACGCCGTCGCGCTCGCTAACATCCACAACGTCACCAGCGGCTATCGCTTTATGAATACGCCGTCCGAAAAACATTCCCATTGTTGCCTCGATAGAGCGGAGAAAAATCAAGTCTATCCCGGTAACTCCACTTCATATATCCGGGTTGCTTCAGGAAGGGTGCAGGAAGAATTACACCTGCCGCCAAGATGCGGCAAGGAAAGAAATTGGGCTAACACAGGATGAGAATTGAGCCGTGCCGAAAAGCCCTCGGCCACTGCCAATCAATTCGGCTTCCATTTCCCGGCGGCCATGCCGCGGAAAACACGCCATAACGTCCAGCCACGACCAAGCCAATTTACTGCTCTACGAGGCCGGGCCACCGCAAACGCCACACCCAACCCGACCAGCAAAGCC
>JAHJJI010000049.1 GCA_018823025.1 Gammaproteobacteria bacterium | reverse complement strand
GCATCGATCAGTTCCTGATCCAGCTTGCGCTCGTCGCCGATGGCACCGATCACGGTGCGCTCGGTGCCACGCGAAATATTCGCGTCCAGGCCGGCTTCCTTGATTTTATTGACGACGCCTTCAATGTCTTGCTCGGTCGCACCACTGTTCATTACGATAATCATTTTTTCAACTCCTCAAGAGCCCGTTCCAGGGCTTGCAAAAAAACCTTGTTTTCACCTTCCAGCCCAACGCTGACGCGCAGGTGTTCAGGCAACCCATAATTAGCGACCGGTCGCACGATCACGCCCTGCCTCAGCAAACTGAAATTGATGGCGGCGGCATCGCCCACTCGCACCGCGACAAAGTTGCCATAGGAAGGAATGTAATCCAGCCCCAAGTGCTTGAAGCCCTCTGTCAGCTGCGCCATGCCGGCGCGGTTGATTGCCAGACATTCGTCGAGAAAAGCCTCGTCCTGCATCGCCATCACCGCCGCCGCCTGAGCCAGACTGTTGACGTTGAACGGCTGCCGCACCCGGTTCATCATGCTCGCCACCTGCGTGCTCGCCAGCGCATAGCCCACGCGCAGGCCTGCCAGACCGTAAGCCTTGGAGAAGGTGCGTGTGACAATCAGATTCTGAAAGCGTTTCAGCCAACCGACACTGTCGCTTTTCATCTCCTCGGGCAGATATTCAGTATAAGCCTCATCCAGCACCACCAGTACATTCTCCGGCACACGCTCGATCAGACCCAGCAGTTGAACGGGATCCAGCAGCGTGCCCGTAGGGTTGTTGGGATTGGCGATAAACAGGATGCGGGTGGGAGTATCGGTATCGCTATCGCGCGCAATAGCCGCCAGCAGCGCCTCGGGGTCATGGCCAAAATCCTTCGCTGGCGCCTCGATACCGCGTGCACCGACCGCCTGGGTCGCCAGCGGGTAAACGGCAAAGGCATGCTGACTGTAAACCGCGGAAGACTGAGGCGTCAGAAAGGCCCGTGCCACCAGTTCCAGCACATCGTTGGATCCGTTGCCCAGAACGATCTGCTCAAGTCCGACGCCGTGCCGTGCCGCCAGCGCGGCTTTCAGGGTGAAGCCATTGCCATCCGGGTAGCGCGCGAGTTCCATGATTACGTTCTCGATCGCTGCCAGCACACGCGGACTGGCGCCAAGCGGGTTCTCGTTGGAAGCCAGCTTGACGATGTCGCTTTCCGGCAGGCCCATTTCCCGGGCTACTTCGGCAATCGGTTTGCCCGGCTGGTACGGCGCAATTGCGCGGACGTAATCCGGTGCTAGTTCGCTCAAATCCATCTCAAAGTCAGTCGTTTGATCTTTAAATAGGTTAATTAAAGTACCGCCACGGGATAGGAGCCGAGGACTTTCAGGAAGGCTGCTTTGTCGGCGAGTTCAGCCAACGCCTGGGCAACCTTCACATCCTGGCGATGCCCTTCCACATCCACGAAAAACACATACTCCCAAAGCCCCGAATGGGAAGGACGGGACTCCAGCTTGGTCATACTCACTTCGTGCCGGGCAAGCGGCGTCAACAGCTCGTACACCGCACCCGGACGGTTCCTGGCGGACATCGCCAGAGAGGTTTTGTCCCGGCCGGAGAGCGCAGCATCGTGCTGACCGATCACCAGAAAGCGGGTAGTATTGTCGGGCTTGTCCTCGATATTTTCCGCCAGCTTTTCCAGCCCGTAATGCTCCGCTGCAGCCTCGCCCGCAATCGCTACCGCCGCACCATCCTCAGCCGCCAAACGCGCCGCTTCGGCATTGCTCACCACCGCCACGCGCTCTACACCTGACAGATTCTGGTTGAGCCACTCGTGGCACTGAGCGAGGGATTGCGCATGCGAATAGATTTTCTCTGCCTTGCCTGTCGCCCCCGCCTTACGCAGCAAGAACTGGTGCACCCGCAGATCGACTTCACCACACACCTGAAGAGGCGTCTGCAACAACAGATCCAGGGTCGTGCCGACCGCGCCGCCAGTGGAGTTTTCCACCGGCACCACGCCGTAATCCGCCAGCCCCGCTTCCACCTCGCGGAACACCTCGTCGATCGAAGCGCAGGGACGAGTCAGTGCGGCATGGCCGAAATGCTTGATGGCCGCCGCCTGGGTAAAAGTGCCTTGCGGCCCGAGGAACGACACCGAGAGAGGCTGCTCCAGCGCCAGACAAGCCGACATGATCTCGCGGAACAGGCGCGCAACGGTCTCGTCTGAAAGCGGGCCGGGATTATCTTCCTTGATCCGGCGCAGCACCTGCGCTTCGCGCTCGGGGCGATAAACCGCGCCATCCTTCAGGATACCAATCGCTTTTGCGTGCTCGGCACGCTGATTCACGAGCTTCAGCATCTCGCCGTCTATCGCGTCGATACTGGCGCGGTGTTGTGAAAGTTCCTTATCCATATTTCAGCTCGAACTCGCGCATGAAGTCCACCAGGGCTTGCACCCCTTCCAGCGGCATGGGGTTGTAGATCGAGGCGCGCATCCCGCCCAGCAGGCGGTGGCCCTTCAGTTGAGCAAGACCGCGCGCCTTGGATTGCTTGAGGAATTCCTCGTCCAGCGCCGCATCCTTGAGGGTGAAAGGCACGTTCATACGCGAGCGGCTGTCTTTTGCCACCGGGCAATGGTAGAAACCGCTGCTGTCCAGGCAATCGTATAGCAGCGCGGCCTTGGCGTTGTTGCGTTTGTCCATTTCCGCCAGCCCGCCGAGGCGCTTCAGCCACTTAAATACCAGGCCGGCGATATAGAGTGAAAAAGTAGGCGGGGTGTTGTACATCGAATCATTATCGGCGTGGATCTTGTAGTCGAACATTGTCGGCGTGCCGGGCAGCGTCTGGCCAATCAGGTCTTCTCGCACGATCACGATGCACAAGCCGGCCGGACCGATGTTTTTCTGCGCCCCGGCATAAATCAGGCCGAAGCGGGAAACATCCAGCGGGCCGGACAGGATGTTGGAAGACATGTCCGCCACCAGCGGCACGTTGCCGGCTTCAGGTATCCAGTGGAACTCCACACCGCCGATGGTCTCGTTCGGGGTGTAATGGACGTAGGCGGCATCTTGGCTCAAGCGCCACTTATCCTGGGTCGGAGCATAGCTGAATTTAGCGTCTTCCGAGCTGGCGGCAACGTTCACCGTGCAATATCTCTCTGCCTCATCGATCGCCTTCTGCGACCATACGCCGGTGTTGACGATGTCCACGGTCTTTTTGCCGCGCAGCAAATTCATCGGCACCATGGCGAACTGGCTGGATGCTCCGCCCTGCAGGAACAACACCTTGTAGTTTGCGGGAATCCCCATCAAACTGCGCAAATCGGCCTCGACCTGGGTGGCAATACCCATGAAGTCCTTGCCGCGATGGCTCATCTCCATCACCGACATGCCGCAGCCCTGCCAGTTAAGCATCTCATCGCGCGCCTGCTCCAGGACTTCCTCAGGCAATGCGGCAGGACCAGCACCAAAATTGTAAATTCGTTCCATACACTAAAACCCTTATCTAACCGCGGAGGACGCGGAGGTTAGATTCTATTTCCCTCTGCGTCCTCCGTGGTTATATTTCTGCGTCTGTGTCTTCCGAGTCCGCTTCCTCTACCCGTTCCAGCCCGATCAGTTTTTCGCCCTTGTCGAGGTTGATCAGGGTCACACCCTGAGTGGCACGGCCCATCTCGCGGATTTCGCTGACGCGGGTGCGGATCAGCACGCCACCGGTGGTAATCAACATGATCTCGTCCTCGGGATTCACCAGCGTCGCCGCCACCACCTTGCCGTTACGCTCGGAGGTCTGGATCGCGATCATGCCCTGGGTACCGCGGCCATGGCGGGTGTATTCCGCGATCGAGGTGCGCTTGCCGTAGCCGTTTTCGGTCGCGGTGAGCACCGACTGGGTCTCATTCTCCGCCACCAGCAAGGAAATCACCTTCTGCGCCTTGCCCAATCGCACGCCCATCACGCCGCGCGAAACGCGGCCCGTCGCACGCACGGCAGCCTCGTCGAAGCGCACCGCCTTGCCGCCATCGGTGAACAGCATCACGTCATGTTGGCCATCGGTGATGTCCACGCCGATCAGATAATCATCTTCATCCAGATTAATGGCGATAATGCCGCGCTTCATCGGGCGAGAGAAATCGGATAGCGGCGTTTTCTTGACGATACCGCTGGCGGTCGCCATGAAAATAAAATGGCCCTCGTCGAATTCCTTGACCGGCAGAATGGCGTTGATCTTCTCGCCCTCCTCCAGTTGCAGCATGTTGATGAACGGCTTGCCGCGAGAGCCCCGGCTACCTTGCGGCACTTCGTAGACCTTGATCCAGTAAACCTGGCCGCGGTTGGAGAAGCACAGAATATAGTCGTGAGTATTGGCGATAAATAGTTTCTCGATGAAATCCTCTTCCTTCATCGCCGTGGCCTGCTTGCCGCGTCCGCCGCGCTTCTGGGCGCTATAATCTTCGAGCGGCTGGGATTTGATGTAGCCGCCATGCGACAAGGTCACCACCATGTCCTGCGGCGTGATCAGATCTTCCATGCTCAAATCCTGGGCATGAACGATGATCTCGCTGCGGCGCTTGTCGCCGAACTGCGCCTTGATCGCGGTCAATTCCAGAACGATGATTTCGGTGATGCGCGCCGGCTTGGCCAGAATGTCGAGCAGATCGGCGATTTTTTCCATCACTTCCTTGTACTCGGACACGATCTTGTCCTGCTCCAGACCGGTCAGGCGCTGCAGGCGCAACTCCAGAATCGCCTGCGCCTGGACATCGGAAAGACGGTAGCCCTTTTCAGAAAAACCAAATTCAAGTGCCAAGCCTTCAGGCCGCGAAGCATCGGCGGCGGACCGCGCCAGCATTTCCTCAACCAGCGGCGAGCGCCAGACCTGCCCCATCAACCCCTGCTTGGCAGCAGACGGCGTGGGTGCTGACTTGATCAGGGCGATCACATCGTCCACATTGGACAAGGCCACTGCCAGTCCTTCCAGGATGTGGCCGCGTTCGCGCGCCTTCCTGAGCTCGAACACGGTGCGCCGCGTCACCACCTCGCGCCGATGACGCAAGAAAGCATCGAGCATCTGCTTCAGATTGAGCAGACGCGGCCGGCCATCCATAATCGACACCATGTTCATGCCGAAGGTATCCTGCATCTGGGTCTGCTTGTACAGGTTATTCAGCACCACTTCCGGCACTTCACCGCGCTTGAGTTCAAGCACCATGCGCATGCCGGATTTATCCGACTCATCGCGCAGGTCGGAAATCCCTTCCAGCTTTTTCTCGCGCACCAGTTCGCCGATCTTGATCAGCAGATTGGCCTTGTTCACCTGGTAGGGCAGTTCATCGACGATGATCGCCTGCCTGCCGCCAGCTTTGTCGATATCCTCGAAATGGGTGCGGGCGCGCATGATCACCCGGCCACGGCCGGTGCGATAACCTTCCTTGACGCCGATGGTGCCGTAAATAATGCCTGCCGTCGGGAAGTCCGGCGCCGGCACGATCTCTAACAGTTCCTCGATGTCGGTCTGCGGATTTTCCAGCAACAACAAACAGGCATCTACGATTTCGTTCAGATTATGCGGAGGGATATTGGTCGCCATGCCCACCGCGATGCCCGAGCTGCCGTTGATCAGCAGATTCGGAATCTTTGACGGCAGCACCAGCGGCTCGTGCTCGGAACCATCATAGTTCGGGCCGAAGTCCACCGTTTCCTTGTCCAGGTCGGCAAGCAATTCGTGGGCAATCCGCGCCATGCGGATCTCGGTGTATCGCATCGCGGCGGCATTGTCGCCGTCGACCGATCCGAAGTTACCTTGGCCGTCCACCAGCGGATAGCGCAGGCTGAAATCCTGCGCCATGCGCACGATGGTGTCGTACACCGCGGTGTCGCCGTGGGGGTGATATTTGCCGATCACATCGCCGACGATACGCGCCGACTTCTTGTAAGCCTTGTTCCAGTCGTTGGACAGCTCGTGCATGGCGAACAGCGCACGCCGGTGAACCGGCTTGAGTCCATCGCGCACATCGGGCAACGCCCGGCCCACGATCACGCTCATGGCGTAGTCGAGATAGGAACGGCGCATTTCTTCTTCGAGGCTGACCGGGAGGGTTTCTCTGGCGAATTGTTCCATGGATGCTCAGTTTCTTATGAACTTACTTGTTGATATACGAAAACAAAATGTCAGCGATTTTAGCATACCGGCGCATCCCAGGCCAATCCAAAGGGCTACTGTCGTTTTGGCAATTTCTTTATCTATAGTGTATGATATGAACATCAAACGGTTAGATTTGAGTCCTGATAACATAGCAAGCTCGAACAACAATAGTGCTAATTTTTTAATATGGAGAGCTAAATAATGAAAATCTCACTGGTCAAACAACTAATTTTAAGCCTCACGCTTGCAACCGGCATTTCTGCCATTAGCACCGCTTACGCGCACGACGTAGCCAACGCCGGCTACCTGAACGACACCCGCGGCAACGTGGTCAAGAACAACTTCAACCAGTGCTGGCGTACCGGCTACTGGACTCCGGCCATGGCAACCGCAGAATGCGATCCTGATCTGGTAGCGAAGAAGGATGAACCGAAGAAAGAGGCCGCGAAAGCCGCCGCACCGGTTGCTCCAGTTGCAGGCCCTGCAGCACCTGCTGTCAAAGTAACCTTCAAGGCTGAAACCCTGTTTGATTTCGACAAGGCTGTCGTCCGTGCAGAAGGTAAGAAAGAACTTGACGACAAAGTGGTCGCAAACATGAAAGCTCATCCTGAAGTGGAACTGCTGCTGGTCACCGGCCACGCTGACCGCCTCGGCTCCGACAAGTACAACCAGAACCTGTCCGAGCGCCGCGCTGCCGCCGTCAAGGATTACCTGACCAGCCAGGGCGTTGCTGCTGACCGTGTCAAGACCGCAGGTAAAGGTGAATCCGAGCCTAACGCGGATGCCGACACCGTCAACAAGTGCAAAGGCAACAAGAAAACCAAGAAGCTGATCGAGTGCCTGCAACCCGATCGCCGAGTTACCGTTGAACCTGAAATTCAGGTTCCAACCAAGTAACAAGCTTCCCGGTCAGAAAAAGCCCCGCCTAGTGCGGGGCTTTTTTTTATGCTAGATTCTGCCGATGCATGCCATGCCTGATAATTCTATAGATACCCTGATCGACGCGCGCTGGATCATCCCCGTCGAACCGGCCCGGCAAACCCTGTCCCGGCATTCCATCGCCATTGCCGACGGCGTGATCCGCGACATCCTGCCGACCGGGGAAGCTCACGCCAAATACAGCGCCAAACAGCATTTCCGGCTTGACGACCATGTCCTGATCCCCGGCCTGATCAACCTCCACACCCACGCCGCCATGTCGCTGCTGCGCGGCTTGGCGGACGATCTGCCGCTGATGGACTGGCTCAACAACCACATCTGGCCGGCCGAGGCGAAATTCGTGTCGCCGGAATTCGTCCGCGACGGTACCCTCCTCGCCTGTGCAGAGATGCTCAGGGGCGGCATCACCTGCTTCAACGACATGTATTTCTTCCCCGCAGCCGCAGCGCAAACGGCGCTCAGCGCCGGAATGCGCGCCGCCATCGGCATGATCGTGGTCGACTTTCCCACTGCCTACGCCGCCGATGCCGACGATTACCTGAGCAAGGGGCTGGCGGTGCGCGACGAATTCCACGGCGAGCCGCTGCTCACCTTCACGCTCGCCCCCCATGCGCCCTACACGGTAAGCGACAAGACCTTCGCCAAAGTATTGACCTACGCCGAGCAGCTCGACCTGCCGATCCACATCCACCTCCACGAAACCCACGACGAGATCGAGGGTAGCCTCAAGCAATACCAGATGAGACCGCTTGAGCGGTTGCACCGCCTCGGTCTGCTCGGTCCCAACCTGATCGCGGTCCACGCGGTGCAGCTCAACACCGAGGAAATCCGCCTGCTCGCCGAATACGGCTGCCATGTGGTCCATTGCCCGAGCTCCAACCTCAAGCTCGCCAGCGGGATCGGCCCGGTGCTGGAAAAACTCGAACACAAAATCAACATCGGCCTCGGCACCGACGGCGCGGCCAGCAATAACCGCCTCGACATGTTCGCGGAAATGCGCCTTGCCGCCCTGCTCGCCAAAGGCCAGAGTCGCCATGCCGCCGCGCTGCCCGCCCACCAGGCGCTGGCCATGGCCACCATCCATGCCGCCCAGGCGCTGGGCATCGACAGTCTGACCGGCTCGCTCGTCATCGGCAAGGCCGCGGACATCACCGCGGTGGACTTGTCGGCCCCGGAAACCCAGCCATGTTATGATGTCACCTCGCATCTGGTGTATGCCGCCGGACGGGAAAACGTCAGCCACGTCTGGGTCAACGGCAAGCTGGTGCTGGACGAACGGCACCTCACCACCATCGACATCCATGAACTCAACGCCAGAACCCGCTTCTGGCACGAAAAAATCAGCAACCAGAAAAGTTTCAGCGAAGGGCAACCTTGAGGTTAGCCGGTACTCAAACTTTCTTTGTGAGGGTTAACCTTACGAGTTAACCGGAGCCAAAAATGAACGAACCAAACTTGAACGTCGACGCACAGGAACTGGACAAATTCGCCCAGCTCGCCCATCGCTGGTGGGACCCCAACAGCGAATTCAAGCCGCTTCACGACATCAACCCGCTGCGCCTCGACTACGTTGACCAGACCGCCGGCCTGGCTGGCAAGAAGGTGCTCGACGTCGGCTGCGGCGGCGGCATCCTGTCCGAAAGCATGGCCACGCGCGGCGCCCAGGTTACCGGCATCGACCTCGGCGAAAAAGCCCTCAAGGTCGCCAAGCTGCACCTGCTGGAAACCGGCCACAAAGTCGACTACCGCCTGATCGCGGTGGAAGAACTCGCCAAGGAACAGCCGCACCAGTACGACATCGTCACCTGCATGGAAATGCTCGAGCACGTACCCGATCCGGCCAGCGTGGTGCGCGCCTGCGCAGAACTGGTCAAACCCGGCGGCCATGTGTTCTTTTCCACCCTCAACCGCAACCCCAAATCCTATCTGTTCGCTGTGATTGGCGCCGAGTATGTGCTAAATATGCTGCCCAGAGGCACCCACGAATACGCCAAATTCATCAAACCTTCCGAACTGGGCGGCTATTGCCGCGCCGTCGGCCTCGGTGTCGCAGGCATTACCGGCATGAGCTACAGCCCCATCTCCAAAACCTACGCCCTCGGCGCCGACACCAGCATCAACTACCTGATCCATTGCCAGCAGGAATAATGAAAGCAGTACTGTTCGATCTCGACGGCACGCTGGCCGATACCGCGCCCGACCTCGGCCATGCCCTCAACCTGCAGCGCGAACGGCACGGTCTGCCGCCATTGCCGCAGGAAACCATCCGCCCCTATGCCTCGCACGGCACCGTCGGCCTGTTCGACATCGGCTTCGGCCTGACGCCGCAGGATGAACGCTTCGCGCCCATGCGCGAGGAATACCTGGCGCTCTACACCGCCAACCTGTGCCTGCATACCACCCTCTTCCCCGGCATGGCCGAGCTGCTGGCCGCGCTCGAAGCCAGAAACATTTCCTGGGGCGTGGTCACCAACAAACCGGCCCGCTTCACCGAACCGCTGCTGGAGCTGCTGGGGCTGTCCAAACGCGCCGCCAGCATCATCAGCGGCGACACCTGCGCCCACCCCAAACCGCACCCCGAACCGCTGCTGCGCGCCGCCCGCGAGATCGGGGTAACGCCGCAATCCTGCCTGTACGTCGGCGATGCCGAGCGCGACATCGAAGCAGCGCGCGCCGCTGGCATGTCCGCCCTGATCGCCGACTATGGCTACCTCGGCGCGGAAGACCGCCCCGAAACCTGGGGCGCCGACGGTCGTATCGACACGCCACAAGGCATCCTCGCCTTCCTTGCCTAATTTCTGAATTGTCTATAATGAGTTCAGCTCTGAACTCGTGACCTAACGCGCTGTCCGGCGTCTGTCGCACCCTCGTAGTTCCCATCTTCGCTATTTACCAGTACCGGAGGGAATTCGCATGATCTCTTTTTTCGTCAACGGCAAGCCGCACAGCATAGACGCCGCACCGGACACCCCACTGCTCTGGGTGCTGCGCGACAATCTGGGTCTGACCGGCACCAAATATAGCTGCGGTGTGGCCCTGTGCGGCGCCTGCACCGTACATATCAACGGGGCGCCGGTGCGATCCTGCATGACACCAATTTCAGCTGCCGCCGGGCAGAATATCACCACCATTGAAGGCGCCAAAAGCAAAGCCGTGAAAGCCCTGCAGGATGCCAGGGTCAAGCTTGATGTGCCGCAATGCGGCTACTGCCAGTCCGGGCAGATCATGTCGGCGGCAGCGCTGCTCGCGCGCAATCCCCGTCCGACCGATGCCGACATCGACGCAGCCCTGGACGGCAACCTGTGCCGCTGCGCCACCTATCAACGCATACGTGCGGCGGTGCATCAAGCCGCCAGATCGATGAAGGGGTGAGCCATGGACAAAATTATCGACCCGACCCGACGCGAATTCCTGAAAACCAGCGCCACCCTGGGCGCTGGCCTCACCATCGCGTTCTACCTGCCTGTCGGCGCCGCCAGGATGATGGCGGGCCAAGGTGCAGGCAAACCCTTTGCGCCCAACGCCTTCATCCGGATCGCGCCAGACGACTCCGTAACGGTCATCGTCAAGCATCTGGAGATGGGGCAAGGGGTCAACACCGGCCTGCCGACCCTGGTTGCAGAGGAACTGGATGTGCCCTGGGAAAAAATCAGGGTCGAATCTGCACCGGCCGACGCCAAGCTGTATAACAACCTGCTCTGGGGTCCGATGCAGGGCACCGGCGGCAGTACCGCCATGGCCAATTCATTCGACCAGATGCGCCGGGCGGGCGCCACTGCGCGCGCCATGCTGATCGCGGCAGCGGCGGATAACTGGAAAGTCGAAGCAGGCACCCTCACCACCCAGGACGGCATGGTGCTGCACCGCGCCAGCGGCCGCAAGGCGAGCTACGGCAAGCTGGCGGATAAAGCGGCAACAATGCCCCAGCCTGCCGAAGTGCAGCTCAAGTCGGCTAAGGACTTCAAGTACATCGGCAAACAGTTCAAGCGCACCGACTCGAAGGCAAAATCCGACGGCAGCGCCCAGTTCGCCTCCGACCTGCGCCTGCCCGGCCAGCTCACCGCACTGATCGCGCGCCCGCCGCTATTCGGCGCCAAGGTCAAACGCATCCAGGCTGACAAAGCCAAATCGGTGCCCGGCGTGCGCGCCGTGGTTGAAGTGCCGCGCGGCGTCGCGGTGATCGCGACGGATTTCTGGAGCGCGAAAAAGGGGCGCGATGCACTGCAGGTGGAATGGGACGAATCGGGCGCTGAACGGATCAGCTCTGCCGCACAGCGCGAACACTACCTGGGACTGCTGAAGCAGCCCGGCATGGTCGCCCGCAACGAAGGCGATGCCGCGAAGGCTCTAGGAGAATCCACGAAAAAGCTGGAAGCCACGTTCGAGTTCCCCTACCTCGCCCACACGCCTATGGAGCCACTCAACTGCATTGTGCAACTGAAGAACGGCGGCTGCGAAATCTGGGCCGGTTCCCAGTCGCAGACCGGCGACCAGGCCACCGCTGCGAAAATTCTCGGGCTCCAGCCTGAACAGGTGCAGATCCACACCCTGCTCGCCGGTGGCAGCTTTGGCCGGCGCGCCAACCCCACCTCAGACTACATCGCCGAAGCCGTCTCGGTAGCCAAGGCCGCAAGCCATCTCAACGCGCCGATCCACCTCATGTGGACGCGCGAGGACGACCTTCACGGCGGCTATTACCGGCCCATGTTCGTCCATTCCATCAGCGGCGGACTGGATGCGCAAGGCAATCCGGTAGTCTGGAGCCAGCGTCTGGTCGGCCAATCGATAGCGGCCGGCACGGCGTTCGAAGGCGGGATGGTCAAGAACGGCGTCGACATCACTTCGGTCGAGGGCGCATCCAACCTCGCCTACAGCATCCCCAATCTGCACGTCGAACTGCATTCGCCCAGGCTGGGCGTACCGGTGCTGTGGTGGCGCAGCGTCGGGCATACCCATACTGCCTTCTCGACCGAGGTTTTCATCGACGAACTGGCAGTGGCCGCAGGCAAGGACCCTTACGAATTCCGCCGCGCCCTGCTGGCCCACCAGCCGCGCCACATGGGCGTGCTCGAACTGGCTGCCGCCAAGGCCGGCTGGGGCAAGCCGCTGGCGCCAAAAAGCGGTGTGCGGCGCGGACGCGGCATCGCGGTGCATGAATCGTTTCACTCCTTCGTCGCCGAGGTAGCAGAGGTAAGCGTCAAGCCGGACGGATCATTCAGCGTCGACCGGGTAGTCTGTGCCGTTGACTGCGGCATCGCGGTTAACCCGGACCAGATCGGGGCGCAGATGGAAGGCGGCATCGGGTTCGCCCTTTCGGCGGCCCTGCACAGCGCCGTCACCTTCAAGGATGGACGTGTCGAGCAATCCAACTTCGACAATTATCCGCTGCTGCGCATCAGCGCAATGCCCCAGGTCGAAGTCCACATCGTCCCGTCCCAGGCGGCGCCCACCGGCGTCGGCGAGCCGGGCGTACCGCCGCTGGCCCCGGCAGTCGCCAACGCGCTGTTCGCCGCGACCGGCAAGCGCCTGCGCAAGCTGCCGTTC
>JAHJJI010000048.1 GCA_018823025.1 Gammaproteobacteria bacterium | reverse complement strand
GTTCGAACGGTGGCTCGAGGCCCGAGGCATTCACCCAGACGAAATCTGGCCGGGGGTCGACCCACGCGTGCGATGCCTATGGAACGCACAGCTCTACCCCCGACAGAGCGACGACCGTATGGGTCTGGTCCTCTGGATGCAGGAGCCCCAAGCGCCCCCGGCCAAGACGCTGGCCGGCTGGCGTGTCGCGGCACGCACCTCCATGCAGGAGGCCTTCAAGCACGCGGACTGCGAACGCCTGTGCCAGCGCCGGCTGGCAGGATATTGGAATGATCCGCAAGACGGTAGATCACTTCGTGCGACAAAATACCGCCGAACTGCCTGGAGAGGTCACATCGACCGTGGGTGCGATTGACCCACGCCTGCAACTGCCCTCATGCGATACACCGGAAGCTTTCCTACCCTCCGGCAGCCGATTGTGGGGAAACTCCACCGTAGGGGTGCGCTGCCAATCCGCTACCCCATGGACCATTTATGTACCGGTCAGCGTCAGGATCATGGCGCAGACCGCCGTAGCCACCCGCCCTTTAAGCGCCGGCCAGACTGTCAGCCCAGCCGATGTCGCGATGCAAAGCAATGATCTTTCGCAACTGCCACCGGGAGTCATCACGGATCCCGAACTTGCCATTGGTAAAACCGTCATTTATAGCGCCCCAACGGGCCAACCCTTCCGGCATGATATGTTGCGAGCCCCCAAAGTCATCCAGCAGGGGCAAACAGTGAAGCTGGTGGCGAAAGGAAACGGATTCCAGGTCACGTCTGAAGGCAAGGCACTCGCGAATGCCACCCTGGGTCAAGTAGTATCGGTGCGCACCCAATCCGGAGAAGTCATCAGCGGCATCGCCAAACAGAATGGCGTGGTGGAAGTGAATTTTTAGAAAAATATTTAGGGCTCGTTAATGAATAAGTTGGGCATACGCTGGGGCTGATTGGGGTGCAGTCCTAGGCGCGAGACGCACCGTTGTGTCATTCACAACAAGCGGCTCGCAACACCGGAATGCACCCCAATCAGCCCCAGCCCGAAGGGTTGTCGCGTATTCGGGCGTCTGCGGCGTTGCGAGGCTTGCGAATGGAACGACCATTCGCCGCGTCTCGCGCCTTGCATCCATCCCGAATACGCGGCAACGTATGTACAACTTATTCATTAACGAGCCCTTAAGTCGAGACGCTATGACCGCTAAAAATCTGGATGGCAAAGCGCTGTCCGAGCAAATTCTTCAACAAGTCAGGCAAGGGGTCGAAGCACGCCTTGTCGCTGGAAAACGCGCGCCGGCACTGGCCGTTATCCTGGTTGGAGCAGAGCCTGCCTCAGCGATCTACGTACGCAATAAGCGACGCTCGTGCGAAACTGCTAATGTGCGCTCAGTCTCCCACGACCTGCCCGCGACCACCACCCAGGAAACGTTGCTGGCGCTGATCGACCAGTTCAACGACGACCCCGGTATCGACGGCATTCTGGTTCAGTTGCCATTGCCGCAACACATTGACCCCGAAACCGTGATAGAACGCATCCATCCGGACAAGGACGTGGACGGCTTCCACCCCTACAACATCGGTCGACTGGCACTACGCATTCCGGTGCTGCGCCCGTGCACCCCACATGGCGTGATGACCCTGCTCAAAACCACTGGGGAGAACCTTAAGGGAAAACATGCCGTGATCGTCGGCGCTTCCAACATCGTCGGACGGCCGATGGGACTGGAACTCCTGCTCGCCGGCTGCACTGTCACCACCACCCACCGCTTCACCCGCGACCTGCCCGCCTTCATTCGCCAGGCGGAAATTCTGGTGGTGGCGGTAGGCAAGCCGAAATTCATTCAGGGCGAATGGATACGCGAAGGGGCGACGGTGATCGATGTCGGCATCAACCGTCTTCCGGACGGCAGTATCTGCGGCGATGTCGAATTTGACGTGGCACGCCAGCGAGCGGCCTGGATCACTCCCGTACCTGGCGGAGTGGGACCAATGACAGTCGCAACGCTGCTGGAAAACACGTTAGCGGCGGCGCAAAGGCACGCACCGTAACCTGCACTTAGCCTGCGGCGTGCCAGTGCCGTAACAAATCAAGATCGACACATTCCTGGTCCGTCGCTTCCCCTTTCATCATGCGAAATGGCTGACCAGGCTCGCCCAGATCGCTCAACACCGCCACCACGCCAGAGAAATCGTGATCCAGCGTATAGTCGTTGATCGTCACAACGGTTTTCAAACCCGCTCCCACACTTGCCCTTACGCCGTTCTCAGAGTCTTCCAGCGCCAGGCAGTCTGCAGCGTCGAGATTCATCTTGTCCAGCGCCCAGAAATAGATATCCGGCGCCGGTTTCTTCGCAGGAACGATATCCCCTGCCGCAATCACCTCGAACCATTCAGCCGGATCGCCACCCAGGGTATTACCCAATAGGGCGGTCACATTCTCCGGGGTAGTAGTAGTCGCGATCGCCAGTCTGATGCCGGCGTCTCTGGCCTCGTTAAGTAGCCGCTTGACCCCGCTACGCAGGGGTATCCCCCCCTGACTTAGTAACTCGACGTAATGACCGGTTTTGGCCTTGTGCAGGGCCACCACCAAATCGTCAAAATCTTTGGGCTTGCTATAATCCGGCCGGAAACGCTCCACATAAAACCGGATACGTTCCTTGCCACCAGTCACTTCCAGCAACTTGCCATACAGCGGCACATCCCAATCCCAATCCAGCCCGAATTCCCGAAAAGCCGTATTGAATGCCAACCGGTGACCATCACGCTCGGTGTCCGCGAGGGTACCATCCACATCAAAAATCAAAGCCTTTAACACGCCTGCTCCTTTTGCCCAAACTTGCGATAAGTCAGAATTTCTGTTATTAAAGCGGTTTCGCTAAAAACGGTAGAGCTTACATGTCCGCAGAATTACGCAAACAATTCACCCCCTACGTTCCAAAAAAGAATGAAGAATACATGAACACTCGACAGCTTGCGCATTTTCGCAAAATTCTCGAGGACTGGAAAGGCGAACTGAGCCAAGATATCGACCGTACCGTGCATACCATGCAGGACGAAGCGACAATCTTTGCCGACCCCAATGACCGCGCCAGCCAGGAATCCGACATGGCACTGGAACTCAGAAACCGCGACCGCGAACGCAAACTCATCAAGAAAATCAACGAAACCATCGGCAAAATCGAAGCCGAAGATTACGGATACTGCGAAAGCTGCGGCGTCGAAATCGGCCTGAAGCGCCTGGAAGCACGTCCCACCGCCACGCTGTGCATCGACTGCAAGACGCTTGACGAACTAAGAGAAAAGCAGGTTGCCAAGTAGTATGCAAGCCCAGTTCGAGCCCACTCATCAGGATGAGTTTCACCACCTGATGAGTGGGTTGCTGTTCAGCCTGCTTTCATGGCAGCAGTTGACCGATTTCTGGGTGAGGGTGGACAAGGAAGCCGGCTGGTATCTTTATGCCGTTGGCGAGACAGTGCCAAGCGCCCCCGCTACGCCAGCGCAGGTGGAAAAATTCATCGTTGAAATGGATGCACTTCTTCGGCAAGACCACCGCGAAAGCTACTGCGGTATCGTCTACACTGACAACCTGGATAAACCCTCTTTCATCAAGATCTATGACCCCAATCATCTGGGAGTTTCCTGCGGCTCAAGTAAAAATGCAATCTTGCCAGGCTGGATCATGAGCTTGGCACCACCCACCGAACTGCATCTGAAATACGCCCTGCCCGCCAACCGCCAGCGCTGGTGGCAAGGACTTTTTTCTCAGAAATAAATTCGCCAATAAAAAAAGCCCTCTTGGCTTTCGCCAAGTGGGCTTTTTCATCCCCAAAACCCGAGGTGGGTTTTAGGCTTCGCCACCTTCGGGTTTTTTCGCCACTACTGGCGCTTCTATCAGAGCCTTCATGGAAAGGCGTAAACGGCCCTTCTCATCAGCCTCCAGCACCTTGACCTTAACGACTTGCCCTTCACTCAAATGATCGGAGACCGCATTCACCCGCTCGTGAGCGATTTGGGAAATATGCAGCAGACCATCCTTGCCTGGCAACACACTGACAATCGCACCGAAATCCAGCATTTTAATTACTTTACCTTCATAGGTCCGGCCAACCTCAACTTCGGCGGTCAGCTCTTCAATGCGCCTCTTGGCCAGATCTCCGGCTTCCGAGCTCAGGCAGGCAATATTCACCGTACCGTCCTCAGTAATGTCGATGGTGGTGCCGGTTTCCTCAGTCAGCGCACGGATCACCGCGCCGCCCTTGCCAATCACGTCACGAATTTTTTCCGGGTTGATCTTGATGGTGATAATCCGGGGCGCATAGGCAGACATTTCTTGACGCGCATGCGGCACGGCTTCATGCATGATGCCGAGGATATGCATGCGGCCTTCACGCGCCTGACTGAGCGCGACCTGCATGATTTCCTTGGTGATCCCAAGAATCTTGATATCCATTTGCAATGCAGTGATACCTCTATCCGTACCGGCGACCTTGAAGTCCATGTCGCCGAGGTGATCTTCATCGCCCAGAATATCCGTCAACACTGCAAAGCGGTTGCTATCCTTGATCAGGCCCATGGCAATTCCTGCCACGTGCGCTTTCATCGGTGCACCCGCATCCATCAGCGCCAGACAACCGCCGCAGACCGAAGCCATCGAGCTGGAACCATTCGACTCGGTAATTTCCGAAACCACACGCATGGTGTAGCCAAATTCTTCAGGACTGGGCAAAGCCGCTACCAGCGCACGCTTAGCCAGACGTCCGTGACCAATTTCACGACGTTTCGGGGTGCCCACACGACCGCACTCACCTGTTGCGTAGGGAGGGAAGTTGTAATGCAGCAGGAAGCGATCTTTGTACTCGCCCTGCAATGCATCGATAGTCTGCTCGTCTCGCCCGGTACCCAAGGTGGCAACCACCAGCGCCTGGGTTTCGCCACGGGTGAACAGCACCGAGCCATGCACACGAGGCAGAACGCCGGTACGAATGGTAATCGGGCGAACGGTACGTGTATCGCGGCCATCAATGCGAGGTTCACCTTCAAGAATCTGGCTGCGCACAATCTTGGCTTCGAGATTCTCGAAGATCCCCTTGATCTGGTTGACACGGGCGGTGTCCATATCTTCGGTAAGCAGCTCGCCCAGTACACGACTGCGAATCGCGTCGATTTTCTGGTAGCGGTCCTGTTTCTGGCGGACCTTGTAAGCTTCGTTCAACTCAGCCTGAGCCAATTGAGCGATCTTTTCGATCAGAGCCTGGTCCTGCTCTGGTGCCTTCCAATCCCATGGCGCGGCCGCCACTTCATCGGCAAGCTCATTGATCAGGTTGATCACCGCCTGCATTTCATCATGACCAAACACCACCGCACCCAGCATCACGTCTTCAGGCAGTTCCATGGCTTCGGATTCGACCATCAGGACAGCCGACTCGGTACCCGCAACGACCAGATCCAGCTGCGAAGCTTTCAGTTCTGTCGCCGTCGGGTTCAGCACGTACTCACCATTAACATAAGCAACACGCGCTGCGCCAATCGGGCCATTAAAGGGGATGCCGGAAATCGCCAGAGCGGCGGAAGCGCCGATCAAGGCAGGAATGTCGGAATCGATTTCGCTCTCGGAAGACATGACGGTAGCAACGATTTGCACGTCATTGTAGAAACCCTCAGGGAAAAGCGGGCGCAACGGGCGATCGATCAAACGGGAAGTCAGGATTTCCTTTTCGGAGGGGCGACCTTCACGCTTGAAGAAACCGCCAGGTATCCGGCCAGCAGCGTAAGTCCGTTCCTGATAATCGACCGTCAGCGGGAAAAAATCCTGCCCGGGTTTGACGCTTTTGGCGCCAACCACTGTAACCAGTACTACCGTATCATCCAGGCTAACCATAATGGCACCAGACGCCTGGCGGGCGATTTCTCCGGTTTCCAGCGTCAGTGTATGACGCCCGAACGCAATACTTTTCTTGATATGGCTCAAAACGTTATCCTCTACTTAATCGTAATCTTCTTTAATCGAGTCGGCAGGACTGCAACGCAACCTACACAATCTCTGCTCTATCCATTGCCGAATCCATCCTTGCGGAATCCTCGATCCCGATGGAGGATGCGAGAAAACAGAAATTACTTACGCAAGCCGAGGCGCTCAATCAAGGTACGATAGCGGTCAACACTGCTGCCTCGCAGATAATCCAGAAGCTTGCGGCGTTTGCTGACCAGCTTCAGCAGACCACGGCGGGAATGGTGATCCTTGGCATGGGTCTTGAAATGACCGGTAAGATCGTTGATGCGTGCAGTCATAAGGGCAACTTGCACTTCGGTCGAACCGGTGTCGCCCGAGGCTTTTTGATAATCCTGCACAATTTGTGCCTTTTGGGTGCTGTTCATTGACATAGTTTTCTCCACAAATAAAACGCGTTATTTTACCTTGTATTATGAGATATTCTCAAGTAATTCTCGCAGGTTAGCACCTGCGAAAAAATTCTGTTACACCGTACTCTCGACAATGAGCCTTTTGGGTGCAATCTTGCCGTCATCCGCAATCTCGCCAATGCCGACAAGGCACTTGCCTTCATCGTACAAAACCACTACTCCATCATGCACCTGCTTCGGCATCCAAATCGCCTGCCCTTGCCGAAAATAATAGGCGCTTTCACGATCCAGTGTTATTTTCGGCAGCCCATCCAACAGGCAGTCCGGTGGCAAAAGCCGTGCGTCCCTGGCTTCCAGGTCCAACCCATCGAGTTGTTCCAGGGTCACCGTTTGACCAATTTCAAAACTGCCAATGCGCGTGCGCCTTAATGCCTGCATAAAGGCGCCGCACCCTAGTACACGACCCAGATCTTCCGCCAACACCCGAATGTAGGTACCCTTGCTGCACGCCACCGTAACGCTCAACTCGTCACCAGCAAAGCTATCCAGAGTTAAGCTGTAAATCGTCACCGGCCGCGCCGCCCGTTCTATCTCAATCCCGGCACGGGCATAAGTATAAAGCGCCTTACCCTGAAATTTGAGTGCAGAATGCATCGGTGGCACCTGGAGAATAGGGCCAATAAACTGTTGCAACGCCTGTTCCACTTGGCCAAGCGATAGATCCACGGCTTTGCTGCTGGTCACTGCCCCCTCAGAGTCACCCGTGGTGGTGGTTTTCCCCAGTTTGAAAACCGCCTGATAGGTTTTGCCGGCATCCAGCAGAAACTGCGAAAACTTGGTCGCCTCACCAAAGCAGATCGGCAACAAACCCGTTGCTATCGGATCCAGGTTTCCGGTGTGCCCGGCCTTGGCGGCTTGATACAGTCGTTTGGCCTGCTGCAGAGCACCATTCGACGAAATTCCGTAAGGCTTATCCAGCAGCAGAACACCGCTGATAGAGCGCTTGATCCGTTTAAACTGCAATGGGCTATTCTTCTCGTTGATGCGCTTTATCTGAGGAAACCGCCTCGTCGATCAGTTGGGACAGACGAACCCCATGCTCGACGGAAGTATCATAGATAAAATGCAGCTGAGGCATGATCCGCAGCTTCATACGGTGCGCCAACTGCGAACGCAGGAAGCCGGCGGCATGCTCGAGGCCAGCCTGTGCCTTGGGTGCCTGCTCAGCTGCCTTCATCGTGGTGAAATACACTTTGGCATGGGCATAATCCGGGGTCACCTCAACACCAGTCAAGGTCACCATGCCGACACGGGGATCCTTTATTTCCATCTGGATCAGATCCGCCAGTTCGCGCTGAATTTGCTCGGCGACCCGGCTGGTTCGCAGAAAAGATTTACCCATGACGGCACGTCCAGACTATCAGCATAAACAGAGATTACAGGCTACGCGCAACTTCAACCATCTCATAAGCCTCGAGGTGATCGCCGACATTGAGATCGTTAAAGCCCTTCAGCGACAATCCGCATTCAAAGCCGGATTTCACTTCCTTCACATCGTCCTTGAAACGTTTGAGGGAGTCTAGCTCGCAGGTATGGATCACCACGTTATCACGCAACACTCGCACCATAGAACCACGTTTTATGGTGCCGTCGAGCACGTAGCAACCAGCAACCGTACCCACCTTTGAAATCTTGTACACTTCGCGCACTTCCACCAAGCCGAGTACACTTTCTTTGCGCTCTGGCGCCAGCATGCCTGACAGCGCAGCTTTGATCTCATCCACCGCATCGTAAATAATAGTGTAGTAGCGTACATCCACTCCGGCGGACTGGACCAGCTTGCGTGCAGTCGCATCAGCCCGCGAGTTAAAGCCGATTACCACGGCTTTCGAAGCCAGAGCCAGATTGATATCGGACTCGGTAATCGCGCCTACTCCGCTATGAATGATATTAACTTTAACTTCGTCGGTGGAAAGTTTCTGCAGTGCATGAGCCAAAGCTTCGTAGGAGCCTTGAACATCGGTCTTGATGATCAGCGGCAGCACTCTAACCTCGCCCTCACCCATCTGATCGAACATGTTCTCAAGTTTCGCTGCATGCTGCTTGGCCAACTTTACGTCACGGAACTTGCCTTGGCGGAACAACGCGATCTCACGCGCCTTGCGCTCGTCATTCAACACGATCACATCCTCGCCCGCCATCGGCACCTCTGACAAACCCTGGATTTCTACGGGAATGGAAGGCCCGGCCTCTTTCACCATGTCGCCATTTTCATCCAGCATGGCCCGTACACGACCGAAGGCCCCGCCAGCCAAAAGCATGTCGCCCTGCTTAAGCGTTCCAGTCTGCACAAGAATAGTCGCCACAGGTCCACGACCCTTGTCCAATCTCGCCTCAATCACCAAACCCTTGGCGGGAGCATTCTTTTGCGCTTTTAATTCCAGCACCTCAGCCTGCAACAACACGCCTTCAAGCAGTTCATCGATGCCCTCGCCGCTTTTGGCAGAAACCCCGACAAACATCGTATCTCCGCCCCAATCTTCAGGGACAACACCTTGCGCCACCAATTCCTGCTTAATGCGTTCCGGATTGGCTTCTGGCTTATCAATCTTGTTCATTGCCACGACGACAGGCACGCCTGCCGCTTTGGCATGATGAACCGCTTCAATCGTCTGCGGCATCACGCCGTCATCGGCAGCTACTACCAGAATGACCACATCAGTGGCTTTAGCACCGCGCGCGCGCATCGCCGTAAAAGCCTCATGGCCCGGCGTATCGAGGAAGGTCACCATACCCCGTGGCGTTTCCACGTGATAGGCACCAATATGCTGGGTAATACCGCCAGCTTCACCATGAGCAACGCGAGTACGGCGAATATAATCGAGCAAAGAGGTCTTACCATGGTCGACGTGACCCATTACCGTCACCACAGGTGCGCGCGGCTCCATGTGCACTTCATGCACATCCTCATCGGCCAGATAAGCTTCAGGGCTATCCAGGGCCGCCGGCTTGGCAACATGCCCCATTTCCTCGACCAGAATCATCGCAGTTTCCTGATCAAGCATCTGGTTGATCGTCGCCATGGTGCCCATCTTCATCATTACCTTGATGACTGCAGCTGCCTTTACCGCCATTTTTTGCGCAAGCTGCCCGACCGTGATGGTTTCAGGAATCATTACTTCGTAAATGATGGGTTCAGTCGGCATGGCAAAACCATGAGGTCCTTGGTCTTCCGCCTTGTGATGCGCCCCCCTGTCCTTACGGTTGCGCCATCCAGTTCCGGCCCCCATATCACCACGCACTTTGATACCACGCTTTTTACCCGCCGAATCAGCCCACGTGGTTTCCTTTTTCTTTGCTGCCTTTTTCTCGACTTTCTCACCCGGTTTTACGACAGGCTTATGTAGCGTACCTTCCGAAAGCGAGGGCTCTGGCACCTTGGCAGGAGCTTGAGCCACAGCAGCCGCAGATTCTGCAACTGCCGCAGCTTGCGCCACTATTTCGGCTTGTCGGCGCAGACCTTTTTCCTGCTTTTCACGAATATCGGCGCTTTGACGTGCGAAAAGCGCTGATTGCTTGCGTGCTTCTTCTTCGCGTTTGGCGATCTCTGCGTCGTGCAATTGCGGCTTAACTCTTTTCTTCACTGCAGCAACTGCGACTGGCACTTCAACCGGAGCCGCCTCAACTGGCGCTTCAACCGGAGCGGCTTCGACCAAGGTTGCTTCGACTGGAGCGGCTTCGACTGGTGACTCAACCGGAGCAACTTCGACTGATACTTCAACCGGAGCAGCCTCAACTGGCGCTTCCATCAGAGCGGCTTCACCCAAGGTCGCTTCAACCGGAGCGGCTTCGGCAATTTCTCGCTTAACAAAAACCCGCTTCTTGCGCACCTCCACCTGGATAGTACGCGCTTTGCCAGTACTGTCAGACTTCTTGATTTCAGTCGTTTCCTTGCGGGTCAGAGTGATTTTATTCTTCAGTTCTTTTGCGCCATGTGCACGACGCAAATAATCAAGCAATTGAGTCTTGTCTTGCTCAGTCAGCAAATCCTCAGACGCCGCTTTATTCACGCCCGCGGCCCGCAACTGTTCCAGCAGCAGCGTTGCGGGCAAGCCGAGCTCGCCGGCAAATTGAGCCACGTTCATTTGTCCCATTTAAGTCTCCAGTACATTCTGCTCGCTATCGTCATGCAAACCACGGAGCGCGTGCCGTCATAATCAATTCCTTGGCACGTTCACTATTCATCCCGGTCATTTCAACCAGATCGTCAACCGCCAAATCAGCCAGATCATCCATCGTCACCACGCCCTTGGATGCCAAGGCACGTGCTGTCTCATCATCCATTCCCTCCATCGCCAGCAATTCAGCTGAGGGAGCCTCCATTTTTTCCTCGCTGGCAATCGCTTCCGTCAGCAATGCATTGCGTGCGCGACTGCGGAGTTCATTGACCGTATCCTCATCAAAAGATTCAATTTCCAACATCTCTGAAAGAGGGACATAGGCCACTTCTTCAAGCGTGCCAAATCCCTCCTGCACCAAAATCCCTGCCACTTCTTCGTCAACGTCAAGCTTTAGCATAAACTGAGAAATAATCGCCGAGCTCTCTTCCTGGTTCTTCTGATCCGCCTCTTCCTCGGTCATGATGTTCAAGGTCCAGCCTGTCAGCTCACTAGCCAAGCGCACATTCTGCCCGAGGCGACCAATGGCCTGCGCCAGTTGCTCCTCCTCTACCACCACGTCCATGCTATGCTTTTCTTCGTCCACCACGATGCTGCTGATTTCCGCAGGTGCCAAAGCATTGATCACAAACTGAGCGGGTTCGGGCGACCACAATATGATGTCCACTCGTTCCCCAGCAAGTTCAGAGGTCACTGCCTGTACGCGTGAACCACGCATGCCAACACAAGTTCCAATTGGGTCAATGCGCTGATCGTTTGATTTAACGGCAATCTTTGCGCGCACACCAGGGTCTCTAGCAGCCGATTTTATTTCAAGCAAACCATCTTCAATTTCAGGAACTTCCAGATCAAACAGCTTGACTAGAAACTCGGGCGCAATGCGAGACAAAATCAATTGTGGGCCGCGGCCTGCCCGATCAACTCGAGACAGATATGCTCGCACACGGTCGCCAATCCGAAGATTTTCCTTGGGAATCATTTGGTCACGTGGCAGTAAAGCCTCGATCCGCCCAGATTCAATAATGGCGTTCCCCCGCTCCATCCGCTTAATTGTTCCGGTAACAAGAAACTCCTTGCGCTCCAGAAAGTCGTTCAGTATCTGTTCACGCTCAGCTTCACGAATTTTCTGCAAGATCACCTGCTTGGCAGCCTGCGCACCTATACGGCCAAACTCAACCGGCTCAAGCGGTTCTTCAACATAGTCATCCAGCTCTGTTTCTGGGTCGCGCTCTTTGGCCACCATCAGGCCAATCTGACGCTCAGGAAACTCAACGGCATCATCGGGAACTACATGCCAGAGACGAACTGAGGAATACTCACCGGTCTCGCGATCAAGGTCGACGCGTACTTCAACGTCCTCATGAAAACGCTTTTTTGTCGCGGAGGCCAACGCCAATTCCAGCGCAGAAAAAATCACATCCTTAGAGACGTTCTTCTCCCGCGACATCACATCCACGACCAGCAAAATCTCACGACTCATACACCCTCCGGCTATATATTCGGTATCAAACGTGCCTTGTCTATATTGGCAATATTCAGCGTCAACAGCGCACCATCAGCTTCAAGTTGCAGTACGCCATCCTTAACACCACGCAAAACACCTGCATAATTTTTCCTGCCAGCAAGCGCAATCCGCAATTTAATCTGCGCACGCTCACCGTTAAAACGAATAAAATCCGCTTCCTTCTTCAAAACCCTGTCAAGGCCTGGAGATGACACCTCCAACCGGTCATAATCGCAGTCCATCTCGACCGCCAACAATCGCGATAGATGGTTGCTCACGAACGCGCAATCATCGACACTAATTCCTGCCGGCTTATCGATAAACAAACGAAGGGACTTACCCCGCTGCGACACCTCGAGGTCTACGAACTCATACCCCAGACCGGTTACCGTGGATTCCAGCAAACCGTATAAATCCATATCTCCGCCACAAATAAAAAATGGGCTGACAGCCCATATACGATCCGCGCATTATAGCAAATATTCAGTATGAATGAAACATCAACTGGCATACGGTTTATTAAGT
Organism: Gammaproteobacteria bacterium; assembly: GCA_018823025.1. Taxonomy (GTDB): domain Bacteria; phylum Pseudomonadota; class Gammaproteobacteria; order Burkholderiales; family Sulfuricellaceae; genus Sulfuricella. Next base: position 232 of record JAHJJI010000048.1, on the reverse strand, counting down.
TGGTGCTTAGAACTCTACTTACAACCCACCTGATTTTTTTCTACGCTATAAAAAACAAAACCCCCTGCAGCTTACGCTGAGGGGGTCTGTTTTGTTGGGAGCCTGGCGGTGACCTACTTTCACATGGGTAATCCACACTATCATCGGCGCACGTTCGTTTCACTTCTGAGTTCGGGATGGGATCAGGTGGGTCCAAACTGCTATGGCCGCCAAGCATAACTGGCTGCTGAAG
>JAHJJI010000047.1 GCA_018823025.1 Gammaproteobacteria bacterium | reverse complement strand
CGTTTGCTAATGAGCATGCGCATGGAGCATTCGCTGACACACGCGCGCCGCAACAGCAGCCTGTTGGCCGTCCTGTTCCTTGATCTGGACCACTTCAAGAACATCAATGACACCCTCGGCCACCCAATCGGCGACCTGCTGCTGCAGGAAGTGGCGCACCGCCTGACCGGCTGCGTACGCGAAGATGATACCGTGAGCCGTCTGGGCGGTGATGAATTCACCATCCTGCTGGAAGATTTGCACGATTCACGCTTCGTCAGCGATGTCGCCCAGAAGATCATCGCCACGCTGGTCGACCGATTTGTCCTCCAGGGACACGAAGTCTTCATCACCTGCAGCATCGGCATCAGCCTCTTCCCGAGCGACGGCGATAACGTCACAACCCTGCTCAAAAATGCGGACAGCGCGCTCTACCGTGCCAAGGACCAAGGACGAAACAACTACCAGTATTACACCGAGGAACTCACTACGCGCGCCATGGAGCGCCTGTCGATGGAAAACAACCTGCGCCACGCCTTGGAACGCAACGAGCTAATTTTGCATTACCAGCCTCAGGTTGATCTGTATAGCGGCAGGATTATCGGCATGGAGGCACTGGTGCGCTGGCAGCACCCTGAAATCGGCCTGATCGCTCCCGGCAACTTCATCCCCCTTGCTGAAGAAACTGGCCTGATCATCCCGATCGGCGAATGGGTGTTGCGCACTGCCTGCGCTCGCCTCCAGGCCTGGATCGATGAAGGCTTTCCAAAGGTGCGGATGGCGGTAAACCTGTCCTCACGACAATTCAACCAGAAAGACCTGGCCGAGGTGGTCGCCCGGGCGCTGCAAGATACCGGACTTGACCCCAACTGCCTGGAACTGGAATTAACGGAAAGCCTGATCATGCAGGATGCGGAGGCCGCCATCGTGGTGCTGCATAAAATCAAGGCGCTGGGCGTGCAATTTTCCATCGATGACTTCGGCACCGGCTATTCGTCGCTCAGCTACCTCAAGCGTTTCCCGATCGACCGGATCAAGATCGACCAGTCATTCGTGCGCAACATCACCACCGACCCGGAAGATGCCGCCGTATCCCAGGCCATCATCTCGCTGTCCCACAGCCTGAACATGAAGACTGTGGCTGAGGGCGTGGAAACCTTCGAACAACAGGAATTTTTGCGGTCGCGTCAATGCGATGAAATCCAGGGATTCTATTTCAGCCGCCCGGTGCCGGAGCAAGAAATGGAGCAGCTACTGAAGGAGGGAGTCAAGCAGGGAAACAAGCTTCACGACGCAAATCGGGAGGAAAGAATACTACTGTTGGTCGATGACGAAGAGAACATTCTCGAAGCGCTGGTGCGCGTCCTGCGCCAGGATGGCTACCGCATCCTGCGTGCCACCCGCCCCTTGGAAGCGTTGGGCCTGCTGGCCGTCAATCCCGTCAGCGTTATCATCTCCGACCAACGCATGCCGGAAATGAATGGAGTCGAACTGCTCAGGAAAGCCAAGAAACTCCACCCGAACACGGTACGCATCATGTTGACCGGTTATTCCGACCAGAAAACAACCGCCGATGCCATCAACGAGGGCACGCTATACAAATTCATTTTAAAGCCGTGGGAGGAGGAACAGTTGCGCGCCGATGTCCGAGACGCCTTCAAGCATCACGACTTCCTCATTCGAGCCCAGAAACAAGACTAGGCCAAATCTTCCCCATGCTTCTCATAATACCGGGCAAACAAGGCTTCCAGTTCGTCGATCGCCTCAACAGCTGGTTTGCCGTGCATGACATGCTTCATCATGAAACCTGAAGCTTCATGTAGCAGCTGATCAGTATTCAGCATTGGATAGGTTTCCCGCAGCCGCTTGATCGCCTTGACCACGGACTCTTCAGCAGGACGGGGAATAGCCAGGGGTTCCTGAGAAACAGAAATGTCTGCAGCCGGATTTCGGGCGGCAAGAAATTCGACAAAGGCAAATACGGTATTCTGCTGCTCTGCTGAAAGCGTTTCTAACAGGCGCAGCAGTTTCTTTTCTTCGGGTTTCATGGATTATTTACTTCAGCGCATCGGTCGTGAAGTCCAGGAAAGACTGCAACAATTTGGAGCGGAATTTTTCCGTGGCATAAACCACCGACAGCGGCCGAATCAGGCGCGGTTCCAATGGCACTGCGACCAGATCGCCAAGTTTGACTTCCTTGAGGATGGTGACACG
>JAHJJI010000046.1 GCA_018823025.1 Gammaproteobacteria bacterium | reverse complement strand
GAAGCGGGCGAAACCCTGCCTCTGGTGATCCTGCTGGATCTGAAACTGCCACGGGTGGATGGACTGGAAGTGTTGCGCCAGTTGCGTGAACATCCGGTGAGCTGCGACCTGCCGGTGGTGGTTCTGACTTCATCCAGCGAAGATCGGGACGTGAAGGCAGCCTATCGCCTCCACGCCAATTCCTACATCGTCAAGCCTGTCAATTTCGAAAAATTCATGGATGTGGCGACCCAGATCGAATTGTATTGGCTGCTCATCAACCATCCGCCGCGATAACGAAAACATGGCCCTGCGCATCCTGCATGTCGAAGACAGCCCGGACGATGCCGACCTGACCCGGCGGCATCTGTCGCGCCATGCCCCCGACATCGAACTGACCCAGGCGGCCACACTGTCCGAAGCACTGGCTTGTCTGCAGGCGCCCGCCAGTTTCGATGTGGCCCTGGTAGACCTGAAGTTGCCGGATGGATCCGGGTTTGAACTGCTGAACTGGATCCGGCAACACTCCCTGCCCATGGCGGTGGTCATGCTCACCGGCTCGGGCGACCAGCAAGCGGTGGTCGCTGCACTCCAGGCCGGCGCCGATGACTACCTGAGCAAGGGCGCTACATCCCTGGAGCGCCTGCCCGCCATCCTGCACGATGCCAGCAAGCGTTTCCAGGAAGCTCGTATCCGCCGGTCCCGATCTTTACGCGTACTGTATGCCGAGCGCACTGCTAGTGATATCGACCTGACCCGGCGTCATCTGGCCCGTTTCGCTCCTCACGTCCGACTGACTGTAGTAGGGGATGCCACCGAGGTCTTGCAGCATTTGCCCGTGGATGGAACAATGCCAGCGGACTTTGATGTGGTGTTGCTGGATTATCGCCTGCCTGGACTGGATGCCTTGGAGGTGGTCAAGGTGCTGCGCGCCGAGCGCGGCCTGGACATCCCTATCGTCATCGTCTCCGGGCAGGGCAGCGAGGAGGTGGCGGCAAGGGCTATCCATCTCGGGGTAGACGATTACATCGCCAAGCACCCCGGCTATCTGCACGAACTGCCTGCCACCCTGGAAAAGGTGCTGCGCCAAGTGGAACTGGCACGGGAGCGCAGCACACTGCGGGAGACAACGGAACGTCTGGGGCGGGCCTTGACCACCAGCCCGGTGATTCTTTACACCCTGCGCCTGAGCCCGGAAGGCGCCACGCCTGTTTGGGTCAGCAGTAATATCGAACGCCTGCTGGGATACACAGAGGCGCAGGCGTTACAACCCGGGTGGTGGTCGAGCCGCCTGCATCCCGATGACCGCGACGCGGCACTGGCCCGAATGGGAGAGCTACCGGGCGCAGGGCAGATTACTTTCGACTACCGGCTCTTCGACTGCCATGGTCAGATCCGCTGGATGCACGACGAGTTGCGTCTGTCGCAAGCCGGCGAGGGGATCGGCGCCTGGCTCGACGTTACCGAGGCCAAGATGGCCGACCAATTACGGGAAACACGGGTCGCCATGCTGGACGGCCTGGTGGCCGGTCGTCCCCTGTCCATGATCCTGGAAGAAATCGCTAGCCGCCTGGAAAGCATACGTCCGGAATTGGTAGTCTCCATCCTGGTGCGAGATATGCGCAGCGGCCGACTGCATACCGCTGCTGCCCCCAGCCTGCCTGCCTCCTTCAACGCCGCACTGGACGGATTGAACGAGGCCGGGCAAAGTTCCTGCGGGATCTCGGCGGCCACCGGCAAAACGGTCATCGTCGAGGACATCCATACCCACCCTTCCTGGGCGGCATGCGCTGATCTGGCCGAACGCGCCGACCTGCGCGCCTGCTGGTCGATTCCCTTCAAGGACGGCGCCGGTCAGGTGCTGGGCACCTTCGGCATCTATTATCGGCAACCGCGTTCACCCGACGCGGTGGAACTGGACCTGATCAACGAGTTTGCCCGCATCGCCGGACTGGCCGTTGAGCGGAGTCGTGCCGATGCTGCCCTGCGCCAGGCAGCGGCGGTGCTGGAGAGCGTCGGCGAGGGGGTGATGGTCACCGATCTGCAATCTCTCATCGTCTCCGTCAACAGTGCCTTCACGACCATCACCGGTTACACCGAGGCCGAGGTGCTGGGCCGCAGTCCGGGACTGCTGCGGTCAGGGCGCGAGGATCAGGCGTTTTACCGGGCCATGTGGAACAGCATCAAAGACACCGGCGCCTGGCAGGGAGAGATCTGGAACCGGCGCAAGAACGGCGAACTTTTTGCGCAGTTGCTCACCATCAGCACCGTATACGGCAGCGACGGCCTGCCCGGCAACTATGTGGCCGTGATGACCGATCTCAGTCAGCTCAAGGATTCGGAGGCCCGTTTCGAGCACCTGGCCCACTATGATCCGTTGACGGCCTTGCCCAACCGTCAGCTGTTGCAATCCCGTCTGCAGCACGCCTTGGCCACTGCCGAGTTGCACAAGCAGCGACTTGCGGTGCTGTATATCGACCTGGACCGCTTCAAGAACATCAACGACAGTCTGGGCCACCCGGTGGGTGACGAACTGCTGGAAGCCTTGGCCCGGCGCATGGAGGAGCTGTTGCGGGGCGAGGGTATTCTGGGTCGCCTGGGCGGTGACGAGTTCCTGCTGATCATGGAGGATCTGCATCGCCCGGAGGAGGCGGCGGTTGTCGCCAAGGATCTGATCGGCTTGCTGGATCAACCTTTCCACCTGCCCAGCGGCCACGAAGTCTTTATAGGCGCCAGCATCGGTATCAGCCTGTTTCCGGAAGATGGCGCTTCCTGTACCAAACTCGTCCAGCACGCCGATGTGGCTGTGTACCAGGCCAAGGAATCGGGCCGTAATACCTACGCCTTCTACACGCCGTCCCTGACCGTGATCGCCAACGAAAAGCTGGATCTGGAAGCGCGCCTGCGGCATGCCCTGACTCAGGGTGAGTTCTTGCTGCATTACCAGCCCCAACTGGACATCCAAAGCGGCGGCTTGATTGGCTGCGAGGCCCTGGTGCGCTGGAACAACCCGCAAAAGGGCTTGATCTCGCCTGCCCGCTTTATCCCACTGGCGGAGGAGACCGGCCTCATCGTGCCTTTGGGCGAGTGGGTGTTGCGCGAGGCCTGCTCCCAGGCGCGGGCCTGGCTCGATGCCGGCATGCCGCACCTGTCGATGGCCGTTAATCTTTCCGCGCGCCAGTTGCAGCAGCCCGATATCGTCGCTCGCGTCGCCGCCATCCTGGAAGAAACTGGGCTGCCCGCCGAGACGCTCAAGCTGGAACTCACCGAAAGCATGATCATGGGCCATGGCGAAGAGGTGGTAGTCCTGTTACAGGACTTGAAAGCGCTGGGCATACGTCTGTCGATAGACGATTTCGGCACCGGTTATTCCTCCCTGGCCTATCTGAAGCGCTTTCCCATCGATGAGATCAAGATCGATCAGGGCTTTGTGCACGATATCCCGAATGATAGCAATGACAATCAAATCGCTATCGCCATCATCGGCATGGCGCACGGCCTGAGCCTGAAGGTTATGGCGGAAGGAGTGGAAACCGAAGCCCAGCGAGACTTCCTGGCGCAACATGGCTGCGATGCGTTCCAGGGCTATCTGTTCAGCCGCCCGCTGCCTGCGGAAGAATACACTCGCTTCTTGAACGGGGCTGGTTCACTGCAATCGTGAAGCTCGCGTGACGGTGTGCGTTCAGACAAGCCGGTTATGGAGCTCATAGTATCGGTGTCGCGCTGCTCATACTGGAATCGACCCTGCCCCGTTATTCATCAGAGCAGATTGCGTTCACGCAACAAAAAATGGCCACTAAAATGCGTGGCCATTTTTTGTTTGCGAGGTGAGGTTTCTTAATCCACCTCTTCCCATCCGGTAATCATCGCCTTGATGTGCGAAGTCGGGGTATGACCCGCCGTTGTCAGGTAGACGTGTGCGATCAGGAACAGCAGCATCATGAACGCGCCGGCGGTGTGGAAGAAAGCCACCCACTCCAGGGACACGTACTGGTCCACGCCCCATGCAGCCCAGTCACTGAAGAACAGGTAGAGCCATCCGGTGAGCCACAGCAACGGCCCGATGAACAGCAACACCCCAAGATAGGCCAGGCGCTGCAGCGGGTTGTGTTTCTTCAGCGTGGTTGCCTTGAACGGATGCGGCGCATTGGTGAAGATGCCGACCGAATAGAACTTGATCATGGCCACCACCTTGTCCGTGGTCGGGATGTACTGCTTCCACTCGCCGGTAGTGAAGTGCCAGAAGATGGCAAACACCCACAGGCCGATCAGCGACCAGGCGGCGATGGTGTGCAGATCCACCGCCTTACCGAAGCCGAAGAGGGTGTAGGAGCCATGCACCTCGAAGCCGGTAATCAGCATAAAGATGATGAGCGAGGCCTGACCCCAGTGCCAGAGGCGCTCGAAGCGTTTGAAAACGTAGATTCTTTCGACGGTCATGATCTTATCCTTTCCTGTGGGCATAGATGCGGCCGGCGCCGTGGATCAGCACGCCGATCAGGGTCAGCAGGGCGAGTGCCCAGCCAGCCTTGTCGAGCAGCTGGTTGTTGTCACCTCGGCCCGGCATGTAGATGCCTTTGACGTTTTTGAGGCGGCCCTCCTTGCTATGGCACTGAGCGCAGGTGAGCGCATCGGCCTTGGGTGCGACCATATGGGTGATCGGCCAGCTCATTTCGGTTTTGACGAAGCCATATTTTCCGCTGTAAGGAACGTTGGCAGCTTTCATACCGGCTTCCAGGGATTTATCCCAGTTGAAGTTCGACCAGTAAGCTGTGTCGTCGGCACCAAAGGTGTGCGGCACCAGCAGCGTGTTGCTGACGGAGTCATAAGGCTGTTGGCCACGGAACACTTTGACTGGCCAGATCAGTGACTTGCCATCGGTGGGGCTGCCCTCGAAGCTGTTGATCTTGACAACCTTGCTGGGATCCAGCTTGGTTTCGCGCAGGGTGTAATTCACCTTGCCGTTGAACCAGATATATTCTGGAATAACGTGGTCTTCCCAGGTGAAGTCGCCCTTCTTGCTGTCGTAGGCGTTGCGTCCCGCGCTATCCTTCTTAACGATCGGCTTGCCTTCGGGCGTGAGCTGGCCTGCAGTCGACCAGTCCCAGGTCATCTTGGTGGCCTGGCCGCGTGCAAATTCCGGAATATGGCAGGTCTGGCAAGCAATCTTGTCGGTATGCTCGTTCAGTTTGGCCATTTTTGCCGAATGTGGCTTGGTGCCGTGACAGGACTGGCAGCTGGTTGGATTGCTGTCGTCAGCCTTGCCGCGCATGTGCGGAGCAACAGCATCCTTTTTGCCGGCAGCAGTCGGTGCGTAGCGGCTGCCCGGAACCTGGTGGGCCGATGTCATGTGGCAGGTACCGCAGCTGAAGTTCAGCCCTTTTTTCTCCATGTGAATATCGAGGTATTTGGGCGGATCTTTCAGCGTGCTGTCGAGGTCGCCGTGCTTCACTGCATCGCCGCCGCCACCATAGAAGTGGCAGGAACCGCAGTTCGCACGGCTGGTTTTGCCGACGCTCTGGGCGACTTTGGCGAGATCAGGGGCTTTGACGATCTTGCCGGAATGCGGCGGGAACTCCATATCCTTATAGGTAGGATGTCCCGACAAGCCCGGCACCTTCCGGTATGTGCCGGTGGATTCGTGGCACACGACGCAGTCGACGTTTTCATCCGCTGTGAAGTCGAACTTGTCGTTCTCCCAACCGTAGCCAACGTGGCAGGCGTTGCAGAATTTCTGATTAGATTCTACGGCGGTACAGAAGTTGTTGATGACGTTTTTCTTTCCCAGCTTCTGTTGGGTTTCTGGATTGATGAATTCAAAAGTCCAGTGCTTGGTCTTCTGGATCTGCTTGGCGGCCTCAGTGTGGCAGGTCAAGCAGGCCTTGGTGACTTCAGGCCCGGATTTGAACTCCTTCTGCAGTTCCTTGAACTTGCTGTGGTCCGCGGTCGAGTTGCTGGCTTTTTTGACCATGGCCGCTGGATCTGGCGCTGCCGCAGGCATTGCTGCCTGAGCTGCCGGTGCTACATTGGTCGCTGTCTGTGCGGGTGCGGGAACTGGCGTGGCGAAAGCGGTCAGCGCTGCCACCGTGGCCCCTGCCACCAGCGTGGACAGGGCAATTTTTAATTTAGACAACATAATACCTCCTGATACGATCTTTTTTGCGAATAATCCGCTTTAGGCATTTCTGGTACCGGGCCGCTTAGCAACCGCCACCGCTAGCAGCAGCAGCGCCACCAGCTGCGCCAGGCGTACCTTTGATCATCGGGGGGGCAGGTTGGCTTGCATCGAAAATGATGAACTTGGCCTGGTCATCCGCGACGTGGCCCATGACTTCGCCCACCAAGGGCCCGAACATCTTGCCCATCAGTCTTGCATTCATCCCTGCAATGTAGGTTTTGCCGTCATTTTTCTTGTAAATGGAAATCTTGCAGGGCATCAGGATGGAGAGGAAACGGACGGTGTCATCCCGGAGAATGGGACCGGAGTATTTGGTGCTACAGGCTTCGACCATCATCACCGGCAGGGCATTGCCGCCATCATTTTCAACGGCTTTAGCCGGATTACGCAGACCAGCCAGAGCCCAGCCGTTTCCGGCATTCTGAATATTCTGCTGGATACGCGCGACAGTTTCTTCTACGCCGAAAGGGCTGGGTATTTCCCAGAACATCATGCTGCTCATGAAGTTATAAGCCATGAACCCGACAAAGACTAGTGCCGCAATAAAACCACCGATAACTTTTAACATTTTGGTTGCTCTCCAATTTAGACTGATATTAAAACTTTGCTTTAAACAACATTATACATACCAACCCCAAGACCACATTTCTTAATTTTGATTATATTCTTATATTCGAATAATACAAGACATAAATATCTTGAATTCCTTATTGTTCTAATTAGGCATAAATCCAGTAGAATCAGGGTTTCTACTTGAATTGTCGCCGACGTGATATCTCCATTTTCCATTTCAGGCCTGCCAAAAATTATTTTTGGGGAGGGTCGTCTGAGCGATGTGCCTGAGTTGCTCCAGTCACTGGGAAAACGTGTCTTGATCGTTACCGGGGGCAGGTCATTTCGTGTCTCGCTGCACTGGCAGGGATTGATCGACGCTCTCAAGGGGAGGAGGCTGTCCTGGGAAGATATGGTGGTTGAACAGGAGCCCTCGCCTGGTTTGGTGGACCAGGCGGTCAGGGTGTATCGCCATGGCGGCATTGAAATCGTGCTGGGCATCGGCGGCGGCAGCGTGCTGGATGCTGCCAAGGCGATTGCCGGATTGCTGCCCCACGGCAATTCGGTGATGGACCACCTCGAAGGGGTGGGGCCGGAGTTGCCTTATCGAGGGCCGTCGCTGCCCTTTATTGCGGTGCCGACAACCGCGGGTACCGGCTCTGAGGCCACCAAGAATGCCGTCCTCAGCATGCATGGGCCGGACGGATTCAAGAAGTCCTTTCGCCACGACCTGCTGGTGGCGAAATATGCGGTTGTGGACCCGGCGCTGCTTGCCTCCTGCCCGCCTGACCTGATCGCTGCCAATGGCATGGACGCGCTGACCCAGTTGCTGGAATCCACTGTTTCCACCCGGGCCAATCCCTTAGTTGATGCGCTGGCGCTGAGTGGTCTCGGTTACGTTCGCGAAGGTCTGCTGGATTGGTATGATGGCGGCGAAAAGGCGGCTGAGGGCAGGGCGGGAATGGCTTATGCCGCGTTGCTTTCGGGTATTACTCTGGCGCAGGTGGGACTGGGATCGGTTCACGGACTGGCGGCACCGCTGGGGGCGCTTTTCCCGGTGCCGCATGGCGTGGCTTGCGGTGCGACGGTGGCAGAGGCGACGGCGACTAATATCCGGGTGCTGGAGGAGCGTGAACCGCTCAGTCCGGCCCTGGAGAAATACGCCAGAATCGGTCGATTGTTCAGTCGCAAGCACCTGGACGATGACGCTGCGCGCTGGTTCCTGGTGGAGATGCTCAGGGAATGGACAAAAAGAATGAATGTGCCGGGTCTGGGAGCTTATGGCATCCGTGAAGCCGATCTGGACCTGATCGTGGCGAACAGTCGTGGCAGCAGCATGAAGACCAACCCCATCGTGTTGACCGATGGGGAGGTCAGAGAAATTTTGCTGCGCTGTCTTTAATTCCCCGCTACAGCTTCCTCGGCGTTGCCCAACGCGGTGATGTTGAAACCGCCGTCGACGTAGGTGATTTCGCCGGTCATGCCACTGGCGAGGTCGCTGCACATGAAGGCGGCGACGTTGCCGACCTCCTCGATGGTGACGTTGCGACGCATCGGGGCGTGTTTCTCATTGTAGGAAAGCAACTTGCCGAAATCGGAGATGCCGCTTGCCGCCAGGGTCTTGATCGGGCCGGCGGAGAGGCCGTTGACGCGAATGCCTTTCGGACCCAGGCTCGCCGCCATGTAGCGCACATTGGCTTCGAGGCTGGCCTTGGCGAGGCCCATCACGTTGTAGTGGGGAACGGTGCGTTCGGCGCCGAGGTAGCACAGGGTCAGCAGGGCGGCGTTGCGGCCCAGCATCATCGGCAGTCCGGCCTTGGCCAGCGCGGTGAAGCTGTAGGAGCTGATGTCGTGGGCAATCTGGAAGTATTCGCGCGTGACGGAGTCGACGTAGTCGCCCGCCAGAGCCTGTTTCGGTACGAAAGCGATGGAGTGGATGATGCCATCCAACCCGTCCCAGTGCTTGCCGAGGTCGGTGAACAGCTGAGTGATTTCTTCGTCGCTGGCGACGTCGCAGGGGAAAACCAGATCGGAACCAAACTCTTTCGCCAGGCCGGCAACGCGATCCCTGACCTTCTCGCCCTGGTAGGTGAAGGCGAGCTCGGCGCCTTCGCGCTTCATCGCAATGGCGATGCCGTAGGCGATGGAGCGGTTGCTGATCATCCCGGTAATCAGGATTTTTTTATTTGCCAGAAAGCCCATTGTTATTCCCTTAATCGCGGGTTGTTCGGAAATCGATATTTATTCCGCATTATAACCCAAATCTCCACATGGATATCGTTGCTTGGCACCCGGCTGCTGCTTGCGCTACACTGAAACCCGATGAGATTCTTACCGTTAATTGCCGTGTTGCCGGTGTTTTTGGCGGCCTGTGGCGCCCCACCCTGGAACAGCCCCTATCCGGTCGCCGACGAGGGAGGAAATATCGCCTATTCATCGTTTTCAGAACGGCCCAAGCATCTTGATCCAGCGCAGTCCTACAGTTCCAACGAGATTACCTTTACCGGTCAGATTTACGAGCCGCCGCTACAGTACCATTACCTGAAGCGCCCTTATACGTTGATTCCGCTCGGCGCCGCCGAACTGCCAAAACCGCTGTTCCTCGATGCGCAGGGCCAGCCCTTGCCGGCCGATAGCGCACCGGAAAACATCGCCTTCAGCGTGTACGAAATCCATATCAAGCCGGGCGTCCGCTACCAGCCGCACCCGGCCTTTGCCCGCGATGAGCAGGGGCGCTATCTGTATCACGATCTGAAGCCGGAAGATCTGGCCAAAGTCTACCAGTTGGCGGATTTCCCGCAAACTGGTACGCGTGAGCTGGAGGCTGCAGATTATGTTAATCAGATCAAGCGGCTGGCGCATCCTAAATTGAATTCGCCAATTTTTGGCATGATGGCCGAGTACATCGTTGGCTTGAAAGAGTACTCAAAAGTTCTAAATGATGCGCAGAAGACCATGCCGCCGGGTGCTTGGCTGGATTTGACGCGCTACCCGCTGGCCGGTGTGGAGGTGGTAGATCGCCATACCTATCGGGTGAAACTCAAGGGCAAGTATCCGCAATTTCTTTACTGGCTGGCGATGCCGTTTTTTGCACCTGTGCCGCCGGAAGCGGATCGCTTCTACGGGCAGGCCGGTATGGCGGAGAAGAATCTCACCCTGGACTGGTATCCAATAGGTACTGGGCCCTACATGCTGACTGTGAATGATCCGAATCGGCGCATGGTGCTGGAGCGCAATCCGAATTTCCACGGCGAGACTTACCCGACCGAAGGCGAGCCGAATGACGCCGCAGCCGGGCTGCTGAATGACGCGGGCAAGCCGTTGCCATTCATCGACAAGGCGGTGTACAGCCTGGAAAAAGAAAGCATTCCCTACTGGAACAAATTTTTGCAGGGTTACTACGATGCCTCCGGCATTAGCTCCGACAGTTTCGATCAGGCGGTGCGCGTCGCCACCCAGGGGGAGGCGAATGTGACTGATACAATGAAAGAGAAGGGCATCCGCCTGCAGACTACGGTGACCGCTACCAACTATTACTATGGTTTCAATATGCTCGATCCGGTGGTGGGCGGACTTTCGGAGCAGGCTAAGAAGCTCAGGCAGGCGGTTTCCATCGCGATCGACTACGAGGAATTTATTTCGATTTTCGCCAACGGTCGCGGCATCCCCGCGCAGGGTCCCATTCCGCCCGGGATTTTCGGTGCGCATGAGGGCGAGCAGGGCATTAATCCCAATATTTACGATTGGGTAGCCGGCAAGCCGAAGCGCAAGTCCCTCGAATACGCCAAAAAGCTGCTGGCCGAGGCTGGCTACCCGGGCGGGCGCGATGAGAAGACCGGCAAGCCGCTGATGCTGTACCTCGATATCACCGCCACCGGGCCGGACGACAAGGCGCGGCTCGACTGGATACGCAAGCAGTTCCAAGCGGTCGACCTGCAACTGGTGGTGCGCAACACCGATTACAACCGTTTCCAGGACAAGATTCGCAAGGGCAACGCGCAGATTTTCCACTGGGGCTGGAACGCCGATTACCCTGACCCGGAGAATTTCCTGTTCCTGCTTTATGGACCCAATGCGCGGGTGAAAGGTGAAGGGGAGAACTCGGCCAACTACGACAACCCGGAATTCAATCGTTTGTTCGAGCGCATGAAAAACATGGACAACGGGCCGGAGCGTCAGAAGATCATCGACGACATGCTCCTGGTCGCGCGCCAGGATGCACCCTGGATCTGGGGCTTCCACCCCAAGCAGTACAGCCTGTTTCATGCCTGGTACCGGAACGTCAAGCCCAACCTGATGGCGAACAACGGACTGAAATACGTCCGCATCGATGCCGATTTGCGTGCCAAAAAGCAGCGTGAGTGGAATGAGCCGATGCTGTGGCCACTGGGTCTGCTGGCCGTCGGGCTGGTGGCCGGGCTGGTGCCGGCCGTTGCGGCTTACCGCCGCAAGGAAAGGCAGGCAGCCCGATGATTAACTACATTATCCGCCGCATTCTCTATGCCATTCCCATCCTGATCGGGGTGAACCTGCTCACCTTCGCCCTGTTTTTCGTGGTCAACACGCCGGACAACATGGCGCGCATCCATTTGGGCGTGAAGCATGTCACGCCTGAGGCAATCGCAAAGTGGAAGCACGAGCGCGGCTACGACAAACCGCTGATGTGGAACGGTGCGGCGCAAGGTGCGAAGCAGGTCAGCGACACGATTTTCTTCGAGAAATCCGTCGGCATGTTCGCCTTCGATTTCGGCCGCTCCGATGAAGGGCGCGACATCGCCCACGATATCAAAACGCGAATGTGGCCGAGCCTGGCGATTGCGCTGCCGGTGTTCATGGTCGGGCTGGCGATCAACATCACTTTCGCCATGCTGATGGCGTTCTTTCGCGCCACATACATTGATTTCTCCGGCGTGGTTTTGTGCGTGGCGATGATGTCGATTTCCGGCCTGTTCTACATCATCGGCGGACAATACCTGGTGAGCAAGCTGTTGCACCTGACGCCGATTTCCGGTTTTGACGCTGGCAGCAATGCGCTCAAGTTCATTATCCTGCCGGTGGTGATCGGGGTTATCGGTGGTATCGGATCGGGAGCACGCTGGTATCGCACCATCTTCCTTGAGGAAACTGGACGGGATTATGTTCGCACCGCGCGCGCCAAGGGGCTGTCGGAGCTCTCTGTGCTGTTCAGCCACGTGCTGAAGAATGCCATGATCCCCATCCTCACCGGCGCGGTGGTGGTGATCCCGCTGTTGTTCATGGGCAGCCTGATCTCGGAATCCTTCTTTGGCATCCCCGGCCTCGGCAGCTATACCATCGACGCCATCAATGCTCAGGATTTCGCCATCGTTCGCGCCATGGTGTTCCTCGGTTCGGTGCTGTACATCATCGGACTGATACTGACGGATATTTCCTACACGCTGGTTGATCCGAGGATCCGACTCGAATGAACGGCGCATCTATAAAACGTGGTTCCGCCATTCCCGCTAACCCTCTCTCCAACTCTCTCCCAGAGGGAGAGAGGGCAAAGGCTCCCCTCGCCCACTTGTGGGAGAGGGGCTGGGGGAGAGGGTGATGTTATTTAATCCCGTTTTCCTGTGGACCGACATGTTGCTCTGGCTGTTGCTGGTCAGCGTGGCGTTTTACATCTGGCGGGTGAGGCAGCGCGAGCATTTGCTTCAGCCCTGGCGGCGCTTGCTGCGCAGCCGTAGCGGGGTGGCTTCCGCCGTGGTGCTGCTGGCGTTCGTCGCCGTTGGCGTGTTCGATTCGCTGCATTTCCGCCTGCCGCTGGAGAAGCAGGGTAACGGCGCGGAAACGCATTATTCGCCCGAGGTGCTGAGCGTGTTCGACCTGATGGTCGGCCCGCTCAGGAAGCAGGTGGAAAAAACTTATTCTGCACCTTTCGCTGTGCAGCTCTATACCAAGGAAACCATAGAACTGCCGGGGGGCAAGCAGGTACGCGACTATCCGCGCCTGAAGTACGGTGGGGCGCATTTGCGCGAACCAGTGCGGGAGCAGGCGGGAGATATTGCTGTTACGGCATTGCAGGGAGGTGTTTACGCGTTTTTTCTGTGCGGTGGTTTGACGGTTGCGCTGGCGCTGTGGCTGGCAAGGCGCCGCGGCATCTCGCCCGGCGAGGCTTGGACGATGATCCGGCATGGGCGCGACGAGATTCCCTGGCGCACCTTGCTGACCACCATCGGGCTGCTGATTCTGTTCGGCTGTCTGGCCACGGTATTTTCCGCTAAGTATCATATTTTCGGTACCGACAAGGTCGGCCAGGATGTGTTCTATCTCTCACTGAAAAGCATCCGAACAGGCCTGATGATCGGCACGCTCACCACGCTGGTGATGCTGCCGTTCGCTCTGTTGCTCGGCATCATGGCGGGCTATTTCCGTGGCTGGGTGGACGACGTGATCCAGTATACCTATACCACTCTCAGCTCGATTCCCGGCGTGTTGCTGATTGCGGCGGCGGTGCTGATCCTGCAGGTCTACATGGACAATAACCAGGAGCTGTTCGACACCGTTGCGGCACGCGCTGATCTCCGCCTGCTGTTCCTCTGCGTGATCCTCGGCATCACCAGCTGGACCGGGCTGTGCCGGCTATTGCGCGGCGAGACCCTGAAAGTGCGGGAAATGGAGTTCATCCAGGCGGCAACCGCGTTCGGTGTCGGTCATTTCCGCATCATCGCCCGCCATATCCTGCCCAACGTGATGCACATCGTGCTGATCTCGATCGTGCTGGATTTCAGCGCCCTGGTGCTGGCCGAAGCCGTATTGTCCTATGTCGGCGTCGGTGTCGATCCTTCCATGCAGAGCTGGGGCAACATGATCAACGGTGCACGGTTGGAAATGGCGCGCGAACCGATGGTGTGGTGGTCGCTGCTGGCAGCCTTTGTCTTCATGTTCGTGCTGGTGCTGTCGGCCAACCTGTTTTCCGACCGCGTCCGCGATGCATTTGATCCGAGGGTGAGATGAGCAGGCCGCTGCTAGTCGTCGAAAACCTCAGGGTCAGTCTGGATGCAGGCAAGACCCAGGTGCGGGCGGTCGACGGAGTGAGCTTTTCCATCGATCCCCACGAGACCTTTGCTCTCCTCGGAGAGTCGGGCTGCGGCAAGTCGATGACGGCGCTGTCCCTGATGCGTCTGCTGCCTGAAGCCGGGCACATCGAATCTGGCAGGATTTCGCTCGATGGGCAGGATTTGCTCGGCCTGCCGGAAATCGCGATGCGCTCGGTGCGTGGCAAGCGCATCGCGATGATCTTCCAGGAACCGATGACCAGTCTCAATCCGGTCATGACTATCGGCCAGCAGATCGCCGAGACCCTGCATCGTCACACCGACTTGCGGGGTGAGGCGGCGCAGAGGCGAGTGCTGGAACTGCTTGATGCAGTAGGTATTCCCGCGCCACAAGCGCGCTATCATGACTACCCGTTTCAGTTCTCCGGCGGCATGAAGCAGCGCGTGATGATTGCCATCGCCCTGGCGTGCGAGCCCGATCTGCTGATCGCTGATGAACCGACCACGGCGCTGGACGTGACCATCCAGGCGCAGGTACTGGAACTGTTGCGCCGATTGCAGCGCGAACGCGGCATGGCGGTGATGCTGATCAGCCACGATCTCGCCGTGGTTTCGGAAATGGCACAGCGCGTGGCGGTGATGTATGCAGGTGAAATTGTGGAAATGGCCGGGCGCGAGGAATTCTTCGCCAACCCTCAGCACCCCTACACCCGCAAGCTGTTTGCTTCGCTGCCTGGCGCTGCGCGGCGCGGGCAGCAGTTGGAGATCATCCGCGGCAGCGTGCCGCCACTAGACCAGGAGTTTTCCGGCTGCCGTTTCGCTGGCCGCTGCGATTTTGCCTGGCAGAAATGTAGCGACGAAGTTCCCGCTTGGAGCAAGGTTACGTCGGGCCATCAGGTGCGCTGTCACCTGCTGGAAAGCCCAGAACATGCTGCCTGCGAAGCAGTCGCAACGCTGTCATCTCCTGTCGTTCGGCCAGAGGTAAGGGCTGATCAGCCGTTGCTGGAGGTGACCGATCTCAAGGTTCACTTCCCCATCCATAAAGGCCTGTTCAAGCGGGTGGCAGGCCATGTCAGGGCGGTGGACGGGGTGTCGCTGGCGATCCATTCCGGTCGCACTCTGGCGCTGGTGGGCGAGTCCGGTTGCGGCAAGACCACGGTGGGCAAGAGTATCCTGCAGTTGATTCGCCCCACTGTCGGCAGCGTGCGCTTTGCCGGTGATGAGTTGACGCAGTTGAAGGGCGCTGCGCTACGCGCCCGGCGTGCCGATTTTCAGATCGTGTTCCAGGACCCTTATTCCTCGCTTGATCCGCGCATGCGGGTTGCGGACATTATTGAGGAGGGAATGGTCGCGTTGGGGGCCGCTGTGAGTTCGGTCGACCGCCAGAATAGTATGAATAGCTTGCTGCAGCAGGTCGGACTCTCCCCCGACAGCAAGTACCGCTATCCCCACGAATTTTCCGGTGGGCAGCGCCAGCGCATCGCCATTGCGCGCGCACTTGCGGTGAAGCCACAACTGATTGTGTGTGACGAACCGACCAGCGCGCTGGATGTCTCGGTGCAGGCGCAAATCCTGAACCTGCTCAAGGGGCTGCAGGATGAACTGGGCCTGGCCTATCTGTTCATCACCCACAATCTGGCGGTGGTCGAGTATTTTGCCCACGAGGTGGCGGTGATGTATCTGGGGCGGATTGTCGAACGAGGCACGGTGGAAGAGGTAATGCAGTCGCCGCGTCATCCCTATACTCGTGCGCTGCTTTCGGCCGTGCCGGTGGTGGAAGGCGATGCACGCCGGGAAATCATTCGTCTGGCAGGGGATTTGCCTTCTCCGGCGAACCCGCCGTCAGGCTGCCATTTTCACCCGCGTTGTCCGCAGGCCATGGCCGCATGCCGGCAAAACTACCCGGCCGTGGTTGGCTTCAGCATTACACACAGTGCCAGCTGTTATCTGTATTCTGAAAAGTAGCAATCCGGCGGACGCCGGAGATGAATCAGCCCTTGCTGGGCAGCATCAGGGTGACTTTGTCGCCGGGGGTGAGGCCACGCTTGCCAGAAATATTATTCCAGCGCTGGATATCGTTGGTCGCGACATTAAACTGCTTGGCAATGCTGGCCATGGTGTCACCGTGGCGCACCGTGTAATAGCGCTGGCTGCGTTTTGCACTGTTCGCCGCCGCCAACTTCACGGGCTTGGCCTTGTTCGCCGCCGCCAGTTTTACAGGCTTAGCCTTGACTGTTGCCGCTTGTGTCACAGGTTTGACCTGGACCGCTGCAAGCTTGCGAGAAGTGAGGGTCTCCTGGCGGATGACTAGTTTCTGGCCGCTGCTGAGGCGGTTGGACTTGAGATTGTTCAGGGACTTGATTTGCACCGCCGAAACTTTGTGGCGTTTGGCGATGCTGACCAGGGTGTCGCCCTTCTTTACAGCATATATAAAGCGGGATGCGACCCGCAGTGGTGCGGAGTCTTCTGCTTCGCTTGCCTGAGCAACTTCGTCAAAGACGGGGATAGCCGCTTCGTTGCGGCTGAGCGGTACCAGCAGAGTCTGGCCGGTAGCCAGTTTGCTGTGCTTGGTGATGCTGTTGATTTCTTTTAGCCGGGCGACGCTGATGCTGAAGCGGCGAGCTACATGATCAATTTTTTCGCCGCGTGCCGGGGTGTAGGATTTCCAGGAAACCAGCGGCTTGTCATAGTTTTCCAGGTTGTTGGCAAAGGTGTCGGCCTTGCCCACGGGCAACAGCAAGCTACGTTTGCCCTTGAAGTTGATGACTGGCCGGTTGTAAGCGGGGTTGAGCGAGACAAAATCATGCAGTGGCATCCCGGCCAGACGCGCGGCAACGGCAAGGTCGATGTGCTGCGTGGTGGCGATGCTGACGAAATAAGGGCGGTTGGGGATGGAGGCCAGAGCCAGGTTTCTGGCTTCCGGGTCCATGATGATCTGCTTGACCGCCATCAGCTTGGGCACGTAATTACGCGTTTCAGGCGGCATGGTCAGGCTGAGGTAGTCAGTGGGCAGGCCCATCTTCCGGTTCTTGGCGATGGCGCGTTGTACTGAGCCTTCACCCCAGTTATAGGCGGCGAATGCCAGTTCCCAACTGCCGAACATGTCATGGAGTTTTTGCAGGTAGTCCAGCGCCGCATCCGTTGCCGCCGTGACATCGCGGCGACCGTCGTACCAGAAGTTTTGTTCCAGGCCGAAGTGCTTGCCGGTGGAAGGGATGAACTGCCAGATGCCGGAGGCGTGGCTGGTGGAGTAG
>JAHJJI010000045.1 GCA_018823025.1 Gammaproteobacteria bacterium | reverse complement strand
TTCTCAGCCAAGGGCAAGGACGTGCAGGAGATCCTGCGCGTCTTCAGCGTGGACCTGGTGGTGAACCCCGCGCGGGGCGGGGAGTTCATCCGCCAGATCTATCAAAAGTTCCAGAAATCAGGAAAGGAATCAACCAATATGGCCAACCCCGAAACAGAAAAACTATCCACCCAGACGCCCACCCAGGAAACCCTGCCCGGGGTGGAACGCGTCCAGCAGCGCATTGAAAGCGACAAGAAAGCCGTCGAGACGCTGCTCAACGTGCAGGGCAAGATCGCCGAACTGGAAGGCGAAGCCGAGAAAGCCCGCGCGCTGCGCGTCCAGATGTGCGGCCAATTCCTCGAGAGCGCCATCTCCGCGGCCAAGCTGCCCGCGCCGGTTTCTGAACGCCTGCGCAAACAATTCGCCGGCAAGCTGTTCGAAGCGGAAGAGCTGACTGCTGCGATCGAGGATTCGCGTGCCATGCTCAGCGAGCTGACCGGCGCGTCCGTGGTGCAGGGAGCGCGCATTCACTCGGTCTTCGACACCCGCGACAAGCTGCAAGCCGCGGCCGATGACCTGCTGGGAGCGCCGCGCGACAAGCAGCTGGAAGGCCTGAACGTGGCCAAGCTGTCCGGCATCCGCGAGCTGTACCTCATGCTCACCGGCGACTACGACCTGCACGGTGGCTATGACCCGCAGCGCGTCCAGCTGGCCACCACCGCCGACTTCACCGGCCTGGTGAAGAACGCTTTGAACAAGATCGTGGTCAACACCTGGGAACTGCTGGGTAAAGCCGGTTATGACTGGTGGAACCGCATCGTGCGCACCGAGCACTTCAACTCGCTGCAGTCCATCACCGGCACGCTGGTCGGCACGGTCGGATCCCTGCCGGTCGTGGCCGAAGGCGGTAATTACACCGAACTGGTGATCGGCGACAGCCCCGAGACGGCCGACTTCGTGAAGTACGGCGGTTACATCCCGCTCACCCTCGAGCTGATCGACCGCGACGAGAGCCGCAAGCTGTCCGCCTATCCGCGCGAACTGGCCGCCGCCGGCCTGCGCAAGATCAGTTCCCTGGTGGCTGCCATCTTCACGGCCAATGCCGGCGTCGGCCCCACCATGGCCGATACCGGCGCCCTGTTCAACAACACCGCCGTGACGGCTGCCGGCGGGCATGCCAACCTGCTGACCGCCGCTTTGAGCGCCAGCGAATGGGATGCCGTCTGCACGGCGGTCTACAACCAGCCCATGCTGATCAAGAACGCCTCCGGCGTGTATGGCACCGGCCCCAAGATGGCCATCAACCCGCGCTTCCTGCTTGTGCCCCGCGCCCTGCAGCTGGCGGGCATGAAGATCCTCTATCCCACCCTGGAAAACGCGTCCAACATCTACAGCGAGAACATGCAGCGCGGCCAGCCGGGCGACGTGATCACCGTGCCTGAGTGGACGGATGCCAACGACTGGGCGGCGCTCTGCGACCCGCTCATCGCGCCGGCCATTTTCGTGGGCGAGCGCTTCGGCATCATGCCGGAGGTCTTCATCGCCGGCGACAACCTCAGCCCGGCCGTCTTCACCAATGACGAGCACCGCCTCAAAGTCCGCCACTTCCTGGCCTGTTGGGTGAATGATTTCAGACCGTTGCATAAGTCCAATGTGGCGTAAGGAAAAGCAAAATTGTCATCCTGAGGGAGCATTTTGCCTGAGCGGAGCGAAGGCAGCGACCGTGAGGATCTCGGCCAAATAAAGCAGACGCCAGTAGTCACAAAGCCGAGATTGCCACGCCTTGCTGTCGCAAGGCTCGCAATGACAACCGTTTTTAATTGTCATCCTGAGGAAGCGCTTGTCCTGAGTAAGTCGAAGGATAGCGACCGTGAGGATCTCGGCTGGCACTACAGTAATGTTCCAAGAGAAATTAAGCCGAGATTCCCTCCCTAAGAGAGTGCTGCGCGAACACCCCTCCGGGGATTCGGAACGACACGAGAAAAGGTTATCTGTGTGCATCAACCATAAAAGGATTATCTGTGTTTATCAGTGTCCATCTGTGGTTAAAACCGATCGCTGAACATCTGTCGAAGCGTGAGGTCAACAAATGAGAAAGGATTCTGGAATGAATACACAAACAACCAACAAATTTTTGGCCATCTTCAAATCCCGTAAGTTCTGGGCGTGCTTTCTGGCCGTCCTGGCGGCGGTGGGTTCCTGCCTGTATGGCGAGATCACAGTCTGGCAGATGCTGCAGGCGATCGTAGCCGCGGCTGCGGCTTACGCCACTGGCGTGGCCATCGAAGACGCCGGCTCCAACATCAGCGGCACCAGGTTGAGTTAATCCATGGCCGAAAAAGTTCATAGCGCG
>JAHJJI010000044.1 GCA_018823025.1 Gammaproteobacteria bacterium | reverse complement strand
CGATCTTGGCGGGATAATCGCCGGCGGTGTAGTCGCCGGCGAGGAAGAAATTTGGCAGCGGTGTGACTTGGTCGGGGCGTTCCATGCCTGGGCTACAGGCAAAGGTGGCGCGCTTTTCCGCAATCACCTTGTGCCACAAAGGTGGTGGCAGGTCGGGAAGGAGCGCACGCAATTCGTCATGCACTCGTTGTGCCAGATCGTCGTGATCAAGGGTCTGGTGCGGGCCTTCCGCGCTGATTACGGCACATAGCAGACCGGCTTCGTGGTTGAGCTGGCCACGGTCGAGCACCCATTGAGTGACTCCACCGTACAGACCGATCATGGGCCGGGACAGGCGAGTTGCAACGGGATATTGCAGGAACACGCTGTAGATCGGTTGGTAACTGAACCGGGCGATCTGTGCTCTTGCTTCCGCTAGTTCAGGCAGGTTGGCGGTAAGAGCAGCCAAGCGCTGTGGTGGCACCGCAGAAATGACCTGGTCGAACTTTTCAGACCCAGATTGCATTTCGAGGGAGAAGCCGGCGGCCTCGGCTTTGACTGCGAGCACAGGTTGGGAATGCACAATTTTGCCGCCATGGTTCTCGATGAATGCGGCCGCGTGTTCCGGAAAGAGATGAGTCAGATTTGCCAGTGGCAGCAGCATGTCGCTGTCTTCCCGGCTACCGGCCAGGCTGTCGCGCAGGACGTTAAGGAATACCTGGGCCGAGGCGGTTTCGAGTGGGGTGTTCAGTGCGCCAATGCACAGTGGCTCCCATAAATAGCGGCGCAGATTGCCAATCTGGCCATGCATCGTCAGCATTTTTCCGGCGTCAATGTCGTTATTGAGTCGGAAATTCCGACGCCGCATTACGCTCATGAAGCGCGCAGCAGAAAGACGTTCGCCCCAGGTCAGACCGTGCGCAGTGAGCAGGGCTAGCACCAAATGTAGAGGGGCTGGCAGTGGCGCCGCTTGCAGGCTGAAGCGGCCAGGAATGACCAGTTGCAGGGGTAGTCGCAGCAGCAACGCAGCGGGTTCGGCACCGGTCATGCGCATCAGGCGCAGGGTTTCGCGGTAGGCGCCGAGGAGAATGTGCTGGCCGTTATCCAGTACCATGCCGCGGTAATCCACCCGTCGCGCACGGCCTCCCAGCTGCCTGGCAGCCTCGAAGACGGTTACGGGTATCCCTTTTGCGGCCAGTTCCACCGCCGCCGCCAAGCCGCCATAGCCGGCACCGATGACGGCGACGCTCATTCTTTGAGCCAGGTCCTGTACGCAATCCACAGTTTGCGCAGTGGCGTCAGCGAGATTCGCTGATTCAGGACGTGGTAGCCGTCTTGTCTGACTTCATCCAGTACAGCATGATAAATCGCTGCCATGATCAGGCCGGTGCGCTGGCTCTTGCGATCCGCCATTGGCAACTCGGAGAATGCCTGAGCGTAGTAATGGTTTGCCCGCTCACCCTGGAACGTCATCAGTTTGATGAAATTTTCAGTTTCACGTCCATGCAGAATATCGGCTTCGCTAACGCCGAACCGGGTCAGCTCGTCCAGTGGCAGGTAGATGCGGTTGCGTCTGGCATCTTCGCCGACATCGCGGATGATGTTGGTGAGCTGGAAAGCCAGGCCGAGGTCGTGGGCGTAGGCTTCAGTGCGCGCATCCTGGTAACCGAAAATGCGTGCGGAAAGTAGTCCTACCACGCCCGCCACACGGTGGCAGTAGAGCTGGAGCTGGTCGAAATCGGCATAGCGGTTCTGGGTCAGATCCATTTCCATACCGGTGATGATCTCATCGAACTCCGCGGCGGGCAGGCCGAATTCCCGAACCAGAGGCGCCAGGGCTTGCCCCACGGGATGCTCGGGGCGGTCGGCGAAGATATTGGAGACTTCATTGCGCCACCAGGCAAGCTTGGTGCGGGCGATTGCGATATCGTGGCATTCGTCAGCGACATCGTCCACTTCGCGACAGAAGGCATACAGGGCGGTGATCGCACGACGCTTGAGCGGCGGCAGGAAAAGAAAGCTGTAATAGAAGCTGGATCCGCTTTTTGCGGCCCGTTCCTGGCAGTATTGGTCAGGGGTCAAGGTGTTTTCCTTCATTTTTTTCGCAGTGCCCGATACAGCATGAATATCCAGTCGCCAGGCTTGATCAGCGGACGGTCATTGAAAATATCGCCGTCGGATTTGTGCAGCTTACGGAGTATGGTTTCGCCACCCATGATGATCATGCGCATTTCCAGGCCGATCCTGCCGCGCAGTACGTTGCCAAGCGGCGCGCCCGCCTGCAGCAGCTTGCGCGTGCGCTCGATCTGGAATTGCATGAAGGGTTTCCACAGGCCGCTGTTGTCGCCGCGCGCGATTTGCGTTTCAGAAATGCGGTATTTTGCCAGTTCATCCTGCGGCAGGTAAATCCTGTCCTTGTCGTGGTAGTCGATGGCGATATCTTGCAGGAAGTTGATCAACTGCAAACTGGAGCAAATAGCGTTTGAGTAGCTGATGTTACGTTCCGTCGCTGCGCCGTAAAGGTGTAGTAGCAGCAGGCCGACCGGATTGGCGGAGCGCTGGCAGTAATCCATCACCTCGCCGAAATGGGCATAGCGTTTTTTAACGACGTCCTGTGAAAAGGCGTCGAGCAGGTCGTAGAAAGGTTGCAATGGCAGCTGATGGAGGTCGATGATCTCTTTGAGCTCGTGGAACAGAGAAATTGCTGGCGGCAGGCCAGCTTCGATCTTGTCCAGTTCGTCACGAAAGCCGCCGAGCAGAGCCAGTCGCGCATCATCGTCGAGATCGCCTTCGTCGGCGAAATCGTCGGCCGCACGGGCGAAAGCGTAAATGACGCAAACCGGGCGGCGCAGCCGTTTTGGCAGCAATATGGATGCCACCGGAAAATTTTCATAGTGTTGAGGCATTGAGTTTTCAGGTAGGATGCTCGCGGAAAAGGAAGCCGGAAGCTGATAAGCTGACAGCCAGTCATTGAATATATTACACTATAGGTTTTTGCGAAAGTGGCGGAATTGGTAGACGCACTGGATTTAGGTTCCAGCGCCGCAAGGTGTGGGGGTTCGAGTCCCCCCTTTCGCACCAGACATGCAACAGTCATTAATTTAGAGGGATAGACAGGTAATGGAAACGACTACGGAAAACTCCAGCTCACTGCAACGCACGCTTAACCTGGCCGTTTCGCTCGCCAGCATGGAAGCGGAAGTGGGTAACAGGCTGAAACGGCTGGCGCGCACGGTCAAGATGGATGGTTTCCGTCCCGGCAAGGTGCCGATGAAGATTGTGGAGCAGCAGTACAGTGGCCAGGTACGCCAGGAAGTCCTGGGCGAGGCGGTGCAGAAAAACTTTTCCGAAGCGGTCAGGGCGCAGAACCTGAAAGTGGCAGGCTATCCACGGATCGAGGCCAAGCCGGCCGAGGGCGAGTCCAAGGATCTGCAATTCGCTGCGACTTTCGAAGTTTATCCTGACGTGGTGGTGGGTGATATCAGTGGGGTAGCGATCGATCGTCCGCAGGTGGTGGTTGGCGATGCCGAGGTTGATAAAACTATTGAAATCCTGCGCAAGCAGCGCGTGAGCTATGCGCCGGCAAAGCGCAAAGCTGCAACTGGCGATCAGGTCGAGATCGACTATCGCGGTACCCTGAATGGAGAGGAATTCCAGGGCGGTCAGGCCAAGGACTATAAGCTGGTGCTGGGCGAAGGTCATACGCTGAAGGATTTTGAAGGGGCTATCCTTGGCATGACGGCAGGCGAGAGCAAATCGTTTGAGTTAACCTTTCCCGAAGATTATCATGCCAAGGAGCTAGCCGGAAAAACCGTGACTTTTGCGGTGACGCTGAATCAGGTGGCGGAGCCGAAACTGCCGGAAGTCGATGCGGATTTCGCCAAGTCGCTGGGTGTGTCGGACGGAAATCTGGAAACCATGCGCAGCGAAATCAAGGCCAACCTGGAACGCGAGGTGAAAAAGCGCATTGACGGCCGAGTCAAGGAGCGCGTGATGCAGGCTCTGCTCGACGCGACACCGTTCGAGCAGCCCAGATCTCTGATCGAGATGGAGATTGACCATCTCCGCCAGCAGGCAGGCGAAGATTTACGTGCCCGTGGATTGAGCGCCAGCGGCGATATTTCGCTGCCGGCCAATTTGTTCGAGGATCAGGCGCGCCGCCGCGTCAGCCTTGGCTTGATCATGTCTGAGCTGGTTAATGCGAACCAGTTGCAGGCCAAGCCCGAGCAGGTGCGTGAACTGGTGAATGAGCTGGCGCAGAGCTATGAGCAGCCGGAGCAAGTGCTGGCTTGGTATTATGGTGAACCGAATCGCTTGGCCACAGTCGAATCTTTGGTTATCGAGGACAATGTGGTCAAATGGGTGCTGGAACGCGCCAAAGTGGTGGAAGTTAATTCCGCCTTTGATGAACTGATGGGGAATAATTAATGATTCATAGTCAGAACTGGGAGCCGCAAAACCTGGGTATGGTCCCGATGGTGATCGAGCAGAGTGGGCGAGGTGAACGTGCGTTCGACATTTATTCTCGACTGCTCAAGGAACGGGTGATTTTTCTGGTAGGCCCAGTCAATGATGTGACGGCCAACCTGATCGTGGCACAGATGCTGTTTCTGGAATCAGACAATCCTGACAAGGATATTTTCTTCTACATCAACTCGCCGGGTGGTTCGGTCAGTGCTGGCATGTCGATTTACGATACCATGCAGTTTATCAAGCCGGATGTCAGCACGCTCTGTCTGGGCCAGGCGGCTAGCATGGGTTCGTTTTTGCTTGCGGCCGGCGCCAAGGGCAAACGCTTCTGCCTGCCGAACTCCCGTGTGATGATTCATCAACCGTCGGGTGGTTTCCAGGGTCAGGCCTCCGATATTGAAATCCATGCCAAGGAAATCCTATACTTGAGGCAGCGTCTGAATACGATGCTGGCTCAGCACACCGGCCAGTCCGTTAAAACCATTGAAAAAGACAGCGATCGTGATAATTTCATGAGCGGTGATGAAGCAGTTAAATATGGGCTGGTGGATAAAGTACTGGCGAATCGAACAGAAATTGCTGGTTGATGCCAAAAATATTTGAGGAAAACTGAATATGTCTGATAAAACCGGCGGCGAAAAACTGCTTTACTGCTCGTTCTGCGGCAAAAGCCAACATGAAGTGCGTAAATTGATTGCCGGCCCGTCCGTGTTTGTCTGTGACGAGTGCGTCGAACTGTGCAACGACATTATTCGCGAGGAGGCACAGGGCGATCAATCGGCAAAAGGCGGCGCTTCCGATTTGCCGGTGCCGCAGGAAATCTGCCAGATGCTCGACGAGTACGTGATCGATCAGCCGAAGGCGAAGAAAATCCTCTCTGTTGCTGTTTACAATCACTACAAGCGGCTCAAGAACAGTTCGAAGACCGACGAGGTCGAACTGTCCAAGAGTAATATCCTGCTGATTGGCCCAACGGGCTCCGGCAAGACCCTGCTGGCCCAGACTCTGGCGCGCATGCTCAACGTGCCATTCGTTATTGCCGATGCGACTACCCTGACTGAAGCGGGTTACGTTGGTGAGGACGTCGAAAACATCATCCAGAAATTGCTGCAGAAATGTGATTACGATGTGGAGAAGGCGCAACGTGGCATTGTCTACATTGATGAGATCGACAAGATTTCACGCAAATCCGATAATCCCTCGATTACTCGCGATGTGTCCGGTGAAGGCGTGCAGCAGGCACTGCTCAAGCTGATCGAGGGTACTACTGCCTCGGTGCCTCCGCAGGGTGGACGCAAACATCCGAATCAGGAGTTCGTTCAAATTGATACCACCAACATTCTGTTTATCTGTGGTGGTGCGTTTAGCGGCCTGGATAAGGTGATTCGAATGCGCTCCGAGAAGGGCGGTATTGGCTTTGGAGCCGAAGTGAAGAGCAAGGACGACCGCAAGGAAATCGGTGCCGTGCTGCGTGACGTCGAACCGGAGGACCTGATCAAGTTCGGTCTGATCCCGGAATTTGTCGGTCGCCTGCCCGTTATCGCGACCCTCGAGGATCTCGACGAACATGCCCTGATGCGCATCCTGACCGAACCCAAAAACGCCCTGATCAAGCAGTATCAGAAACTCTTTGCGATGGAAGGGGTCGAACTTGAGTTCAGGGAAAATTCGCTGCTCGCCATTGCCAAGAAAGCATTGGCAAGAAAGACTGGTGCTCGTGGCTTGCGTTCTATTCTGGAACATACCCTGTTGGATATCATGTATGACCTGCCCTCCATGAGTAATGTCGCCAAGGCAGTGATCGACGACGGGGTGGTTAGTGGGGAGAATCAGCCGATTCTGATTTATGCCGATCAGCCGAAGGTGGCCGGCACTGCCTGATGTTTTGCCGCCGCTTCCCCAGCGGCGGCTTGTTTGGCTCTTCTGTGGGCGGCGTTCGAATTTTCTCAGATGCACTTGAATTGCCGCAAGTCGTCCCTACCTTTGTAACTGTAAGTTAAATTTCAGGTGGAGCCCATGACTGTACACAATGACACGTTAGATCAATCCGTGAAACTGCCGCTGTTGCCGCTGCGCGACGTGGTGGTTTTCCCGCACATGGTGATCCCGCTATTCGTAGGTCGTCCCAAGTCCATCAAGGCGCTGGAAACTGCCATGGAGTCCGGGAAGCACATTATGCTGGTGGCGCAGAAATCCGCCGCCAAGGATGAGCCTGTGCCAGAGGATCTGTATGAGGTTGGCTGCATGGCCAGCATTCTGCAGATGCTGAAACTGCCCGATGGCACCGTCAAGGTGCTGGTGGAAGGCAGTCAGCGCGCCCAGGTCACTAAATTTTCCGATGCCAAGACCCACTTCGTCGCTGAAGCAGACCTGATCGCGCAGGAAGATGGTGAAGAAAACGAGATCGAGGCGTTGCGTCGCGGTCTTTTCGCGCAGTTCGACCAGTACGTCAAACTCAACAAAAAGATTCCCCCCGAGATACTCACTTCGCTCGCCAGCATTGATGAGGCGGGGCGTCTGGCTGACACTATTGCCGCTCACCTGCCGCTCAAGATTGAGCAGAAGCAGGAAATTCTGGAAATGGTGAGCGTGCAAAAACGCCTTGAGCACATGCTCGGCATTCTGGATGCGGAAATCGATATTCTTCAGGTGGAAAAGCGCATCCGTGGCCGTGTCAAACGTCAGATGGAAAAGAGCCAGCGCGAGTATTATCTGAACGAGCAGGTCAAGGCGATCCAGAAAGAGCTGGGTGATATGGAAGAAGGCTCTGATCTGGATGAGCTGGAAAAGAAAATCAAGGCCGCTTCCATGCCCAAGGAGGCATTGGCCAAGGCTGAATCCGAATTGAAAAAACTGCGCCTGATGTCACCGATGTCTGCAGAGGCGACGGTGGTGCGCAACTTTATCGATGTTCTGACCGGATTGCCGTGGAAGAAGAAAACCAAGATCAGCAAGGATCTGAAGGCTGCCGAAGCAGTGCTTGAGAAGGATCACTACGGCCTGGAGAAGGTCAAGGAACGCATAGTTGAATATCTGGCAGTGCAGCAGCGCGTGGATAAATTTAAGGCGCCGATTCTGTGTCTGGTTGGCCCACCAGGGGTAGGCAAGACCTCTCTGGGTCAGTCCATCGCCCGCGCAACCAATCGCAAGTTTATCCGTATGGCGCTGGGCGGTGTGCGTGACGAAGCCGAGATTCGTGGGCATCGCCGCACTTACATCGGTTCCATGCCGGGCAAGGTTTTGCAGGGTATGACCAAGGTTGGCGTACGTAACCCACTATTTTTACTGGACGAAGTGGATAAGATGGGGGCGGACTTCCGTGGAGACCCCTCCTCTGCGCTGCTGGAGGTGCTCGATCCGGAGCAGAACCATACCTTCGTCGACCATTATGTCGAGGTGGAGTATGACTTGTCCGACGTGATGTTTGTCGCCACTTCTAACTCCTTGAACATCCCCGGCCCGCTACTCGACCGGATGGAGGTGATTCGGCTGTCCGGCTACACCGAGGACGAGAAGATCAACATCGCGATGCGTTACCTGCTACCGAAGCAGCTGAAGCTGCACGGACTTAAGGATGAAGAGGCCAGTATCGCCGAAAGTGCCGTGCGCGATATCGTTCGTTATTACACCCGCGAGGCGGGCGTGCGTAGCCTGGAGCGGGAAATCGCCAAAATCTGCCGTAAGGTGGTTAAAGCGCTGTTGCTCAGGAAGGGCAAAGGCAAAATCGCGGTGACCTCGCGCGGCCTTGATAAGTATCTGGGTGTGCGCCGTTACAGCTACGGTATGGCAGAGCAGAACAATCAGGTTGGCCAGGTGACGGGTTTAGCCTGGACCGAAGTGGGGGGCGAGTTGCTGACCATTGAGGCGGTAGCGCTGCCTGGCAAAGGCAAAATGATCACTACGGGCAAGCTTGGTGAAGTGATGCAGGAATCGATTCAGGCCGCGCTTTCCGTGGTACGTAGCCGCTCACGTGCGCTAGGTATCCCCGAGGATTTTTACCAGAAGAACGATGTCCATATTCACCTGCCGGAAGGCGCTACACCTAAGGATGGGCCTAGCGCGGGTGTTGCCATAACCACCGCGATGGTATCCATACTGACCGGGATTCCGGTGCGTGCCGATGTCGCGATGACCGGCGAGATCACGTTGCGTGGTGAGGTTTTGCCGATCGGTGGGCTGAAAGAGAAACTGCTGGCGGCTCACCGTGGCGGGATTAAAACAGTCTTGATTCCGCATGAGAACGTCAAGGATCTGGTTGAGATCCCGGATAACATCAAAAATCGGCTGGATATCCACCCGGTCAAGTGGATCGACGAAGTGCTCGGTTATGCGCTCGAGCGCAAGCCGGAGGCGCTGCCAGAGGAGGTTGCACCTACGTCTATTCCGCCGGTTGAAGAAAAGGCAAAGGACGCCGTCATCAAGCATTAACTCGCATCGCGCTTCGTTCAAAGCCAATCCGGCAATTCGCCGCTCGGATTGGTTTTTTTATTGGCATGAAAACGCTTATGTTTGTTGTCAGTTATTTGCTACCTGCCCGGAACCCCTTAATTGACGCCATTAAATTCGATTAATTTTACGGAAACCGCTTGACACATGGTTTTGCGGCTTGTTATAAAGTGTGTGCAGGACTCAACCTGTTTCTCAAACCAAATAGAAAGGGGACCACACGTGAACAAATCCGAGTTGATTGATGCAATCGCTAAATCCGCCGATATGTCCAAGGCTGCTGCTGGCCGTGCTCTGGACGCTACTATTGGCGCCGTTAAAGTCGCGCTGAAAAAGGGTGATATGGTTACCCTGGTTGGTTTTGGTACGTTCTACGTCGGCACACGCGCCGCTCGCAATGGCCGTAATCCTCGCACCGGCGCAACCATCAAGATCAAGGCTGCTAAAGTGCCTAAGTTCCGTTCTGGCAAAGCGCTTAAGGATGCTGTAAACTAGCGAACTTCGGGTGCTTAGCTCAGTTGGTAGAGCGTCGCCCTT